>NZ_CP093528.1:3713750-4020000 GCF_022682305.1 Shinella zoogloeoides
ACGCCTTCATCGGCCGCAGCGCAAAACGCCTGCTGGACCTGCCGCAGGGCGCGACCGTCGGCTCCGCCTCGCTGCGCCGGCAGGCGCTCATCCGCCGGCTGCGCCCGGACCTCAATGTCATCGTCTTCCGCGGACAGGTCGATACCCGCCTTGCCAAGCTCGCCGGCGGCGAGGCCGACGCGACGCTGCTCGCCTATGCCGGCCTGAAGCGCCTCGGCAAGCTCGACGTGCCGACGGAAATCCTCGATCCCGTCTCCTTCCCGCCGGCTCCGGCGCAGGGCGCGATCTGCATCGAGAGCCGCGTGGGCGACGCGCGCATGGAAAACCTGCTTGCCGCCATCGACGACCGGCCGACCCGCACCGCCGTCACCTGCGAGCGCGGCTTCCTCGCCACGCTCGACGGCTCCTGTCGCACGCCCATCGCCGGTTACGCGACCGTCGAGGGCGACCACGTCCAGTTCCGCGGCATGATCCTGACGCCGGATGGCAGCCGGTTCCACGAGATCGAGGCAAGCGGCCCGGCAACCAATGCCGCCACGCTCGGCGAAGAGGCCGGCGAGGCGATCCGCGCGAAGGCAGGGGCGGACTTCTTCGAAAGCTGGGGCTGAGATGCGCGTCCTCGTCCTTCGCCCCGAGCCTGCCGCCTCCCGCACGCGGGATGCGCTCTCGGCGCTGGGGCACGAGGCCGTCTGCCTGCCGCTATCGCAGGCCGAACACGACCTGACGGCGACGCGAAAAGCCCTCGGCGAGCCCCATTCCGCCATCGCCGTCACCAGCGCGGAAATCGCCCGCCTGTCCGGCAGGCTCGGCAACGGCCTTGCCACCATGGTCTTCGCCGTCGGGCAGGCCTCCGCCGCCGCCATGCGCGCCGCCGGCTTCCCCACCGTCCTTGCCGCCGACGGGGATGGCGAAAGCCTTGCCGCGATGATTGCCGCGCACTATCGCGAGACCGGCTTGCCGGACGCCCCCCTGCTCTATCTCGCCGGCAATCCGCGCGCGCCCGCCTTCGAAAGCCGGCTTCGCGAGGCGGGCATCCCCTTCCGCACCGTCGAAGCCTATCGCATGACGCCGCTCACGCCCGCCAAAACGGACATCGAAGCGGCGCTGCTCGTCCCGCTTCCCGACGCCGTCCTGCTCTATTCCCGCGAAAGCGCGCTCGCCTTCTTCCGCCTGCCTCCCGTTCACGAAACACCCGAGCGTTTCCAGTCCGTCCGCCTGCTCTGCATGAGCCGCAATGTCGCAGCCGCAGTGCCCCGGCACTTCACCGCCAATGTCTCCATCGCCGCCGCTCCCGACGAAAAAAGCCTGTTCGCGCTGCTCTGAAACCGGCCCCCGGCGGACGAAATTGCCGCAAGGGTCTTTCCCTCCCCGGCTTCCCTGTCTACGTTCAGGGCAATGCACATGAACGCGAGGAGGCCGCCATGGAACCGGAAACCCCGTCCCGTCGAAACAGGACCGGCGACGAGCCGGTGACGATCGACCTCGAAGCGGTTCCCGCCACCGACGAGGCGGAAGCTGCCGACACGGTTGCGGACGTCTCCGCACAGCCGGACGAGGCGGCAAGCCCGGAGATCGCAGACGAGAAGCAGGCGCCGGAAGAGCCGGCCCCTGCGGCCGACAAGGAGCCGGCGCGCAAGGAAACGCCGCCGCCCCGCCAGCGCGGCACGTCCGGCACGCTCGCCGCAAGTATCCTTGGCGGCCTGATCGCGCTTCTCGGCGCCGGCAGCCTGCAATATGGCGGCTACCTGCCGGCTCTCGGGCCGGAACGCACGGGCGGCGACAGCGCGCTTGCCGGCCTGTCCAGCGAAATCGAGGCGCTGAAGGCGCGCCTTGCCGAACCCGCCACGCCCGTCACGGTGGATCTCCAGCCGATCGAGACACGGCTTGCCGCCCTCGAGAAATCGGCCGGCACCAATCCGGGCGCTGCCGGAGCCGATCCCGCAGCCGTGGGCAAGCTCGAAAGCGAAATTAGCCGGCTAACCACGGAGCTGGCCGCCCTGCAGGATGCCGTCACCCGCACGAGCGAAAGCGTCAGCACGACGGAAAGCCAGTTGACCCAGCGCATCGCCGCCGCCGAGCAGAAGCTCGACGAGCCGCGCAGCGACATAGAAATGGCCCGGGCCGTCGCCGCCAGCGCGCTGAAGACCGCAATCGACCGGGGCGGCTCCTATCTCGCCGAACTCGAGGCCTTCGCCTCCGTCGCGCCGGACGATCCGTCCGTGGCCGGGCTGCGCGAGCACGCCACGGTCGGCGTGCCCTCGCGCTCCGACCTCGTTCGCGACTTCCAGCCGACGGCGGACGCCATTCTCGACGCCGTCCACCAGCCGGAAGGCGATCAAGGTATCTTCAACCGCCTGATGTCGAGCGCCGCATCGGCCATCCGCGTGCGCCCGGTCGGCACCGTCGAGGGTGACAGCCCCGAGGCCGTCGTCGCCCGCATCGAGACCCGCCTGCAGGACGGCGATTTCAAGGGCGCGCTGATCGAATGGCAGGCCCTGCCGGAAAAGGGGCAGGCCGCAGCGGCCGACTACAAGCGCAAGCTGGATGCCCGCGTCACCGTCGAGGGGCTGATCGGCGCCGCCGTTTCCGGCGCCATGACGACCGGCAACCAGGGCTGAGGAGAGGCTTCATGATCCGCATACTCGGCTTCGTCCTCTTCGTGCTCGCGCTCGCCGCGGGCTTCGCCTGGCTTGCCGACCGGCCGGGCGAACTCTCCGTCATCTGGCAGGGCCAGCGCGCCGACATGAGCCTGATGGTGGCGGCAACGCTCGTCGTCTCGCTCATCGCCGCCGTCATGTTCTCCTGGTGGCTGGTGCGCGTCATCTGGACGTCGCCGCACTCGATCCAGCGCTATTTCCGCGCCCGCAAGCGCGACCGCGGCTATCAGGCGCTCTCGACCGGGCTGATCGCCGCCGGCGCGGGTGACGCCGTGGGCGCCCGCAAGATGCTGACGCGCACCAAGGGTCTGCTCAGCGCCGATCAGGAGCCGCTCATCCATCTGCTCGAAGCGCAGGCGGCGATGATCGAGGGTCGCTACGACGATGCGCGCAAAAAGTTCGAACTGATGGCCGACGACCCGGAAACCCGGGAACTCGGCCTGCGCGGCCTCTATCTCGAAGCCCGCCGCCTCGGCGCCAACGAGGCCGCCCGGCAATATGCCGAGCGCGCGGCGGAAAAAGCGCCGCAGCTTGCCTGGGCGACGGAAGCCGCGCTCGAATACCGCTCGCAGGCCGGCGACTGGGACGAGGCCTTGAAGCTCCTCGGCGACGGCCGCACCGCCTCTCCCGAGGAAAAGAAGGCCCATGCGCGCCGCAAGGCCGTGCTCCTTGCCGCCCGCGCGGCGGCAAAGCTCGACGCCGACCCGAAGGGCGCGCGCGAGGACGCCCATCAGGCGCTGAAACTCGACGAGAATTTCGTGCCCGCCGGCCTTGTCGAAGCCAGGGCATATCTGCGCGAGGACAATCTGCGCAAGGCCGCCTCGATCCTCGAAAAACTCTGGAAGGCGACCGCCCATGGCGACGTGGCGCGGCTCTATGTCCGCGCCCGCAGCGGCGATTCGGCGACCGACCGGCTGAAGCGGGCGGAAAAGCTGGAGGCCCTGCGCCCGAACAACGCCGAGGCGCTCTACGCCGTCGCCGAGGCCGCGCTGGAAGCCCGCGACTTCCCGCGCGCCCGCGCCAAGGCCGAGGCCGCCGCCCGTCTCTCCCCACGCGAAAGCGCCTTCCTGCTGCTCGCCGATATCGAGGACGCCGAGACCGGCGACCAGGGCCGCATTCGCCACTGGATGAACCAGGCGCTGAAGGCCCCACGCGATCCCGCCTGGACGGCGGACGGCGTCACCGCGCCGGAATGGCGCGCCGTTTCGCCCGTCACAGGCCGGCTCGACGCCTTCGAGTGGCGCACCCCGGTCAGCACCCTCGAAGGGCCGGTCGAGGAGGGTTCGGCGGATGCGGTGGACGAAGCCATCCGCACCCTGCCCCCGCTCGCCATCGCCGTGAAGCCCGTACCCAGGGCCGAAACGGCCGTGGTGGTGGAAACGGAAAAGCCGGTCGTCGTGGCGGCTGTCCCCGAGCCTGTGCAGGCGACCGCGACCGTGCAGGAAAAGCCGAAGACCGAGACGGCCGCGCAGGAAACGGAACCGCCCTTCTACGGCCTGCCGGACGATCCGGGCGTCAAGGACGGCACGGGTGCGAAGCGGGACGGCACAAGCGGCTTCCGGCTTTTCTGAGACAGGGACGATTCGAGCAGAAAGTGCGTCATGGCCCTTTAATACAATTGCGAAGAAACAGGCATTCGTCGTATTTTCGCAAGTCGTGAAATACATGCTCTTCCAGGAAATGGGGCCATATCGATGTTCGAACGCTTGCAGCAGTTTCTTGCGAGCCTTTCCGGTGGCGACAGCCGGCCGGCCTTTGCGGTCGACGACCCCCGGGTCGCGGTTATGGCGCTCTGCATCCAGGTGATGGAGGCCGACGGCACGGTGCTAGAATCCGAGAAGACGGCCCTTCGCGCCCGCTTCAGGGAATTCTACCCCGTGGACGAGGCGGAGCTGGATGCGCTCGTCGCCGCCGGCACGGATGCGGAAAGCGAGGCCATCGACTTCTTCCAGTTCACCTCCGAGTTGAAACGCCAGCTCTCGGAAGAGCAGCGCGTCAGCCTCATCGGCCTGCTCTGGGAGATCGTCTATGCGGATGGCGAGCGCAGCGAGATGGAGGACCATGCCATCTGGCGCATCGCCGACCTGCTCGGCGTCTCGGGCCGTGAGCGCATCATGAAGCGGCAGGAAGTGGCCGAAAGGGTGGGTGCGGCGGCGGGCGCGGAGGAGGCGGACGACGTCTGAGCATGCTCGATTCCCCGCATAAGCCGCATAACAAGCGCCCCATCCTCGTCGTCCTGCATCAGGAGACTTCCAGCCCCGGCCGCGTCGGCCAGATTCTCCGGGCGATGGGCTACCGGCTGGATATCCGCCGCCCGGTGCTAGGCGACGGGCTGCCCGAAACGCTCGACCGTCACGCGGGCGCCGTGGTCTTCGGCGGGCCGATGAGCGCCAATGACGACGAAGCCTATGTGCGGCGGGAAATCGACTGGCTGTCCGTGCCGCTCAAGGAGAACCGGCCGTTCCTCGGCATCTGCCTCGGCGCGCAGATGCTGGTGAAGAATCTCGGCGGCGCGGTCTACGGCCATGCGGAGGGCCTGACGGAGATCGGCTGGTATCCGCTTCAGGCGACCGAGGCCGGCACGGCGCTGATGGCCTGGCCGGACATGGTCTACCAGTTCCACCGCGAGGGCTTCGACCTGCCCGCGGGCGCGACGCTGCTCGCCACCGGCCATCACTACGAGAACCAGGCCTTTCGCTACGGCGACAACGCCTGGGGCATCCAGTTCCACGGCGAGCTGACACTCGCCATGATGCATCGCTGGGTGGTGCGCGGGGCGCATCGTTTCGACCTGCCCGGCGCGCAGATGGGCCGCGCCCATCTCGACGGCCGGCTGCTGCACGATGCGGCCCTGCGGCTCTGGATGGGGTCGTTCCTCGACCGGGTCTTCCACGAGGCTTGAGGCCGGCCCGTTAAACATGTTGCCGCGCGCCAAAAGCCCGGCCTTGCTGGCGGGGCCGGCAATGGCTACATGTCGGGACGAAACCAATTGGAGACGTCAATGATAGCGGTCATCAACACCCTGTTGTTCATCATCAGCATCGCGTGGTTCCTGGTGATCGCCTCGGCGATCTTCTCCTGGCTCTACGCCTTCAACGTCATCAACGCGAACAACCAGGCAATCGCCGCCATCGGCCGCTCGCTGTATCAGCTCACCGAGCCGATCTACCGCCCGATCCGCCGCGTCCTGCCGAATTTCGGCGGCGTCGACCTGTCGCCGCTCGTCGTGCTGGTCATCCTGTATTTCCTGGAGCAGGTGATCCGCGGCGTGCTGGCCCCGGCGCTTCTGTCCTGATTGACGCAGACCGAAAAAGAAAACCTCCGGATCGGCGACGATCCGGAGGTTTTCGATTTCAGGCAAGGGCAAACGGCCGGGACAGGCCCGGCCGCAAGGCTTACTTCGACTTGTTGTAACGCTCGACGGCTTCGAGAACCATCTTCTTGGCGACGGAAACGTCCTGCCAGCCGGCGATCTTAACCCACTTGCCGGGTTCCAGATCCTTGTAGTGCGTGAAGAAGTGCTCGATCTGCTTCAGCGTGATTTCCGGCAGGTCCGTGTAGTTCTCGACCTTGTCGTAGCGGCGCGTCAGCTTCGGCACCGGCACGGCGATGATCTTCTCGTCCTTGCCGCCATCGTCTTCCATGACCAGCACGCCGATCGGGCGAACATTGATGACGCAGCCAGGAACGAGCGGGCGCGTGTTGGCGATCAGCACGTCGATCGGGTCGCCGTCTTCCGAAAGCGTGTGCGGCACGAAGCCATAATTGCCCGGATAGGTCATCGGCGTGTAGAGGAAGCGGTCGACGACGAGCGCGCCGGCTTCCTTGTCCATCTCATACTTGATCGGGTGGCCGCCGACCGGCACCTCGACAATGACGTTCACGTCGTCCGGCGGGTTCTTGCCAACGGAAATCGCATCGATACGCATGGGGGCTCCCTCGATTGGAAATGGAGTGGTTTGCGCGCTTCCTAATGCGAATCCCGCTGCGGCGCAACATGACTTTCATCCAAGGTGAATAGACGGGCGGCCTGCGCCGTTCTCTAGCTAACCGGAGGATGTCCCATGCGCCTGATGCCCCTCTTCCTTGCCGCCACCGTCCATGCCGCCACCGCGCAGGCCAACGAGAGCGCCTATACCGACCGCAACCTCGACGCCTGCAAGACCCTTGCAAAAGAGGAGGAAGGCGAGAGCATCACGATGAAATGCGCCGGCTACAAGAAGGTCCCGGTCTATTTCAAGGAAGGCGACCTGCGGCAAAGCCAGACCTACGGGCCCATCGGCAAGGACTGGCTCGACGGAGCCTTCGAAACCTTCGGCCCCTTCAACCACACCAATGCGAAGATCGAGTGGCGGCTCGACGGCGGCGGCGCGCCCTTCGCAACCATCGTGCGGTGGTTCGTCGCCGATCCGGAAACGACGGACGACACCAACACGCGTTACGGCCAGGTCCTCGTCGTCTCGACGGTCGCCACGCCGGACAATCCGGCAAGCTGCGTGGTCGGCTATGTCGATGCACTGGAGAACAAGGACGCCAATGCGCTCGCCCGGCAGATCGCCGACGGGGAGGCGGCCGGCTTCATCTGCGGCAAGGACGAGCCGCGATGGCAGGGAAAACGGGGAAAGCTGGCGGGCGAGCCGATGCGCAACCTGCCGGAAACGGCGCAGTAGCCGTCAGGGCCAGACGAAGCCGATCTTCTTCAGTTCCTTCTCGCCGAAATTCTCCATGCCTTCGGCAATGTCGCGCCCGCCGGCGGAGCGGAAGAAGTTATGCGCATGCTCGCTGTCTTCCAGGCACCAGACGATCATGCCGTTGCAGCCGAGCGACTTCAAAAGCCGCTGCGCCTCGCCGAAGAGCAGGCGGCCAAGGCCGATGCCCTGGTATTCGGGGCGCAGGTAGAGTTCGTAGATCTCGCCTTCCTGCGGCAGCGCCCGCGCGCGGTTGAGGCCGAGCGTGGCGTAGCCAGCCACCGTTCCGGCGACGTCGAGCACGAGAAGCGTTGCGGGGCCGCGTGTCGCCTTGCGCCACCAGACCTCGCCGCGGCGGTCGACCATCTGGATGAGCGGCCGGTGCGGAATGAGGCCGCCATAGGCCTGCAGCCACGACACCCGATGCGTCTCGGATATCGCGCGCGCGTCCTGCGGCTCGGCGCGCCGCACATCGATCGACAGTGTCTTCATAACACGACTCATATTCCCGCACCGATTCCACCGGAATCGCGCATCGCGCGAAGGTCCCCCTTGCCCACAGGCAAGTTCGAGGTGGTATCCCGGAAAGTTAACGCTTTTTTAAGAAACGTCACAAGCCGTAAAACGATGGCACACACATGAAAAACCCCGGCACAGGGCCGGGGTCTCATTTTGTCCCGTTTCGGGAAGCGTGCGATTATGCGGCGCCGGCGGCGCGCTGCTTTTCGAATCGCTTGCGGTCGTTCGGGTCGAGATGCAGCTTGCGCAGGCGGATCGACTTGGGCGTCACTTCGACGAGTTCGTCGTCCTGAATCCACGAAAGGGCGCGTTCCAGCGTCATCTTGATCGGCGGCGTTAGGCGGACGGCCTCGTCCTTGCCGGCGGCGCGGATGTTGGTGAGCTTCTTGCCCTTCAGCACGTTGACCTCGAGGTCGTTGTCGCGCGTGTGGATGCCGACGATCATGCCCATATAGACCTTCTCGCCCGCGTCGATGACCATCGGGCCGCGATCTTCGAGGTTGAAGAGCGCGTAGGCGACGGCTTCGCCCGCTTCGTTGGAGAGCAGCACGCCGTTGACGCGGCCGCCGATCTCACCCTTGTAGGGCTGGTAGTCGTGGAACAGGCGGTTCATGATCGCCGTGCCGCGCGTATCCGTCAGAAGCTCGGACTGGTAGCCAATGAGGCCGCGGGTCGGGGCGAAGAAGACGAGACGGACGCGGTTGCCGCCCGACGGACGCAGTTCGACCATCTCGGCCTTGCGCTCGGACATCTTCTGCACGACGACGCCGGAATGCTCTTCATCGACGTCGATGACGACTTCCTCGATCGGCTCCAGAAGCTGGCCGCCTTCGTCCTTGTGCATGACGACGCGCGGACGCGACACGGCAAGCTCGAAGCCTTCGCGGCGCATGGTCTCGATGAGGACGGCGAGCTGAAGTTCGCCGCGGCCGGAGACGAAGAAGGAATCCTTGTCGCCCGACTCTTCGATCTTCAGCGCGACGTTGCCCTCGGCTTCCTTGAAGAGACGGTCGCGGATGACGCGGCTCGTGACCTTGTCGCCTTCCGTGCCGGCGAGCGGCGAATCGTTGACGATGAAGGACATGGTGACGGTCGGCGGGTCGATCGGCTGGGCCTTCAGGGCTTCCGAAACGGACGGGTCGCAGAACGTGTCGGCGACGGTGCCCTTGGTGAGGCCGGCGATGGCGACGATGTCACCCGCATGGGCTTCTTCGATCGCCGTGCGCTCGATGCCGCGGAAGGCGAGAATCTTCGAGATACGGCCGTTTTCGATGAGCTGGCCGTCCTGGCCGATGACCTTGACGGACTGGTTCGGCTTGATCGAGCCGGAATGGATGCGGCCGGTGATGATGCGGCCGAGGAAGGGGTTGGCTTCGAGGATCGTGCCGATCATGCGGAACGGGCCTTCGGCAACCTTCGGCTCGGGAACGTGCTTGAGCACGAGGTCGAGCAGCGGGGCCATGCCTTCGTCGCTCGGGCCGTGCGGGTTGACGTTCATCCAGCCGTTGCGGCCCGAACCGTAGAGGATCGGGAAGTCGAGCTGCTCGTCGGTAGCGTCGAGATTGGCGAAGAGGTCGAAGACCTCGTTCAGCACTTCCTCGTGGCGGCCGTCCGGGCGGTCGATCTTGTTGATGGCGACGATGGGCCTCAGACCGACCTTGAGCGCCTTGCCGACCACGAACTTGGTCTGCGGCATCGGGCCTTCCGACGAGTCGACGAGAACGATGGCGCCGTCCACCATCGAGAGGATGCGCTCGACTTCGCCGCCGAAGTCGGCGTGGCCGGGCGTGTCGACGATGTTGATGCGAACGCCCTTCCATTCGACCGAGGTGGCCTTGGCGAGAATGGTGATGCCGCGTTCTTTTTCGATGTCGTTGGAGTCCATGACGCGCTCGGCGACGCGCTGGTTTTCACGGAAAGAGCCGGACTGCTTCAGAAGCTCGTCGACGAGCGTGGTCTTGCCATGGTCGACGTGCGCGATGATCGCGATATTGCGAATGGACATGTTGTAATCTCTGAGGTTCGGGGCGCGCGGGATAGGGGGCGCCGTCTTCAATGGCCGCGCTCATACATGTTTTTCCGCAAATGCGAAAGGGGCGGGCCGCAACTCTGTTGCCCGCCCGGCGCACGGCGCCGCGATGAGGCGCCTTTTCAGGCCGCCAGTCCCTTCTTCTCCAGCATCGCCTGCGGGCTGGGCAGCTTGCCGCGGAACGCCTTGTAGGCGTCCTCCGGGTCCACCGAACCGCCGACGGAGTAGATATAGGTCTTCAGCCGTTCCGCCATGGCCGGGTTGAAGGCGTCGCCCGTCTCCGTGAAGGCGGCGAAGGCGTCGGCATCGAGCACTTCCGACCACATGTAGGAATAGTAGCCCGCCGAATAGCCGTCGCCCGAGAAGACATGCTGGAAATGCGGCGTCGCGTGGCGCATGACGATGGATTTCGGCAGGCCGATCGTCTCGAGCACTTCCGCCTGCACCGCCATCGGGTCCTCGACGGGACCGCGCGTGTGGAACGCCATGTCGACCAGCGCCGAGGAGGTGAACTCCACCGTCGCGAAACCGGAATTGAAGGTGCGGGCGGCCAGCACCTTGTCGAGCAGCGCCTGCGGCATCGCCTCGCCGGTCCGGTAGTGCACCGCATAGCGCGTGAGGATTTCCGGCACCGTCAGCCAGTGCTCGTAGAGCTGCGAGGGCAGTTCCACGAAGTCGCGCGAGACGCCCGTGCCCGAGACGGAGGGATAGGTGACGTTAGAGAGCATGCCGTGCAGCGCATGGCCGAATTCGTGGAAAAGCGTGCGCGCGTCGTCGAGCGAGAGAAGGGCGGGCTTGCCCTCCGCCGGCTTTGCGAAGTTGCAGACATTGTAGATGATCGGCAGCTCGCCGACCGAACCGTTCGGCAGCGGCAGGCGATGCTGGCTCTGGTAGGAACTCATCCAAGCGCCGGAACGCTTGGAGGACCGCGCGAAATAATCGCCGAGGAACATGGCGACCAGCCTGTCATCCCGGTCGCGGATTTCGAAGACTCGCACATCGGGATGATAGACCGGCACGCCCTTCTTCTCGACGGCGCGGATGCCGAACAGCCGTTCCGCGACGTCGAAGCAGGCTTCGATGATCTTTTCGAGCTGGAGATAGGGTTTTAGCTCCGCCTCGGAGAAATTGAACTTTTTCGCGCGCAGCTTTTCCGCGTAGTAGCGCCAGTCCCAGGGCATGACCTCGTGGTTGCGCCCCTCTTCGGCGACCAGCGCGGCAAGCTCCGCCTCTTCCTCGCGCGCCCGCGCCACGGCCTTTTCCCAGACCTGCATGAGAAGCCCGTTCACCGCCTCCGGCGTCTTGGCCATGGTGTTGTCGAGCTTCAGCGCGGCAAAACTCTGATAGCCGAGCAGGCCGGCCTTTTCCGCCCTCAGCGCCAGCGTGTCCTTGACGATGCCGCGATTATCCGTTTCGCCGGCATTCTCCCCGCGCGCCACCCAAGCGCGGAACGCCTGCTCGCGCAGGTCCCGGCGGGCGGAGAAGGTCAGGAACGGTTCGATGATCGAACGCGACAGGGTGACGGCATAGCGCCCGTCCTCGCCGCGCTCACGCGCCGCGGCGGCCATCGCATCCTTCAGGAAATCCGGCAGGCCTTCCAGCGCCTCGCCCTCGTCGAGGAAGAGCGCCCAGCTCTTCTCGTCGGCAAGCACGTTCTGGCCGAAATTCGCACCGAGACCTGCAAGCTGCTCGTTGATCGCCGAAAGCCGGTCCTGCTCGGGCTTTGCCAGCTTGGCCCCCGACTTCACGAAGCCCTTCCAGTGCCGCTCCAGCACGCGCACCTGCTCCAGCGAGAGGTTCAGCCCGGCGCGGCTTTCCCACAGCGCATCGATGCGCTTGAAGAGCGCGGCATTGGTGCCGATCTTCGAATAGTGCCGCGACATCTTTGGCGCGATGTCGCGTTCCAGCGCCTGGATCGTGTCGTTGGTATTGGCCCCGGCGCGGCTCCAGAACAGCGCCGAAACGCGCGAAAGCGCATCTCCCGCAACTTCCAGCGCGACGACGGTGTTCTCGAAGGTCGCGGGTTCCGGATTGTTCGCGATCGCGTCGATCTCCGCCTCATGATCGGCCAGCGCCGCATCGAAACCGGCCGCGAAGGCATCGTCCTTCACGAGATCGAAACGCGGCAGGCCGCCCGGGCCGGTCCACTCGACAAGGGCGGGATCGATGCGCGTTTCGGTCATGGCTCATCCTTTCTGGCAAATCATCGTGCAGCGAATATAGGAACGGACAGCCCCATTGGTACAGAGCATCGGCACAAATTTGGGAACCGGATGCGCCTTGCCGCGTTCAGGCGGGTGCGGCACCCTGCCTCTTGACGCGGAAGACGAGTTCGGTGAAAACAGTCCCGTACCCGCGGCCTTTTGACATCGGTTGCCGCGGTGAACCCTGGTGCCGGGCCCCTCTGGCGAGAGTTTTTACGGCGCTCTCGTGATGTCGGTACCGCCAGCAATTAGCCGGCGGATTCATACGCACATGAACATCCTGACCATGCCTTACCCGCATGCCCGTCGTGGTATGCGCAATTCCACCTTCCGTTCCTCCAGCATGGAGGCGCTGTCATGATCGGCAACGGCGAAGGCAAGACCACCCTCTCCTACCTCAAATGGGCACTCATCTCGACTGTCATCGGCCTTGCGCTCGGCGCCTGGCTCGGCTGGCAGACGACCGGAACGCTTTCCGGCATGGCGACCGTCTTCTTCATCTGCGCCGTTCTCGCGGTGCTGGAGATTTCGCTCTCTTTCGACAATGCCATCGTGAACGCCAACAAGCTCAAGGACATGACGCCGGTCTGGCAGCACCGGTTCCTGACCTGGGGCATCGTCATCGCCGTCTTCGGCATGCGCATCGTCTTCCCGCTGCTGATCGTCGTCATCGCCGCCGGCATCGGCCCGATCGACGCGCTCGTCCTCGCAGCCCGCGAGCCGGCAGAATATGCCCGCATCATGAATGACGCGCACCTGCCCATCGCGGCCTTCGGCGGCACGTTCCTGATGATGGTCGGCCTCACCTACTTCTTCAACCATGAGAAGGACGTGCACTGGATCGGCTTCATCGAGAAGCACATGGCGCGCTCGGCGACCGTCAAGGGCATCGAGATCGCCTTCGTTCTGGCGCTCATCCTTATCTTCTCGAACCTGCTGGAAGGCGAAGCCGCCAATACATTCGTGCATGCCGCGGTCTACGGCCTCCTCACCTTCCTTGCCGTGGAAGTCGTCGGCGGCCTGCTGGACGCCTCGCAGAAGGCGATGTCGGAAGCGGCCAAGGGCGGCCTCGGCGCCTTCATCTATCTTGAAGTGCTCGACGCCAGCTTCTCCTTCGACGGCGTGATCGGCGCCTTCGCGCTGACGCAGAACCTCTTCGTCATCGCCATCGGCCTCGGCATCGGCGCCATGTATGTGCGCTCCATGACGATCATGCTGGTGGAGAAGGGCACGCTGGCCGAATACCGCTACCTGGAGCATGGCGCGTTCTACGCGATCCTGATCCTCTCGGTGGTCATGTATTGCCAGACGCTGGTGCATATTCCCGAGGTCATCACCGGCCTTGGCGGCGCGACGCTGATCGGCATCTCGCTCTGGTCCTCGATCCGCTACAACAGGCGCGAGCGGGAACTGGAGCATCCGGCCGGCGCGCGTGCAAGCGACCGTGTATCCGCCCAGCTCGGCGAACAGGTCTGACGATTGCGGCCGGCCGTTCCGACGGCCGGCCTTCAAGCCTGAAAGACAGAAGGCCCGCCGATCTTGCGATCGGCGGGCCTTTTCATTCGGAAATTCTCTGTCTCGCGTCAGACGCGCGGGAAGTCGGCGGGGTTGATGCCGAGCGTCCTCAGGTCGCGTTCCTTCGGGCGGCGGTGCCCTTCGACTGCCGCGGCGGCTGCGTTGGCAGCGCTCAGTACGGCGAAGGCCCGGCCGAAGAAGCCCTGGGCGAAGGAGTTGCGGAGGGTGGTCATTGGATTGCTCGCTTTCTGTTTTAGCTTACGAGCGGAAGATGAGGCTGCGGGCCTCGAAGGACAAGAGACGGAATCTCAGCCCAGCCATGCAACGGATGCAGGCCGGAAACGGGGTTTCCGGCCTGCCTTGTTTTCAACCGCCAAAGAAGAACCTCAGTCTTCGTTCGCCGCGAACTGCGAGAGGACTTCGCCCTTGCCGCGCGCCCGCAGGATGAGCGGCACCACGACGGCGAGGAAGGCGAGGCCGAAGAGCACGGCGGCGATGGGCGACATGAAGAGCGCCGTCACGTCGCCCTGGCTGATCGCCAGCGCCCGGCGCAACTGCTGCTCGGCCATAGGCCCGAGGATGAGGCCGACGACGACCGGCGCGATCGGATAGCCGAAGATGCGCATGGCAAAGCCAAGCAGGCCGAAGGTGAGCAGCATGCCCAGCTCGAAGACCGACGGATTGGCGCCGATGGTGCCGAGCGTGGCGAAGAGCAGGATGCCGGCATAGAGCCAGGGCTTGGGGATGGTCAGCAGCTTCACCCAGAGGCCGATCAGCGGCAGGTTCAGCACCAGCAGCATGAAATTGGCGATGAGCAGGCTGGCGATGAGGCCCCAGACGAGTTGCGGATTGGTCGCAAAGAGCAGCGGCCCCGGCTGGAGACCGTATTGCTGGAAGCCGGCAAGCATGATGGCCGCCGTCGCCGTCGTCGGCAGGCCGAGTGAGAGCAGCGGCACGAGCGTGCCGGCGGCCGACGCATTGTTGGCCGCCTCCGGCCCCGCCACACCCTCGATGGCGCCCTTGCCGAATTCGTCCTTGTATTTGGAGAACTGCTTTTCCGTCGAATAGGATAGGAAGCTTGCAATATCCGCGCCGCCCGCCGGCATGGCGCCGATGGGGAAGCCGATGAAGGTGCCGCGCAGCCACGGCTTCCACGAGCGCGCCCAGTCCTGCGCACTCATCCAGACCGAACCCTTGACCGCCTCCACCTTGTCGGGAATGCGGTCGCCCTGACAGGCGACGTAGAGCGTCTCGCCGATGGCGAACATGGCAACGGCCAGCGTCGTCACCTCGATACCGTCGAGAAGATCGGGAATGCCGAAGGAGAGCCGCGCCTGCCCGGTCTGCTGGTCGATACCGATGACGGCAAGGCCGAGGCCGACGAAGAGGGCAGTAAGGCCGCGCAGCGTGGAATCGCCGAAGGCGGCCGAGACCGTCACGAAGGCGAGCACCATCAGCGCGAAATATTCGCGCGGGCCGAAGGAAAGCGCGAACTTGACGACGAAGGGCGCGATGAAGGCAAGGCCGAGCGTGGCGATGAGGCCGGCGACGAAGGAGCCGATGGCCGCCGTCGCAAGCGCCGGGCCGCCGCGGCCGGCGCGGGCCATCTTGTTGCCCTCGAGCGCGGTGACGACGGAGGCGCTTTCACCCGGCGTGTTGAGCAGGATCGAGGTCGTCGAGCCGCCATACATGCCGCCGTAATAGATGCCGGCGAACATGATGAGCGAGCCGGCCGGATCGAGCTTGTAGGTGACGGGCAGGAGCAGCGCCACCGTCAGCGCCGGGCCGATGCCGGGCAGAACGCCGACGGCCGTGCCGAGCGTGACGCCGATCAGCGCATAGAGCAGGTTCATCGGCTGGGCGGCGACGGCAATGCCCTGCAGCAGGAATTCGAAAGTACCCATCGTCAACCCTCAGAAGAACAGGTGCTCGAGCGGCCCCGCAGGCAGCGAAAGCTGCAGGAAGCGGCCGAAGATGATGTAGACGACGAAGCTGAAGCCGATGCCGATGGGCAGCGAGATCCAGAGCTTGCGCCGGCCGAAGCCGAAGGCCGTCAGCGCGAAGAGCACGCCGGTGGCGATGGAAAAGCCCGCGGTCTTCAGGAGCAGCATCTGCCCGGCAAGGCCGGCGACGATCATCACGACCGGCTGGATTTCGACCGGCTCGCGCTCGGGGAAATCGCCGCGCCAGGCTTCGAAGGCGGTCCAGACGGCGAGCAGCGCAAGGCCGATGGCGACCACATGGGGCACGGTGGCGGGGCCGATGCGGGAATAGTTGCTCATTTCCGCAAGGCGGCCGGCATCCCACCAGATGATGCCGGCAAGCAGGAAGAGCACCGGCGCGATGACCAGCGCCGCCCTGTCGGGGCGGCGCTTTTCGTGAGAGGACGGGACCTCGCTCATTTGACGAGCCCGATGTCCTTGAGGATGCTTTCCGTGGCGGCGACATCCTTGTCGAGCTGCGCCTTGAAGGCATCGCCGGCAAGGTAGGTGTTCTGCCAGCCCTTGGTCGTCAGGATATCCTTCCAGGCGGCGGAGTTCACGACCTTCTCGATATCGGCGTTGACCGCGGCGACCTGCTCGGCCGAAAGGCCGGGCGCAGCGGCGACCATGCGCCAGTTCTCGACCACAACGTCGAGGCCGCCTTCCTTGATGGTCGGGGCGTCGATGCCTTCGACACGCTCGGCGCTGGAGATGGCGATCAGGCGCAGCGTGCCGGCCTTCACCTGGGCTTCGAATTCGCCGTAGCCGGAAATGCCGGCCGTCACCTGGTTGCCGAGGATCGCGGCCAGCGCCTCGCCGCCGCCCGAATAGGCGACATAGTTGATCTTGGTCGGATCGACGCCGGCAGCCTTGGCGATGAGGCCCGCCGTGATGTGGTCCGTGCCGCCGGCAGAGCCGCCAGCCCAGGAGACCGCGCCCGGATCGGCCTTCAGCGCCTTGACGAGGTCTTCCATGTTCTGGATCGGCGAGGCGGCCGGGACGACGATGGCCTCATATTCGCCGGTGAGGCGGGCGATCGGCGTCACGTCCTTGAGGGAGACCGGCGACTGGTTGGTGAGGATCGCGCCGACCATGACATAGCCGCCGACGATGAGCGCGTTCGGATTGCCGCTGTTCTGGCTGGCGAACTGGGCGAGGCCGATCGTGCCGCCGGCGCCCGGAACATTGACGACCTGAACGGCGCCGGAAATCTTCTCATCCTGAAGAACCGTCTGCAGCGAGCGGGCCGTCTGGTCCCAGCCGCCGCCCGGACCGGCCGGCGCCATGATCGAATAATCGGCGGCGAAGGCCGGAAGCGCGAGAGCGCCGGCGATGATCGATGCCAGGAAGAAGTGTTTCAAAGGTATGTCCTCCGTCAGGCGCGGCTTTTTGCGCGCATCGTTGCTTGTGACGGGAGGATGGCGGCCATCGCCGGCGCGAACGGATTCGCGGGCGCGATTGCTGCAGAATTCTCCTCCCGGTCTTCCGTCCGCCTCCACGGACGATGAAGAAGCCTAAAGCAACACAGGAAGCTGACATCTACCTGACATGGCGGCGCAAGGCCCGGCCTTGGCGCGCCGGATGCCTATTGCGTGCGCAGGACCTCGTTCCAGCGGGCGATCAACCGCGCGCGCTTGACCTGGTCGAGATAGACCATCAGGCCGGGGCTGACGGGCACCGGCTTCAACTGCGCGCCGAGCAGCGCGCTCATCGTGCGCGCCGTGTTGGAGCCGGAGACTTCGGGGCTGACGGCGGCGATCTGCAATTCGCGCGACAGGATTTCCTGCCCCTCCTTCGACATGAAGAAGGAGAGGTAGCGCCGCCCGAGTTCCGGCGAGGCCGCCGCCTGCGGCACGAGGCCGATGCGCGACATGACGACCGTATAATCCTTCGGCAGCACGATGCCGACATCGGGATGGCGCGAGGCCCAGTCCGCGGCATAGGAGCCGAGAATGTTGTAGCCGAGCACGAAGCGGCCATCCGCCACGCGCTCCAGAATGGCCGAACTGGTCGAATAGAGCTTGACCCCGGCCGCGCCCATCGCCTGGATCACCGTCCAGATATCGCCGAACTGCTCCTGGTCGCGCGCCATGAAGAGGAAGCCGACGCCCGAGCGCTCGATATCGTAGGTGCCGATGCGGCCATAGACCTTCTCGCCCTGCTCCTTGAGATAGGCGAGGAATTCCGCGCGCGAGGCCGGCGGCTTGCGGCCCTTGAAGCTCGGCTTGTGATAGACGAAGACCGCCGGCTCGAAGGTCAGCGCATAGGCCGTGTTGCGCCAGTTGGCCCAGCCCGGCCAGCGGTCGCTCATCGGCAGATCGCTGCGCTGGGCATAGCCGTCGTTGCTGAGCTTGACCTGCAGGTCCATCGCCGAGGAGAAGGCGAAATCCGCCGTCTTCCCGCCCGCATCCGTCTCGCGCACGATGCGGTCGTGCAATTCCCCCGTCAGCATCTCGTCGTAGCGCACGGCGACATCCGGATTGGCTTCCTCAAAGCCCCGGATCATCGGCCGGGCGAGCGGCTCGTCCAGCGAGGAATAGACGACGAGCACCGGCGCGTCCGCATTGCCGTCGCGCGCCGCAAAAAAGGTCGGCTCGGCGAGCGCGGGAAAGGCGGCGGCGAGGATCGCAAGAAGGATGAGGACAAGGCGCATGGCGCGACCTTGCCAAAGCGCGCGCAGGTTCACAAGTCCGCCGCCCGCCGTTAAGCTCGCGAAGGGAGGACGAAAACGTGCGCATTCTACTGGTCGAGGACAACGAAGCCCTGGCGGATGGCCTGTCCGCCATCCTCAAGGGCACCGGCCATGCGGTGGACGTGGTGCGCGACGGCGCCTCCGCCGACGCCGCCATCGCGTCTGAAAATTTCGACCTCGTCATCCTCGACCTGACGCTGCCGGAAATGGACGGTCTCGACGTGCTGCGCGCCATGCGCGCGCGCTCCAGCAAGGCTTCAGTGCTGATCCTGACGGCGCGCGGCGCGCCGGAGGAGCGGGTGCGCGGCCTCGATCTCGGCGCCGACGACTATATGATCAAGCCCTTCGACATTTCCGAATTCGAGGCGCGCGTGCGCATGCTGCTGCGCCGGCAGGCGGGCCTGCGTTCCGCCGCCATCACCTTTGGCGGCGTCGCGCTCGACCTCAATTCGCGCACCTTCTCGGCCGAGGGCGCGCCGCTCGACATTCCCGCCCGCGAACTCGGCCTCCTCGAAATCCTCTTCATGCGCGCCGGCAAGGTGGTCGCCAAGGAGGCGATCATGCAGTCGCTCGCCGCCTTCGACGACGACCTTTCCGCCAACGCCATCGAGCAATATGTGAGCCGGCTAAGAAAGCGCCTTGCCCCGCATGGCCTGACCGTGCGCACGGCCCGCGGCATCGGCTATTATCTCGACAAGGCGAGCGCGGCTTGACCCTCTTCCCCACCTCCTCGCTGCGCCGCCGCCTCCTTCTCTGGCTGCTCGTCTCGACGGCGGTGATCGGCACCGTCGCCCTCGTCGATACCTATAACGAGGCGGTCAAGACGGCGAACACCGTCTCCGACCGCGTGCTCGCCGGCTCGGCGCTCGCCATCGCCGAGCGTGTCGTGGTGACGGAGAACGGCACGCTGGAGGTGGACATCCCCTATGTCGCGCTGGAAATGCTGACCTCGGCGGCGCAGGACCGCGTCTTCTACCGCGTCGACGGCCCGCCCGGCCGCTTCATCACCGGCTACCAGACCCTGCCGACCATCGCGGCCACGGAGGGCCGGTCCATCGGCTTTGCGGATGCGACCTTCCGCGGCGAGCCGATCCGCATCGCCGTGCTGCAACGCTCGGCCTCGACGGGCATCAACTCCGTGCCTTTCGCCGTGACGGTGGCCGAAACCACCATCGCCCGCCGCCAGCTCACCCAGACGATCCTCCTGCGCTCGGCGCTGCGTCTCGCCATGATGATCGCGGGCGCCGCCATCATCGTCTGGATCGCCGTCACCGTCTCGCTGCGCCCGCTCTATCGCCTCAGCGACGCCATCGCCGAGCGCAACCCCAACGACCTGCATCCCATCGAGCAGCGCGTGCCGAGCGAGGTGCAGGGCCTCGTCGATACCGTCAATTCCTTCATGGTGCGCCTGCAATCGGCGCTCGACGCGCTGCGCCACTTCTCCGGCAATGCCAGCCACCAGCTCCGCACGCCGCTCGCCATCATCCGCACGCAACTTGCGCTCGCCAGCCGCGCCGGCACGCTGGAAGAGGCGCAGGAGGCCGCGCAGAAGGGCGACGCCGCCGTCGCCCATGCCGAACGCATCCTCGCCCAGCTTCTGTTGATGGCGAAGATCGACGCCGCCGGTTCCAACGAGCCGCAGAAACCCGCGCCCATCGACATCGCCTCCCTCGCCCAGCAGCTTACCGCCGACCGCGTGCCCGCCGCGGCGGATGCCGGCATCGACCTCGGCTATGAGGGCGACGGCCCGGTTCCGGCCCGCGCCGAACCGCTGCTTTTCGGCGAACTCCTGCGCAATCTCATGGAAAACGCCATCGCCTATGCCGGTCCCGGCGCGGAGGTGACGGTGAGCGTGCGCGCCACCGCCGACGGCGCGCTGCTGACCGTCGAGGACAACGGCCCGGGCATCGCCCCCGAGCGGCGGAACCTCGTGCGCCAGCGCTTCTCGCGCGGCGAGCATCGCGATGCGCCGGGCATGGGGCTGGGCCTGCCCATCGTGGAGGAGATCGCCGCCCTCTTCGATGCGGCGATGACGCTGGAGGACGGTCCGGGCGGGCGCGGGCTTCGTGTGGCGATCCGCTTTCCCGCCGCCGCTTAGAGTATATCCAGCAAAAGTGCGTAGCGGTTTTGCGTTCGGAAATACGAAAAAACGAAGAGAGAAAGAGCGTTTTCGCGATTCGAAGAAAAGCGAAAGCGCTCTAGGGCTTCCGCCAGCCGAGAAGGCCGGGCGCCGCGTGCCAGACGGCCTGCACGGCAAAGCCCATGAAGAGCAGGCCGGACATGCGCACGATCGCCAGCTCGTGCCGCCGGTAGAAGGTGCGCACCATGCGCGCGCCGATAATGGCGATCAGGATGACATCCGCGACGAGGAAGCCGAGGAACGACACGCCAAGCAGCGCCGGCAAGGCATCGAAATCGAGCGCATTGGAGGAACTGGCGAGCAGGGCCGTGAAGGTGGCGAGCGCCACCGGATAACCCTTCGGGTTGGTCAGGCCGAAGATCAGCCCGCGTCTCAGCGGCCGCTCCACCGTCATCACGGCCGCGCCGTCCTGCCGGGCCTTCGCGCGCAGCGCCGACCAGCCGATCCAGGCCAGATAGAAGCCGCAGAAGAGGCCGAGCACATCGAAGACCATGGTACCGATCGTCTTGGCGCCGACGATGGCGACAAGGGCGAGGCTCGACCAGACGAGGTCGCCCGCAAGGTGCCCGCCCATGAACAGGGCCCCCGCCTTGCGCCCCTGGCCGGCGCCGATGCCGAGCAAGGCGAGAAAGGCCGGGCCGGGGATAAGCACATAGAGCAGAGCAGCCATGAAGGCGCCGAATAGCATCGAACCGGTCATCGGAAATCCCCTTGATTCTCAAGGCATTCCAGCCGTTCGGCCCTGCTTCGTCAAGGGGGTGTGCCCGGCCTTTCGCAGGGCAGCCATGCGCTGTTCCCCTAGCTCGCCAGTTGTCCATTCCGGGAGTGCATAGTAAGCTCTGCTTACAATAGCCAGAAAGCAATCATGATCTCACGCCCCGATCCCGACGCCCTCGGTTTCGTCCTCATCGACGTTGCCCGCATGCTGCGTAGCGCCTTCGAGCGCCGCATCGCCACCGCCGGCCTCGGCCTCACGCCGGGCGAAGCACGCGCCCTCGTGCGCATCGCCACACTGGAGGGCAGCCGCCAGCTCGAGATCGCCCAGCGCATGGGTATCGAGCCGATGACGCTCTCCACCTATCTGGATCGCCTCCAGAGCCTCGGCTTCATCGAGCGCCGCGCGGATCCGGCGGATCGGCGCGCCAAGCTGATCTTCACCACGCCCGCCGCCAACGCGCTGATCGCAAGCATCCGCGTCGAGCAGATGGAGCTGATGCAGCATGTGACAAGCGGCATCGGCGAGGCGGAGCTGGACCTGATGGGCGAGCGACTGAAACGCCTGCGCGCCAATCTCTCCGCGCTGGAGGAGGACAGCACCGCCCTGACGCTGGCAAGGGAGACCGGCCGGTGACGCGGGCGCGCATGAGCGAGCGCCGCACGAGCATCATCAGCGCCTTCCTCGTGGCGCTCGGCCCCGTTTCCATGGCGCTCTACACGCCCGCCATGCCGGAGCTGGTGCATGCCTTCTCCTCCACGGAATCGGCGATCAAGCTGACCCTTTCCTTCTATTTCGCGGGCTTCGCCCTCTCACAACTCGTCTCCGGCACCATGTCGGACGTGCTCGGCCGGCGCAAGACGACGCTGATCTTCATGACCGTCTACCTCGCCGGCAGCCTCATGGCCGCCTTCGCCCCCAGCGTCGGCGCGCTGCTGGCCGGCCGTCTCGTGCAGGGCATCGGCGCCTCCGTCGGCATGACGGTCTCGCGCGCCATCGTGCGCGACCAGTTCACCGGCACCGAAGCCGCCCGCATCATGAACATGGTGGGCATGATGCTCGCCATCGGCCCGGCCGTCTCGCCCACGCTCGGCGGCTTCGCCCTCGGCCTGTTCGGCTGGCAGTCGATCTTCTTCCTGATGGTGGGTTTTGCGCTTGCCGCCTGCGGCGCGGTTTATTTCTGCATGGCCGAGACGACGACCCCCGACCCCGCCAAGGGCCGCATCGGCCCGATCCTGCGTGGCTACCGCGATCTTGCGACCAGCAGCCGTTTCGTCTCCGCCACGCTCGTCATGGCCGGCGCGGTCGGCGCACTCTACGGCCAGGCGACCATGCTGCCCTTCGTGCTGATCGACCGCGTCGGCCTGACGCCCACCCAGTTCGGCGTCGGCATGCTCATGCAATCCGGCTTCTTCTTCGCCGGAACGGTCGTCGTGCGCCTCCTGATGCGCAGGATGACGCCCGCCCGCATCGTCGTTCCCGGCCTCACCTTCATCGGCATCGCCAGCGTGCTGATCGCCTGCGCCTCGCACCTTCTGGAAACTCCGACCTTCCTCAGCGTCATGGGTCCGGTCGGCCTCTATGCCTTCGGCATCGCCTTCGTGATGCCCTACATGATGACCGCCGCCATGGAACCCTTCCCGCATATCGCCGGCTCGGCATCGGCAGCCATGGGCTTCGTCCAGATGGGGTCGGGCTTCCTCGCCGGCCTGATCGCCGCCGCCATCGGCCTGCCCCTCTTCGCCTTCGGCACCATCATTCCCTCGATGGGCCTGATGGCGATCCTCTCCTACCTCTGGTATCGCGCGGTCTGCGGCCGCGACGCCCGGCTTGCGACGGAACCGGCGGAATAAGAAAAGCCCGCCGCCGTTGCCGGCAGCGGGCCTTTTCATTCGGGCAGAGCCGCTCAGCCGCGCTTGTTGCGGGCGGCGAGCGTGCGCAGGCGCAGCGCGTTCAGCTTGATGAAGCCGGCGGCGTCCTTCTGGTCGTAGGCGCCCTGGTCGTCCTCGAAGGTGACCAGCTTGTCGGAATAGAGCGACTTCGGCGATTCGCGGCCGGTCACCATGACATTGCCCTTGTAGAGCTTCAGCGTCACTTCACCCTCGACATGCTCCTGGCTGCGGTCGATCAGCGCCTGCAGCATCTCGCGCTCCGGCGAGAACCAGAAGCCGTAATAGATCAGCTCCGCATAGCGCGGCATCAGCTCGTCCTTCAGATGGGCCGCGCCGCGGTCGAGCGTGATGCTCTCGATGGCGCGGTGCGCGGCAAGCAGGATCGTGCCGCCGGGCGTCTCGTAGACGCCGCGCGACTTCATGCCGACGAAGCGGTTTTCCACGAGGTCGAGACGGCCGATGCCGTTGTCTCGGCCGTAATTGTTGAGCGCCGCAAGCAGGGTCGCCGGCGACATGCGCACGCCGTTTATCGAGACGGCGTCGCCGCGCTCGAAGCCGACCTTGATGACGGTCGCCTTGTCCGGCGCGCTTTCCGGCGAGATGGTACGCATATGCACGTATTCGGGGGCTTCGACGGCCGGGTCTTCCAGCACCTTGCCCTCGGAGGAAGAGTGCAGAAGGTTGGCGTCGACCGAGAACGGCGCTTCGCCCTTCTTGTCCTTGGCGACCGGAATCTGGTGCTGCTCGGCGAATTCGAGCAGGTGCGTGCGGCTCTTGAACGACCAGTCGCGCCACGGGGCGATGATCTTGATATCGGGGTTCAGCGCATAGGCCGAAAGCTCGAAGCGGACCTGGTCGTTGCCCTTGCCGGTCGCGCCATGCGCGATGGCGTCGGCGCCGGTCTTGGCGGCGATCTCGATGAGATGCTTGGAGATCAGCGGGCGAGCGATGGAGGTGCCGAGCAGGTAGACGCCTTCATAGACCGCATTGGCGCGGAACATCGGGAAGACGAAATCGCGCACGAATTCCTCGCGCACGTCCTCGATGAAGATTTCCTTGATGCCGAGCATCTCGGCCTTCTTGCGCGCCGGCTCCAGTTCTTCGCCCTGGCCGAGGTCAGCCGTGAAGGTCACGACTTCCGCGCCGAGTTCCGTCTGAAGCCACTTCAGGATGATCGAGGTATCGAGGCCGCCGGAATAGGCGAGCACGACTTTCTTCACGTCTTTATGTGATGCCATGATGATGAGGTCCGTTGCATGAAGGGCCGCAGCAAACCCGCGAAAGCCCGGTGTCGCGGGCACTTTTAGCGAGATTGGCGCGTGACGCAAGGGCGCAGCCCGACGCATCCTGCCGCAAGCCGGATTTGACCGGGGCGATTGCCACCCCATATTGCGCGGAACGAACCATGGAAGGGGCAATCCCATGACCGACCTCAAGGATATCATCAAGGCTTCCAACGTCGCCGTCATCACCGGCGGTGCCTCCGGCATCGGCCTTGCCGCCGCAAGGCGCTTCGCCGGGGCCGGCATGTGCGTCGCCATCGCCGACCGCAACGCCGACCGGCTCGGCGAGGCGCGCGCCGAGCTGGAAGCCATCGCCGGCGAGGCCAACGTCATGGCCGTGGAAACGGACGTCGCCCACCGGCACGAGCTGGAAGCGCTGGAGCGCGCGGTGCTGCAACGCTTCGGCCGCGTCCATGTGCTGATGAACAATGCCGGCATCCAGCCGGACACTTCCATCTTCAGCGCCGAGGCCAACTGGGACCATATCCTCGCCGTCAACCTGATGGGCGTGATCCACGGCACGCAGGTCTTCGGCCCGAACATGCTGGCCCATGGCGAGCCGGGCCTCATCATCAATACCGGCTCCAAGCAGGGCATCACCACCCCGCCGGGCAACCCTGCCTACAACGTCTCGAAAGCGGGCGTGAAGGTCTTCACCGAGGCCTTGCAGCACGAGCTGCGCAACACCGAGGGCGCGAAGCTTACCGCCCATCTGCTGATCCCCGGCTTCGTCTTCACCGCCCTGACGAGGGGAGAGCGCACCGAAAAACCCGACGCCGCCTGGACATCGACGCAGACGGTCGATTTCATGATGGAGAGCCTGCAGCGCGGCGATTTCTACATTCTCTGCCCGGACAACGACGTGCCCCGCGCCCTCGACGAGCGCCGCATGGCCTGGGCGATGGGCGACATCATCGAGAACCGCCCGCCGCTCTCGCGCTGGCACAAGGACTATGCCGACAGGTTCAAGGCCTTCGTCGAGAAACCGTAACGGCCCATCACAAGGTTTGATTGGAAATCCCCGGAAAGCCGGATAAGAGTCCGTCATCCTCCCGGCTTTTCAAGGGTTCCGCCATGGACGTCCTGCCCACGCTCCCGACGCTTCTCGCCTTCACGGCCGCAAGCCTGCTGCTTGCCATGACGCCGGGGCCGGACATGACGCTCTCCATCAGCCGGGCGCTCTCGCAGGGCCGCGGCCCGGCGCTCTATGTGGTGATCGGCACCAGCCTCGGCATCGTGGTGCATACGCTGCTGGTCGCCTTCGGCATTTCGGCGCTGATCACCGCCTCGCCCACCGCCTTCCTGATCCTGAAGACCGGCGGCGCGGCCTACCTGCTCTGGCTTGCCGTGCAGGCGATCCGCTACGGCTCCAACTTCACGGTGAAGGCGGCGGCCGGCCCGCGCGGCACGGCGCTCGCCAATATCTCCACCGGCTTCGGCGTGAACCTGCTGAACCCCAAGGTCATCATCTTCTTCATGACCTTCCTGCCGCAGTTCATCTCGGCCAGCGACCCGAACGTCACCGGCAAGCTGATCTTCCTCGGCCTGTTCTTCATCGTCGTCGGCATCCCGGTGAACGTGATCGTCATCCTCGCCGCCGACAGGCTGGCAGGCTGGCTCCAGCAGAACCCGAAGGTCCTGCGCGGCATCGACTACACATTCGCGGGCGTCTTCTCGGTCTTCGCGATGCGGATTCTCTTCACGCAGGCGAAATAGCTCAGCCGATCAGCAACGCATCGTCATCCAGCGTCTGGCCGCGCATCTTACGGAACATGGCGATGAGGTCCTCGACCTGAAGGGTCTTGCGGTTCTCCCCGGCCACGTCCAGCACGATCTCGCCGCCATGCAGCATGACGGTGCGGTGGCCGTAATCGAGCGCCTGACGCATCGAATGCGTCACCATCAGCGTCGTCAGCTTGCGCTCCGACACGATCTTCTGCGTCAGGGTCATGATGAATTCGGCCATGCCCGGATCGAGCGCAGCGGTATGCTCGTCGAGCAGAAGCACGTCGGAGCCGGCAAGCGTCGCCATGACGAGGGAAACCGCCTGCCGCTGGCCGCCGGAAAGCAGGTCCATGCGGTCGCGCATGCGGTTCTCGAGGCCGAGATTGAGTTCGGCGATGCGCTCGCGGAAATGCGCGCGGCGCTGCGGACCGAGGGCCGAAGCGAGGCCGCGCCGTTCGCCGCGACGGGCCGCAAGCGCAAGGTTCTCCTCGATGGAGAGCGCGCCGCAGCTACCCGTCAGCGGATCCTGGAAGACGCGGGCGACGCGGCCGGCGCGGGCGGCGGTGCCCTGGCGGGTCACATCGGCGGTGCCGATCTTCACCTGGCCCTCGCTGGCGATGACGTCGCCGGCGAGAACGCCGAGCAGCGTCGACTTGCCGGCGCCGTTCGAGCCGATGACGGTGACGAATTCGCCTTCCGCAATGGTGAGGCTGACACCGTTCAGCGCCTGCTTCTGCAGCGGCGTGCCCTTGCCGAAGACGACCTTGATATCGGAAACGGAGATCATCAGGCGGCTCCCCCGCGGCGAAGGCGCGGCAGCACGAGCGCCACGGTGACGAGCAGGGCCGTCACGAAATTGAGGTCCGAGGCCTGCAGGCCGAGCACGTCGGAAGAGAGCGCGAGCTGGATGGCGATACGATAGAGGATCGAGCCGAGCACGCAGCCGATCAGCGCCATGAGGATGCCGCGCGCGCCGAACAGCGTCTCACCGATGATGACGGCGGCAAGGCCGACGACGATGGTGCCGACACCGGAGGTGACGTCGGCAAAGCCGTTGGTCTGCGCGAAGAGCGCACCGCCGAGGGCGACCAGCGCGTTGGAAAGCGCGATGCCGAGATAGATCTGCTTGTTCGTATTGACGCCCTGGGCGCGGGCCATGCGGGCATTCGCGCCGGTCGCACGCATCGACAGGCCCGCGTCGCTTTCGAGGAAGCGCCAGACGAGGATGACGGCGATGACGACGAGGATGCCGACGAAGAGTGGGCGCACGTAGAAATCACGCAGGCCAAGCCCGAAGAACGGGCTGATCATCGTATCCGCATTGATGAGCGCGACATTCGGCTTGCCCATGACGCGCAGGTTCACCGAGAACAGCGCGATCATGGTGAGGATCGAGGCGAGCAGGTTGAGGATGCGGAACCTGACATTCAGCATGGCCGTGACGAGGCCGGCAACCGCGCCGGCCGCCATGGCGACGGCGGCGGCAAGCCAGGGGTTGAGGCCCGCGATGATCAGCACGGCCGCGACGGCCGCACCCAGCGGGAAGGACCCGTCGACGGTGAGGTCCGGAAAATCCAGCACGCGGAAGGCAAGGTAAACGCCGATCGCGACGAAGGCATAGACCAGCCCCAGTTCGACGGCACCCCAGAAGGCAATCAGGCTCACGGCTCTTAGGCTTTCTCTTTTTCCCATTCCGCATCGCGCGGGATGGGCCTTTCTAACAGATCAACCGCCGCCGGGCGATCCGGCAGCGGTTGATTCCGATTGGCGATGTCCGCGAACCTCGGCTTATTCGATCACGCGGGTCGCGCGGCCGACGACGGCTTCCGGAAGGGTGACGCCCATCTTGGCGGCGGCGCCCTTGTTGATGACGAGGTCGGTGCCGGCAGCAACCTTCACGGCGATGTCGCCCGGGTTCTCGCCCTTGAGGATGCGCACGACCACTTCGCCCGTCTGCTTGCCGACATCCTTGTAGTTGAAGCCGAGCGCCGCGATGGAGCCGCGCGAGACGGAATCCGTGTCGGCGGTGAAGAGCGGCAGCTTGGCTTCCTCGGCAACGGCGACGGCGCCTTCGAGGGCGGAGATGATCGTGTTGTCCGTCGGGATGTAGATCGCATCGGCGCGGCCGACGAGCGCACGGGCTGCGCCCTGCACTTCAGCCGACTTGGTGGCGGCGGATTCGACGACCGTGAGGCCGGCCTTCTCGGCTTCGGCCTTCAGCACGGCGAGCAGCGAAACGGAGTTCGCCTCACCCGAA
The DNA here is from genome assembly GCF_022682305.1 of Shinella zoogloeoides. Lineage (NCBI taxonomy): Bacteria > Pseudomonadati > Pseudomonadota > Alphaproteobacteria > Hyphomicrobiales > Rhizobiaceae > Shinella > Shinella zoogloeoides. Next base: position 3,742,049 of record NZ_CP093528.1, read on the forward strand.
TTGTAGAGGTAGCCGACGGTCTTCACGTTGGGCAGGATTTCCTTGATCAGCGCCAGATGCTCGGCAACCGGCGACAGGTCGGAAAGGCCGGTGACGTTGCCGCCCGGCTTGTCCATGTCCTTGACGAGCTGCGCGCCGAGCGGATCGGAAACGGCGGTGAAGACGACCGGAATGTCCTTCGTCGCGGAAACGACGGCCTGGGCCGAGGGCGTGGAGATCGGCACGATGACGGTCGGGCCTTCGCCGACGAACTGGCGGGCGATCTGCGCCGCGGTCGCGGGGTTGCCCTGCGCCGACTCGTAGATGAACTTCAGGTTCTCGCCTTCCTTGTAGCCGGCGGCTTCCAGCGCTTCCTTCACGCCGTCGCGGGCGGCATCGAGGGCGGGGTGTTCGACGATGGCCGTCACGGCAACCGTGACGTCTTCGGCCTTCGCAGGCAGCGTGAGCGCGAGCGTTGCGGCCGCGGCGAGCAGGATATGGCGCATGAATGGGTCTCCCGAGAATGATTTCGGCCGTTTCTAGGCAAAACGGCCGTTCAAATCAATTCTCACAGACCGCTGGGTCGATCATATTTTCTGATGAGAGGGCGCGGCTCAGTCGTCTTCGCCGTGCCCGACGATCATCATCGCCTCGAAGGCCATGCGGTCGACCTTGCGCATGCGCTCGGATTCCGACTTGAGCTGACCGCAGGCGGCGAGGATGTCGCGGCCGCGCGGCGTGCGGATCGGCGAGGCGTAACCGGCCTGATTGATGAAATCGGCGAAGCGCTCGATCTGCTCCCAGTCCGAACACTGGTAGTTCGTGCCCGGCCAGGGGTTGAAGGGAATGAGATTGATCTTCGCCGGAATGCCCTTGAGGAGCTGGACGAGCAGCTTGGCGTCCTCCAGCGTGTCGTTGACGTCCTTCAGCATCACATATTCGAAGGTGATACGGCGGGCGTTCGACAGGCTCGGATAGGCGCGGCAGGCCTCGAGCAGGTCCTTCAGCGGATATTTCTTGTTGATCGGCACCAGCATGTCGCGCAGGTCGTCGCGCACGGCATGCAGCGAGATCGCCAGCATGACGCCGATTTCCGAGCCGGTACGATAGATTTCCGGCACGATGCCGGAAGTCGACAGCGTGACACGGCGCTTGGAAAGCGACAGGCCATCGCCATCGGTGGCGATCAGCAGAGCCGTCTTCACGCTCTCGAAATTGTAGAGCGGCTCGCCCATGCCCATCATAACGATGTTGGAGACCTTGCGGCCCTCCGCCGGCACGATGGCGCCGGCCGGCGTATCGCGGTCCGGGAAGTCGCCGAGACGGTCGCGGGCGAGCAGGAGCTGCGAGAGGATTTCCTCGGCCGTCAGGTTGCGCACCAGCTTCTGCGTGCCGGTATGGCAAAAAGAACAGGTCAGCGTGCAGCCGACCTGGCTGGAAATGCAGAGCGTGCCGCGCCCTTCTTCGGGAATGTAGACGGTCTCGATCTCGACCGGGCGGCCAGCGCCGCGCGCGGGAAAGCGCAGCAGCCACTTGCGCGTGCCGTCATTGGAAATCTGCTCGTCGACGATCTCGGGGCGGGCGATGGTGAAATGCGTCTTCAGCATTTCGCGCATGTCCTTGGAGACATTCGTCATGTCGTCGAAATCGGAGACGCCGCGCACATAGAGCCAGTGCCAGAGCTGGCTGACGCGCATCTTCACCTGCCGCTCGGCGACACCCTTCTCGACCAGCGCGCGGCCCATGTCCTCGCGCGAAAGGCCGATCAGCGACGGCTTTTCGGCGGCCGGGATGTTGCGGACGAGCGGCGCCTTGAGCGGCTCGGCCGTATTGAGAAAGTCCATGCTTGCCATCGGGTCATCCCTCAAGAACAGGGCGCGCCTGCGCAGGCTTCCTGCGCCGCTAGCGGGTCCATGCTCGACTGAAGTTCAGCGGACCTTACGGCGCCGACGGATGCGGCGGAGGTCCAGTTGCCGGCCCTTTAGCATTGTTCCGGCGCAAAGTCACCTGCCGAGGAATAGCGAAAGGGCCGGCATCGCTGCCGGCCCTTATAGCGGATAGGCTTCAGCCGCAGCTTAGCGGCAACCCTCGATCTGCTTCAGCGCCGCCGAGATGCCGGAGAGCGAATAGGAATAGGCCGTGCCGGTGCCGCGGCGGGACTTCGCCTGAACCTGCATGTCCTTGCCGTTCTTCATGGCGGCGACGAGGGCCGGCTCTTCGGCGGCGTTCTCGACCCAGGCGGAGTTGCCCTTGGTGAACATCACGAAGGTGCGGCCGTCGATGACGACGTTGACCTTGGAATTCTCCTGCAGCGGATAGCCCATCATCGCCTGCGGCTCGTAGCTGATGTTCTGGCCCGGGCGCTGCGAGACGAGGAAGAAGACATCGCCGTGGTCGACGCCGGGCGGCGTCTTTTCCTTCGGCACGGACAGCACGTAGCAGACCTTGCCGCCATTCGCCTGATAGGAATAGGCGCCCCAGGCATTGAACTGCTGAATGCGCGTCGGCGTTTGCGCCGAGGCAACGCCTGCGGTCGCAAGGACGAGGGCGAGTGCGGTTGCGAGCTTTCTTACGAACATGTTTTCCTGCCGGTTGTCTTGCCAGTGATTGCCGGCCGAAGGCGGATGCCTTTCACGCCGGTGTCGGCCATGCTTGATGACGATTTGATTTATTTTGACTTAATTCAGGTTACCAAACCGTCAACACGCACGCATTTTGCCGAGGTCTTCCGCGCCGCACCGGGACGAAACCGTGTCGAAGTCCGCCGCAGCCTTTTCGTGAAAAGCGGGCGTGCCCAGTCCCCATTTGGTGAGATGAACCCGTCGAGATGCCTAATGGCACAAGGAATAGGGCAAGAATTTGACCCGATTGCGGGCCGGCCGGCTCAACCGAAGGGTTGCATGTCCGGCTCGTCCGCAAGCGCCCGGTCGGCGGCCGCGTAATGGTCGTCGCGAACATGGCCGCGGATCGCCGCGAAGGCGGCCGTCAGCACGGCAACGTCGTCGGAAAAGCCGACGAGCGCGAAGAAATCCGGTATGCCGTCGAGCGGCAGCACAAAATAGGCGAGCGCCGCCAGCAGGATGCCGCGCGCCCGGGCCGGCGTGTGGGGATCGAGCGCGCAATAGTAGGACGCGACGAGATCGCGGGCGAAGGGAACCTGCCGCATCGCGCGCTTGAGAGCCGGCCAGAACCGCCGCCTCACGCGGCTTTCCTGACGCTCCTGCTCGTCCTTGTCGCCGGGCAGCAGAATCTCGCCGATCTTCACATCGTCCATTCAAGGCCTCCCTCGGGTGGCAGCGCCGGAACAGTCCGGCGCTGATCATATGGGAATGCGTTCACGCCGCTTCAACTCTTCGTGCGAAAGGCCGCCGCCTTCTCCATCGCCGCCGCCAGCTTGAAGTCCAGCTCGGTCAGCCCGCCCGCATCGTGGTTGGTCAGCCGCACGTCGACGCGATTGTAGACGTTGAACCATTCGGGATGGTGGTTGAATTTCTCCGCCGCCAGCGCGCCCTCGGTCATGAAGCCGAACGCCTCGCGGAAGCTCTTGAACGTGTAGCGCTTCTCGATGGCGATGCCGTCAGCCGAGCGAATCCATCCTTCGAGGGATGCCAGCGCCTCGGCAATCGCCGCCTCATCCAGCTTTTCCTGTTTCATCGGGGCTCTCCTTTCGACCAGCATACCACATGAAAACGGCGCCCGAAGGCGCCGCGTTCCGTTTCGTGTGGCCGGTATCAGACGAAGAACTGGCCGCCGTTCGCCGAGATGGTCGAGCCGGTGATGAAGCCGGCCTCGTCCGAGGCGAGGAAGACGACGATGCGGGCGATCTCGTCCGGCTCGCCGAGGCGGCCGACCGGGATCTGCGGGATGATCCGCTCGTTCAGCACCTTTTCCGGAATGGCGCGCACCATTTCCGTACCGATATAGCCGGGGCAGATGGCGTTGACCGTGATGCCCTTGGCCGCGCCTTCCTGCGCCAGCGCCTTGGTGAAGCCGAGGTCGCCGGCCTTGGCGGCGGAATAGTTCGCCTGACCCATCTGGCCCTTCTGGCCGTTGATCGAGGAGATGTTGACGATGCGGCCGAAGCTGCGGTCGCGCATGCCGGACCAGACCGGATGGGTCATGTTGAAGAGACCCGTGAGGTTGGTGTTGATGACCGCATTCCACTGGTCGGGCGTCATCTTGTGGAACATCGCGTCCTTGGTGATGCCCGCATTGTTGACGAGAACGTCAATCGGGCCGAGATCGGCCTCCACCTTGGCGATCCCCTCGACGCAGGCCTCGTAGCTCGACACGTCCCACTTGTAGACGGCGATGCCCGTTTCCGCCTTGAAGGCGTTGGCCGCATCGTCATTGCCGGCATAGCTGGCAGCCACCTTGTATCCCGCCGCCTTCAGCGCAATCGAAATGGCTGCGCCGATGCCCCGCGATCCCCCCGTTACCAATGCTACCCTGCTCATGTCGCTCACTCCCCTAGACTGATTTTTTGAGTCGACCTGTCGCCCTGCCGGCGGCAGGTCATGGCAAAGTTTTGGATAAGCTGACGCCTAAAGGCTCTCGATGCACATCGCCACGCCCATGCCGCCGCCGATGCAGAGCGTGGCGAGACCCTTGCGGGCGCCGCGACGCTTCATCTCGAAGAGGAGCGTGTTGAGGATGCGGGCGCCGGACGCGCCGATCGGGTGGCCGATGGCGATGGCACCGCCGTTGACGTTGACGATGGACGGATCCCAGCCGAGGTCCTTGTTGACCGCGCAGGCCTGCGCCGCGAAGGCTTCGTTGGCTTCCACGAGGTCGAGATCGCCGATCTTCCAGCCGGCGCGCTCGAGCGCCTTGCGGGAGGCCGGGATCGGGCCGGTGCCCATGACCTTGGGATCGACGCCGACCGTCGCCCAGGAAACGATGCGGCCGAGCGGCTGGATGCCGCGGCGCGAGGCTTCCGCTTCGCTCATCAGGAGGGCCGCGGCCGCGCCGTCATTGAGGCCGGAGGCGTTGCCGGCCGTCACCGTGCCTTCCTTGTCGAAGGCCGGGCGGAGCTTCGCCATGGAATCGAGCGTCGCGCCGTGGCGGATATATTCGTCGGCATCGACCGTGATGTCGCCCTTGCGGCCCTTGACGATGAAGGGAACGATCTCGTCCTTGAAGCGGCCGTCCTTCTGGGCGGCCTCGGCCTTGTTCTGCGAGGCGACGGCGAAGGCGTCCTGCTCGTCGCGGGAAAGCTGCCACTGCTTGGCGACATTCTCGGCGGTCGTGCCCATGTGGTAGCCGTAGAAGGCGTCGGTCAGGCCGTCCTTGATCATCGTGTCGATCATCTTGAAATCGCCCATCTTCACGCCGCCGCGCAGATGCGCGCAATGCGGGGCCATGGACATGGATTCCATGCCGCCGGCGACGATGATGCTCGCATCGCCCGTGGCGATCTGCTGCATGCCGAGCGCGACGGCGCGCAGGCCCGAGCCGCAAAGCTGGTTCATGCCCCAGGCGGTCGCCTCCTGCGGCACGCCGGCCTTCATGGCGGCCTGGCGGGCCGGGTTCTGGCCTTCGCCGGCCGGCAGCACCTGGCCGAGAATCACCTCGTTCACCTCGCCCGCCGCAACGCCCGCGCGCTCGAGAACCGCCGAAATCACGGTCGCCCCGAGTTCATGGGCGGGCGTGTTGGCGAAAGCGCCGTTGAAGGAACCGACCGCGGTGCGGGCGGCGCTGGCGATGACGATGGACGGGGTGCTCATATGTGCTTCCTCAGTTCTGGCAGCCTTGCGGCCGGCCTTGGAACCGGGTCCGGCGCACGAACGGCGCGAGCCCGGCGGTTCTCCCGAAATCAAAACTGGCAAAGCGGAGAAGGAGAGTCAAACGGGATATCCCGCGGCGCTAAAATTTCATGCGGGGGGCCGCGCAGCATGAAAATCCATGTTGCGCAGCATCCCTCGCCGCATCGCACAATTCGATTGTCAGGAAGCGTCTTTTTGCGGATACTCGCAAGGCTCAAAAAAGAAAACAGGAACACGGGGATGAGGAGACCCTAATGGCCAGGAACGACGGTCAGATCGTCATCAAGAAATATGCCAACCGGCGGCTCTACAATACCGGCACCAGCACCTATGTGACGCTCGACGATCTCGCGGTCATGGTGAAGAAGGGCGAGGATTTCACCGTGCAGGACGCCAAGTCCGGCGAGGACATCACCCATTCCGTGCTGACGCAGATCATCTTCGAGCAGGAATCCAAGACGGGCAACACCTTGCTGCCGATCTCGTTCCTGCGCCAGTTGATCTCCTATTACGGCGACCAGATGCAGATGGTCGTGCCGAGCTATCTCGAGCACTCCATGCAGGCCTTCACCGAGCAGCAGTCGCAGATGCGCGAGCAGATCAACAAGACCTTCGGCGACACCCCGCTCGGCAAGAACCTGCAGGTGCCGATGCAGCTCGTCGAGGAGACAGTGCGGCGCAATACGGAAATGTTCCAGCAGGCGATGAAGATGTTCTCGCCCTTCGCCAATGCGGCCCCGGCAAAGGAAACCCGCAAGGCCGAGCCCAAGGATCTCGACGAACTGAAGGAGCAGCTTCGCGCACTCCAGACCAAGCTCGACAATCTGAGCTGAAGAGGGCCGAGCTGAAGAGGGCTGAGCTTAAAAAAGGCTGGCCTGAACAGGCCGGTGCGGCGCGGGGCTTTCCCGCGCCTTCTCAGAGCCCGATGGAAAGGTCGCGCCCCGCCGTGCGGATCGAGACGGCGAAGCCTGCGATGACATCAATGAAGGCGATCGTCATCAGGATAAAGAAGATCTGCGTCGCCGCGCCCTGCACCAGCAGGAACTCGACGAGAAACGCCACGAACAGCACCATCGACAGCATGTGATCGAGAAGCGCCCGCGAACCGGGGCGCGTGGCCTTCAGGATTTCCACGAAGAGCAGCACGAGCGCGATCAGGATGAGGAGGTCCCCGAAGGCCATCGTCCAGTCCGTGCCGGAGAGCATGTGGACCGACATCACCTCGTTGTCGAGCACGCCGACGCCGCCATCGCCGAAAAGGCCCGCCATGGCGAGGTTGTAGAGGGCGAAGGGGATGATCAGCAGCGGGGTCGCCAAAAGCATGTGAAGCTCCCTTTGGCCGCGCGTTCACGGCGGCGTTCCAGCCCTCTTAGAGCATGTCCCGCAAGCCTGCGCAGCCGCTTTGCGGCGGAAACCGCGCAAAAAAGAAAAGGCCCCGTTTCCGGGGCCTCGATCTCGGCTGATGCCGGAAACGCAGGATTATGCGCTTTCCTTCGGCGTCAGAACCTGGCGACCGCGGTACATACCGGTCTTCAGGTCGATGTGGTGCGGACGACGCAGTTCGCCCGAGTTCTTGTCTTCAACGTAGGTCGAACCCTTCAGAGCGTCTGCGGAACGGCGCATACCGCGCTTGGACGGGGTCGTTTTTCTTTTCGGTACAGCCATTTGACTAACTCCACTTATCGGGCAAACACATCCCTACGGCACCGGACGGGCGACAGGACATGCCTTTTTCTCGGAAATTGGGCCGGCTTATACATGGCAAAACCCTGCTTGACCAGTCCCCGCGCGGATTTTTTCGACTCTGCCTTTCAGACCTCGTCTTCCGGCACGATCCACGGCTCGGCAAGAGCCGCCGCCTGCCATTTCCGCCAGGCCGGATGCGCCTTCATGCGCTCCACATAGGCCAGTACCGCCTCGTCCTTCGTCAGGCAATAGATTTCCAGCCGGTTGACGACCGGCGCATACATGGCGTCCGCAGCGGAAAAGTCCCCGAACAGGAACGGCCCGCCGGAACGGGCGAGCGCATCCTTCCAGATCGTCTCGATGCGCGCGACGTCGGCCATCACGCCCGTCGGCAGATCGATTGCGCCCGGCTTGCGGCGGATGTTCATGGGGCAGGCGCTGCGCAGCGCATGGAAGCCGGCGAGCATTTCCATGGAGATCGCCCGCGCCTCGGCCCGCGCCGCCCGGTCCTTCGGCCAGATGCCGGCATCGGGAAAAAGCTCGGCGACATATTCGATGATGGCGAGCGATTCCCAGACCCTGACATCGCCGTGATGCAGCAGGGGGACCTTGCCCGACGGCGAGACCTTGCGGATTTCCGGGTTTCCGGCGGGAAAATCGAAAGGGATCACCCTGTCGGTGAAGGGCACGCCCGCAGCCTCCATGGCGATCCATGGGCGGAAGGACCAGGACGAATAGTTCTTGTTGCCGAGGTAGAGGATGAGTTCCGACATGTTTCAATGCTCCCTGAGAGCATCGGACCCTAGGCCGTCACCGGGGAAAGCGCCAATGAAAAGGCCTGAAGTCACTCATAAAGGCATTTGATATAGTCGCCCGAACCGCTCGCCCGCCGCTCGATCAGCCGCGCCAGACGCTGCAATCCGCGCCCCGGCTTGCCGGCATTGCGCTCGCGCGGATTGGGCAGGGAGGCGGCAAGAAGCGCCGCCTGCCGGCGCGTGAGCTTTGCCGCCGGCACGTTGAAATGATGCTGCGCCGCCGCCTCGATGCCGTAGATGCCTGGCCCCCATTCGGCGACATTGAGGTAGATTTCCATCAGCCGCTGCTTGCTCCAGACGAAGTCCGCCGCCACGGCCAGCGGCAGCTCCATCGCCTTGCGCACGAAGGAGCGGCCGTTCCACAGGAAGAGGTTCTTGGCCGTCTGCATCGGGATCGTGCTTGCACCGCGCGTCTGCTCGCCCGCCAGCGCCTCGCTCACCACCGCGCGCATCTGCCCCCAGTCGACGCCGGCATGGCGGCAGAACTGCCCGTCCTCGGACATCATCACCGATTTCACGAGATTGGGCGAGATATCCTCGAACGCCACCCATTGCCGGTCGTAGCCGCGCAGCAGCACGAGATCGCGCAGCATCAGCGTGGAAACCGGGCGCACGAAGGGGACGGCATAGAGGAAGATCAGCACATAGGGCAGCGCGACGAAAGCGGCCACGACGAACACGAGGCGTCGCCAGTTCCGGCGAAGCCGGCTCATCCAGCCGTCCCTCCCACCGGTCTCAACCTCCATGTCTGCCCGTGTTTCCGGTACGATGTCCAAGAGCCGGCGTCCGTCCTTCCGTCGTTGCGCCTTCATACCGTCCCGACGCTTCAAAAACCAGCGCCGGGCCGCGATTCTTTGCCGCCATCCCGGCATTCCCGTTGCTTCGCCCGGGTGCCCATGCCAAAGAGCGGCCATGAGCGAGCGTCACCAGCAATTCCAGTCCCTTCTCAAGAGCAATGCCGAGGCGGTGGAAGCCCTCCTCGAACGGCTGCTCTCGACCGATCTGCAGGCCGGTGAGATCGCCCGGCCGGAACGCCTCCTCGCCGCCATGCGCCACGGCGTCCTCAACGGCGGCAAGCGGCTGCGTCCCTTCCTCGTCATCGAATCCGCCGCGCTGTTCCCGGGCGTGGAGCGCGAGACGGCGCTGCGCATCGGGGCCGCGCTCGAATGCATCCACTGCTATTCGCTGGTCCATGACGACCTGCCGGCCATGGACGACGACGATATGCGCCGCGGCCAGCCGACCGTGCATATCGCCTTCGACGAGGCCGCCGCCATCCTTGCCGGCGATAGCCTGCTGACGCTCGCCTTCGACATCGTCGCAGCACCCGAGACGCGCCTGCCCGACGCCACCAAGACGGCACTGGTTCTGGCGCTCGCCCGCGCCGCCGGCATCGGCGGCATGGCCGGCGGCCAGGCGCTCGACCTTGCGGCCGAAAAGCAGGCACCGGACGAAGACGGCATCGTTGCCTTGCAGGCCATGAAGACGGGCGCGCTGCTGCGTTTTGCCTGCGAGGCCGGCGCGATCGTCGCAGGCGCTTCCGCCGGGGACCGCAGCACGCTGCGCCGCTATGGCGAAACGGTGGGCCTTGCCTTCCAGATCGCCGACGACCTGCTCGACCTTACCGCGGATGCTGAGACCATGGGCAAGGCGACCGGCAAGGACGCCGAACGCGGCAAGGCCACGCTCGTCTCCCGCCGGGGACAGGCATGGGCGGAAAATCGCCTGAGGGAACTCGTCACGGAGGCCGAGGCGCTGCTTGCGCCGTTCAGCCATCGGGCCGGCATCCTCATCGAAACCGCCCATTTCATCGCCAATCGCAGGAACTGACGTCATGAGCAAATTCTGGTCGCCGATCGTCGCCACGCTCAAGCCCTATGTCGCAGGCGAGCAGCCGCGCATCCCCAACCTCATCAAGCTCAACACCAACGAGAACCCCTACGGACCGTCGCCGAAGGCCATCGCCGCCATGCAGGCCGCCGTTGCCGACAGCCTGAAGCTCTACCCCGATCCGGGCGCGCTGGCGCTACGCCAGTCCATCGCCCGCTTCTACGGCGTGGAGGCCGACGAGGTCTTCGTCGGAAACGGCTCGGACGAGGTGCTGGCGCACGCCTTCGTCGCCCTTCTCAAGCATGACAAGCCGCTGCTCTACCCCGACATCACCTACAGCTTCTACCCGACCTATTGCCGCCTCTTCGGCATCGAACCCGTCGAAATCCCGCTAAAGGACGATTTCACCATCGACCTTGCGGACTACGACCGCCCCGCCGGCGCGATCATCCTGCCGAACCCGAACGCCCCGACCGGCATCGGCCTGCCGCTTGCCGCCATCGAAAAGCTTCTCGCCGAACACCCGGACCAGCCGGTGGTGATCGACGAAGCCTATATCGACTTCGGCGGCGAGAGCGCGATCCCGCTGACGAAGAGATACGACAACCTCCTCGTCATCCACACGCTCTCCAAGTCCCGCTCGCTGGCGGGCCTTCGCGTCGGCTACGCCATCGGCCAGCGCCCGCTGATCGATGCGCTGGAGCGCGTCAAGGACAGCTTCAACTCCTATCCGCTCGACCGCGTGGCCCAGGCCGGCGCGACCGCCGCCATCGACGACCGGCAATGGTTCGACACAACGCGCGGCAAGGTGATCGAATCGCGCGAACGGGTGACGGGCGCGCTGCGCCAGCGCGGCTTCGAGGTGCTGCCCTCGCAGGCGAACTTCGTCTTCGCCCGCCATCCGGGCCACAGCGGCGAGGCGCTGGCGAAGAGCCTGCGCGAGCGCGCCGTGCTGGTGCGCCATTTCGCCAAGCCCCGCATTTCGGATTTCCTGCGTATCACCATCGGCACGCCGGAGGAATGCGACCGCCTGATCGCGGCGCTTGAGGACATCCTCTAAGACCACGCCAAACGCTCCCCTTCCCCAACTTGGGAAGGGGACATGTGGTGCAATTCTCCCGCTTGGAGCGGCAGAAACCTTCGCTTATCGTCCACCGGCAATCTCACGGTGGCCCATGACCGACCTTACACCTTACCTGCCCCAGCTCGCCGTCGCCTGGACGGCCTATTTCATCGCCACCGCCTCACCCGGCCCGGCGATCATCGCCATCATCGCGACCTCCATCAGCCAGGGCCGCCGCGCAGGGCTGGCGCTTGCCTCGGGCGTGCTGACGGGTTCCTATATCTGGGCGATCCTCACGGCATCCGGCCTTTCCGCCCTCATCCGCACCTATGGCGAAGCGATCGTCGTCCTGAAGATCGTCGGCGGATGCTACCTGCTATGGCTCGCCTGGAATGCGTATCGCGCGGCCCGCAAGAGCGAGGAAACCTATCGCGCGCAGATGGCCGCCCTGCCGGCGCTTTCGCCGCGCAAGCAATATCTCAAGGGCCTCGGTATCCACCTCACCAACCCCAAGGCGATCTTCAACTGGATCATGCTGACATCGCTCGGCATGCCGCCGGGCGCGCCGGGCGGCGTCATGGCAACCTTCATCGCCGGCTGCATGGTGATCGGGGTCTGCGTCTTTCTCGGCTTTGCGCTGGTCTTTTCACTCGGCCCAGTGCATCGCGCCTATCTGAAGGCGCGCCGCGGCATAGAGGGCGTGATGGCCGCCTTCTTCGCCTTTGCCGGTTTCAAGCTGCTGACGAGCCGGATCTGATTACTCGGCCGCCGCCTGCCCCTGCCCGTAGCGCTTTTCGATATAGTCGTTGACCAGCGCCTCGAATTCGCCCGCGATATCGGTGCCGCGCAGCGTCATCGCCTTCTTGCCGTCGACATAGACGGGGGCGATGGGAAGTTCCCCGGTGCCCGGCAGCGAGATGCCGATATCGGCATGTTTGCTCTCGCCCGGCCCATTGACGATGCAGCCCATGACGGCGACCTTGAGGCCCTCGACGCCCGGATACTTTTCCCGCCAGACCGGCATGTTCTTGCGGATATCGTCCTGGATCTTCTGGGCGAGTTCCTGGAAGACCGTCGAGGTCGTGCGCCCGCAGCCGGGACACGCGGCGACAACGGGAATGAACTGGCGGAAGCCCATGACCTGCAGCAGTTCCTGCGCCACCTGCACCTCGCGGGTGCGGTCGCCGCCGGGCTCAGGCGTCAGCGAAATGCGGATCGTATCGCCGATGCCCTGCTGCATGAGAATGCCGAGCGAGGCCGAGGAGGCGACGACGCCCTTGGTGCCCATGCCGGCCTCCGTGAGGCCGAGATGCAGCGCATGGTCGGAGCGCGCGGAAAGCATCGCATAGACGGCGATGAGGTCCTGCACATTGGAAACCTTGGCGGACAGGATGATATGGTCGCGCGGCAGGCCGATTTCTTCGGCAAGCTCGGCGGAAAGCAGCGCCGACTGGCAGATCGCCTCGCGCATCACCTGCTGGGCCGTGAGCGGCGAGCCCTTGTCCTGGTTCTCGTCCATCAGCCGCGTCAGCAGTTCCTGATCGAGCGACCCCCAGTTGACGCCGATGCGCACCGGCTTGTCGTGGCGGATCGCCGTCTCGACGATGGCGGCGAACTGGCGGTCCTTCTTGTCCTTGAAGCCGACATTGCCGGGATTGATGCGGTACTTCGCCAAGGCCTCGGCGCAGGCCGGATGATCGGCAAGCAGCTTGTGGCCGATATAGTGGAAGTCGCCGACCAGCGGCACGTCCAGACCGAGACGCAGCAGACGCTCGCGGATTTTCGGCACCGCCGCCGCGCTCTCGTCGCGGTCGACTGTGATGCGCACGATCTCCGAACCGGCCCGGTGGAGGGCGGCGACCTGCGCCACCGTCCCGTCGATATCGGCCGTATCCGTATTGGTCATCGACTGCACGACGACCGGCGCGCCGCCGCCGACGAGAACGCCGCCGACATCGACGCCGACGGACTGGCGCCGCGGCTTCGGTTCAAAATCGAAGGAAAAGGACATTGGGAGCCTCTTGCTCGAAAAGCGGCCGCGCAGACGCGGCCTTTGCCCTCAGGTGGATCAGGAAATGTGGCTTGTCAACTGCGGGGGCGGGCACGCGCGACGATTTGATCGCCGCGCGGTCGGCCTTTCAAGGACGCTCGCGCACGTCCGCATGCACCGCATGATGCGACAGCAGCAGCACCACGAGGAAAAGCACCGGCAGGAGGGCGAAGATCAGCGCGAAGCCGACATGCTCGGCGATGAAGCCGATGACCGACGGGGCGAAGAGCGAGCCGGAATAGCCCATGACCGTCGTCACCGACAGCGCCACGCCCTGCGCGAAGCCCGGCAGGTTGCCGGCGGCGGAAAAGGCGATCGGCACCATGTTGGAAATACCGACGCCGCAGAGCGCGAAGCCCACCATGGCCACATAGGCGTTCGGCGCCGTGCCCGCGACCACCATGCCGATGATGGCGATAACCGTGCAGGTGCGCAGCGTCTTCACCGCGCCGAAACGGTCGCGCACATGGTCGCCGGCAAAGCGCATGACGGCCATGGTCAGCGAGAAGGTGCCGAAGGCAAAACCCGAAAGGGCGAGCGACGCGCCCAATTCCTTGCGCATGTAGAGCGCGCCCCAGTCGAGGATCGCGCCTTCCGGCACCATGCAGAACAGCGCCATCAGGCCGATCAGCCAGGGCAGCGGCGTCATCGGCAGGCGCACCTTCTGGCGCTCCTCGCTCGGATGCGGCGCATCGTGCAGGATATGCGGCCAGATGAAGACGAGCAGCACCGCCCCGGCGACCGTGAGCAGAGCGGCATGGCCCAACACGCCGAGCGCGCCCATGAGGAAGCCGCCGGTCGTCGCGCCGATGAAGGCCCCGAGGCTCCAGAAGGCATGGCAGGACGACATGATCGCCCGGCGCATCGACTTCTCCACCTCCACCGCATTGCCGTTCATGGCGACGTCCATCGCCCCCATCAGCCCGCCGAAGAAGAAGATGGCGATGGCCCCGAGCAGGATGGTCGGCGTGAGCGACAGGAGCAGCATGGTGGACAGGAACAGGATCGTCGCGCCCTTGACCGTGCGCGTCGTGCCGAAATGGGCGATCAGGATGCCGGCGATCGGCATCAGGATGATCGAGCCAATGCCGAAACACATGATCATCAGGCCGAGGCCGCCTTCGGTAAGGCCGAGGCGGCTGGCGAATTCCGGGATTTTCGGCGCCCAGGCGCCGGCGAAGGTGCCGTTCAGCAGGAAAAGCCCGGAGACGGCGAGCCGCGTCGGCGGAAAATAGGTCTTGACGAAGGATTTCTCGGCAAGGGCGGTTTCGGGGGTCGTCATGGGGAGGTCCATTGCTTGGGAGTTCGGAGCGGCTGGAGCATTTCCAGCAAAAGTGCGAAGCGGTTTTGCGTCCGGAAATGCGCAAACATTCAGACGGCCCTGAGGATATCGATGCCTGCCGCGGCCAGCGCGGCGGCTTCCGTCTCGTCGGCGTCCGCCTCGATCACGGCATGGGCGACGCGGGAAAGCGGCACGACCGAATAGGGCGCGGCGGCGGAGAGCTTGTCATTGGTGATCGCAACCAGCACCGACCGGCTGCGCGAGGCGAGGAAACGCTTGAACTCGGCATCCTCGAAGCTGGACGCGGTGACGCCCGCCTCCAGATCGATGCCGCAAACGCCGAGCACGAGGATATCGGGCCGGAACGCCTCGGCATCGCGCATCGCCTTGGCGCCGATGGCACCGCCGACCTTGGGATCGATCATCCCGCCGAGCTGGATCGTCGCAATGTCGCGCTCGACGAGCGCCGCCGCGATGGCCGGCGCATTGGTCGCGACCGTGAGGCCCCCGCCGGACGGCAGCACCTTGGCAAGGGCAAGATTGGTGCTGCTCGCATCGAGGAACACGGTCGATCCCGCCGGGATAAGCCCCGCCGCCGCCCGCGCCAGCGCCGCCTTGCTCTCGCCGGCGATGCCCATGCGCTCGTTCATCGAGGTCGGCGACTGGGAAATGCGCAGCGCCCCGCCATAGACGCGCTGGCACAGGCCCGAGGCGGCCATCTCGCGCAGGTCCCGCCGGATCGTATCCTCCGACACGCCGAGTTCCTGCGCCAGCTCCGCCGCGATCACCCGCCCCGAAAGGTCGAGCCGCGCGCGGATCAGCGCCTGCCGTTCACCGAGAAGAAGATCCTGTATCGTCATCGCCAAGCCAGATCATGCATGATTGCGCAACAATATGCATAAACCGGCAAAATCGTCAATGAACGGGAGGTTCACGTTTCATGACGCGGGCAAACAAAAACCCCGCCGTTTCCGGCGGGGTTCTTGCGATCAGCCATCCGGCTGCCGGCATTACTCGCGGTTGCCGAGGAAGCGCAGCAGGAACAGGAAGAGGTTGATGAAGTCGAGGTAGAGCGTCAGCGCGCCCATGATGGCCTTGCGGCCGGCCACGGCGGCGTCGTCGGCTTCGAAGTACATTTCCTTGATCTTCTGCGTATCCCAGGCCGTCAGGCCTGCGAAGACCAGCACGCCGATCGCGGAGATCGCGAAGTCGAGCGCCGAGGACTGCAGGAACAGGTTGACGAGCGAGGCGATGATCAGGCCGAAGAGGCCCATCACCAGGAACGAGCCCATCGCGGAAAGGTCCCGCTTCGTCGTGTAGCCGTAGAGCGACAGCGCACCGAAGGCGGCGGCGGAGACGAAGAAGGTCTGCGCGATGCTGGCGCCCGTATAGATCAGGAAGATCGACGACAGCGACAGGCCCATCAGGCCGGCATAGACCCAGAAGGTCGCCTGCGCGGCACCGACGCTCATCGTGTTGATGCGGAAGCTCAGGAAGAACACCAGCGCGAGCGGGGCCAGCATGACGACCCAACGCAGCGGGCTGAGATAGATCGCCTGGCCGAAGGCGGTCAACTGGCCATCGGCGAAGGCGGCCTGGGCGGCGAAGTAGGCGACGGCGCCCGTGATCACGAGGCCGAGAGCCATCAGGTTGTAAACCCGAAGCATATAGGCGCGAAGGCCCTCGTCGATGACGGCGCCAGCCTGAGCGCCGGCCTGGGCGGTTCGGGTCTGGTAGTTGCGGAGATCAGCCATAGTTTCCTCTTGGTTCAAGCCCATGTCGTGAACGGTGTCGGGTACCCGTTTATTCGCTCCGATCGCTCGAAGCTTTCGCGGGGGTCCGGGCAGCCGCTGCGGGCTTCAGCTTGCCTGTCCATGAATATGCGCACGAATTGTGTCTCGCACAAGACCCGCGACCCCTGCGGGTGCCGCGGACCCCGCTATTTCAAAGCTCGCGCAGCACGGGCGCGGCCTTCTGTCTCAGAATGCGCCAGGTGCCGGCAAGGCCGATGCCGACGGTCAGCACCAGCGCGGTCGCCACGGTCATGACGGCAACGTCCGGCAGGAAGCTCGACGGCAGCTTCATGATGCGGCTCACCACGAACCACGCCGCCACCCCGCCGGCAAAGAGCGCGAAGATCGCCGTCGCCAGTCCCAGCAGGAAATATTCGTAGCTGAAGGCGCGGATCAGCGTGGCGCGCGTCGCGCCAAGCGTCTTCAGCACAACCGCATCATGCACGCGGGCGCGGTTGCCGGCGGCAAGCGCCCCGGCAAGCACGAGGATCGAGGCGATCAACGCCACCGCCGCCGCCGCGCGAATAGCGGTCGCAAGCTGCCCGACCAGTTCGTTGACGACATCGAGCGCGTCCTTCACCCGCACGCTGGTGACGGTGGGATAGGCGTTGGTAATGGCCTTCAGCGTCGCCGCCTCCTGCGCGGCCGTCGCCGCGGGATCGATGACCGTGGCGAGCCAGGCATGCGGCGCGCCGGCAAAGGTATTCGGCGAAAAGACCATGACGAAGTTGATCGACAGCGATTCCCACTCGACATTGCGGAAATTGGCGATGCGCGCGGTGATGTTGCGCCCGAGCACGTTGACCGTCACCGTATCCCCGAGCTTGAGGCCAAGTTCGCCGCCCTCCTCCGCCGAGAAGGAGACGAGCGGCTCGCCGGAATAGTCCTCCGGCCACCATTCGCCCTGAGACAGCGTGGAATTTTCCGGCATGCGCTTGGCATAGGTGATGCCGCGGTCGCCGCGCAGCACCCATTGCCCTTCCGGCGGCACCGTCACCTTGGCCACGTCGACGCCGTTCAGTTCCATCACCCGGCCGCGCAGCATCGGCACCTCGATGATCTTGCCCTCCGGCATGTTCGCCTTGAGAACATCGCGGAACCCGTCGACCTCCGCGCCCTGGATATCGACGAAGAAGAAGTTTGGCGCACGATCCGGCAGGTTGCCGGTCAGTTCACGGCGCAGGTTGCCGTCGATCAGCGTCAGCGTGACGAGAAGAGCAAGGCCCAGGCCGAGCGACAGCACGACCGAGGAAGTCAGCGCCCCCGGCCGGTGGATGTTACCGATTGCGAGCCGCAGCGCCGGCGAATTGACGCGCGGGCTGCGCTTCGCCAGCGCCGTGATCACTATTGCGACAACGCGCAGCACGACGAAGGCGAAGGCGATCGCGCCGAGGAAGACGGAAGCGATGTAGCGGTCATAGGCCGTGAAGATCGCCAGCCCCGCCAGCGCCGCGAGGAAGACGGCCGCGCCCAGTACATAGGGCCAGCTCGGCAGGCGGCCCGCCTCGAAACCTTGCTCGCGGAAGAGCGCCGTCGCCGGCACCTCGCGGGCATGGCCGAGCGGCAGAACCGCGAAGGCCAGCGCGGTCAGCAGGCCGAAGACCGCCGCCAGCAGCAGCGCCGAGGGATAAAGCGCCGCTTCGGCCGGCACCGGCAGCACGCCGCCGAGGAACTGCATCGCCACCATGGGCATCAGCGCGCCGATGACGAGGCCGATAGCGATGCCGACCGATGCGATCAGCGCGATCTGGGCGAGATAGACCAGCGCCACCAGCGAGGCCGGCGCACCGAGGCACTTGAAGGTCGCGATGACGGAGCGCTTGGAATCGAGATAGGCCCGCACCGCATTGGCGACCCCAACGCCGCCGACGATCAGCGCCGTCAGGCCGACGAGCGTGAGGAACTGCGAGAAGCGGGTGATGTTCGCCGTCAGCGCCGGGGCCGCGCTATCGGCAGTACGGATCGACCAGCCGGCCGTCGGAAACGCCTTGTTCGCTTCCGCACGGAGCGCGACGGGCGAAAACTCGGTATTGGCGAGGCGGATGCGATAGGAATTCTCGACGAGGCTGCCCGTCTGCACGAGGCCGCTCGCCCGCAGCGCCTCCTGCGACAACATAAGGCGCGGCGCGAAGCCGAAGCCTTCCGACACGGCATCCGGCTCGCGTGTGAGCGTGCCCGTAATCCTGATCTTCGCCGTGCCGAGCAGCACCTCGTCACCCACGGCAACGCCGAGGCGATCCAGCAGAAGCGGCGCGACGACGGCCCCGAAGGCATCGCCTTCCTTTGCGAAAAGCTCGGAAGCCGGCTTTTGCGGCTCCGTTTCCAGCGCGCCATAGAGCGGATAGGCGCCATCGACGCCCTTGGCCTCCACAAGCGTCTGGTCGGAACCGTCCGGCAGGCGCACCATCGAGCGCAGACCCGACGATTGCGAGACATCGCCAAGCCCCTCGAAATATTTCATCTCCCCGGGCGTTGCGAAACGGTTGCGCAATTCGAAACGCACGTCGCCGGCAAGCAGGGTCTGGCCCTGCGAGGCAATGGCCTGGGTAATGGCGCTCGAAACCGAATTGACGCCGGCAATTGCCGCCGTGCCGAGCGCGATGCAGGCGAGGAAGATATAGAACCCCTTGAGGCCGCCGCGCATCTCGCGCAGCGCAAGGCGCAGGGCCAGCGGAACCTGCCGGAAAACCGCGCCGGCCCTCATGCCGGCACCGCTTCGGCCTGAACCCGCACGGGCACGGCGCCCGAAACGATCTCGCCGGAACGCATGGCGACCTGCCGGCCGCAGCGCGCGGCAAGCGCCGGATCGTGCGTCACCAGAACCAGCGTCATGCCGCGCTCGGCCTGCTTGGCGAAGAGCAGGTCGGCGATCTGCCGTCCCGTCTCTGTATCGAGATTGCCGGTCGGCTCGTCGGCGATCAGCAGTTTGGGAGACGGCGCGAGCGCCCGGGCAATCGCCACGCGCTGCTGCTCGCCGCCCGAAAGCTGGCCGGGATAGTGCGACAGCCGCTCGCCCAGCCCGACCGCCGTCAGTTCGCGCCGCGCGATCTCGAAAGCGTCGCGCACATTGGCAAGCTCCAGCGGCACCGCGACGTTTTCCAGCGCCGTCATGTTGGGAATGAGGTGGAAGGACTGGAAGACGATGCCGATATTGCGGCCACGGAAATCCGCCACCCGGTCCTCGTTCATGCCGTGCAGGCCCGCGCCGTCGATATGGATCTCGCCGCTGTCCAACCGCTCCAGACCCGCCAGCACCATCAGCAGCGTCGACTTGCCGGATCCGGACGGCCCGACGATGCCCACCGATTCACCCGCATCGATGACAAGGTCGATCCCCTTCAGCACATGGACGGACGCGGCCGCCCGGCCCAGGGTGAGATCGGCTTTTTTCAGGTCGATGATGGTTTTGGCCAAGGAATTCTGCCCTATATGTATGGGAAAGACTGGAATGCCAGCAATCTAGGAATAGCTCTATGTCGTTTAAAGCGGCGCTCGGATTTTTCGCCTCCCTCGCAATCACAGCTTTGTTATCCGCCGGCCTCGCCCGGGCCGAACCGGTCAAGCTCGTCGGCTTCGGCGACAGCCTCATGGCCGGCTACCAGCTTCCCGCCGCCGATGCCTTCCCCGTGAAGCTGGAAGCGGTGCTGCGCGCCAAAGGCTACGACGTGGAAATCGCCAATGCCGGCGTTTCCGGCGATACGACCTCCGGCGGCCTTTCCCGCCTCGACTGGTCCATTCCCGATGGCACGCAGGGCGTCATCCTCGAACTCGGCGCCAACGACGCGCTGCGCGGCATTGCCCCCGAACAGACGGAAAAGAACCTCGACGCCATGCTGACCCGCCTCAAGGAGCGCGGCATCCCGGTTCTGCTCGCCGGCATGCTCGCCCCGCCGAACATGGGCGCGGACTATGCCGAACGCTTCAACGGCATCTACAAGCGCCTTTCGGAAAAGCACGGCGTACCGCTCTATCCCTTCTTCCTAGAAGGCGTCGTCACCAAGGCGGACCTTCAGATCGAGGACGGCATGCACCCCAATCCCGCGGGCGTGGACGTCATGGTTCAGTCGATCCTGCCGACGGCGGAAGCCTTCCTCAAGTCCATCTCGGCAGGGGAGTAGTTCTCGCGGGTGCGAAATTAGGGTTGCGCAAAAATCCGTTGCGTGATTCGCTGACGGTATAGTCCAGTAGGGAGAAGTCGCCATGCCGAGACTTTTCGTTGCCCTCGAAGTGCCGCGCAATGCCGCCATGAGCCTCTCCCTTTTGAGAGGCGGCCTTCCCGGAGCCCGCTGGATAGACGTCGAGAACTTCCACATCACTTTGCGCTTCATCGGCGATATCGACGGTCGCACCGCCGACGAGGTGGTCGACAGGCTCGACCGTATCGAGCGCCCGGAATTCCAGCTCGCCCTCTCGGGCATGGGCTCCTTCGGCTCGAAGAAGCCCCATTCCATCTATGCCGGCGTCACGCAGGCGCCGGAAATGTACGCCCTCCAGGCCGAAATCGAGCGCATCTGCCAGCGCCTCGGCCTTCCCGCCGACCCGCGCAAGTTCACCCCCCACGTCACCCTCGCCCGCCTGCGCAACGCCCGCACCGAGGACGTCGCCCATTACCTCACCGGCCGCGGCAATTTCTACACCGCACCCTTCACGGTGAACCGCTTCGTGCTGATGTCCTCGAAGGAATCGGTCGGCGGCGGGCCGTATCTGACGGAAGAGGTGTTTCCGCTCTATGAGGCCGGCGGCGGCTGGGATGGGGCGGATCTGCACGATCATCCGGTCTGAACTGAGGGCGATCACCTTTCAAGGCGACGGCTCTCCATAAAAGCCACCCAACGTTGTCACGAAAACGCCCATGCGCGTGCCACTCCCGGCCAAGACGATCTTATGACCGGGCGCCATTCGCTTTCTAAGATCTTCCGGAATATAACAGAGCGTATCGTAGAACCACGGCAACTCCTTGAGAGAAATCGGATAAATGCATTTTCCGCTGGGTAGATCGTCGGCCTTGCTGATCGTAAATACGTGAGCAATCTGATAGCCGGACACGAAAGTTATTATCATCGGAATAGACACAAGGACGATAAATCTTCCCAAAGCATACCCAACAAAGGGAAGTATTATCAGATACGGGGTATTGTCACGACCTCTCTTCGGCCTTTTGTATACGAAACGGGCACCTGCAGCGAGAAAAAGGCCTGCAAGTACCAAACCCGTAACGAGACTCAGCAGATAGGAATCGGTCACCCATTGGGCAGAGGGAAAATATTCATAGCCCAGAAATTTCAACAGAAAGGGCAGAAAGCTGATCAGCAGCAACACACCCACTGCTGAGAAGGCTGCAAGAAGCAAAAAGCGCTTTTTCAGTTTCCGCCCTCCCGGACACTAAAATTCAACCGGCATCAATCGTGAGTCGTCGCATGAATAATAGATTGCAGAATCAGGATAATGCAATGCTGGGTAAGGAAGTCTCCCCGATTGCAATACGCGTGCAATCTCCTTCAAGCAGGCACCAGAACAAACCCTGAATCACCCCGAGTCATCGATTCGTCTCCGTTTCGTTCGCACCCTGTTCACGCCTTTGCCAAAACACCCGGAAAACCGCCGCATTTCACCTCCCCTCTTGCCATCGGCCGTCCCGATGGGCATCTGTGAGCCGAAACTGAAACCTGCCGGGGCGTGACTTGTCGCAAGCACCCATGATCTTGAGCGGCCGCGGGGTCACCGCGGTGCTCGGCCCGACCAATACGGGCAAGACCCACTACGCAATCGAGCGCATGGTGGCGCATGAGACGGGCGTCATCGGCCTGCCTCTGCGGCTTCTGGCGCGTGAGGTCTATGCGCGCCTTGTCGAAAAGGTCGGCCAGCACAATGTCGCGCTCGTCACCGGCGAGGAGAAGATCACGCCGCATATGGCGCGCTTCTCGGTCTGCACGGTGGAGGCCATGCCGCGCGAGACGCGCGCCGCCTTCGTCGCCATCGACGAGGTGCAGCTTGCCGGCGACCTCGAACGCGGCCACATCTTCACCGACCGGGTGCTGCACCTGAGAGGGCGCGACGAAACGCTGCTGCTCGGCGCGGCCACGATGAAGCCAATCCTCGAACAGCTGCTTCCCGGCATCCATGTCATCGAGCGCCCGCGCCTGTCGCAGCTCTTCTATGCCGGTTCGAAGAAGATCACCCGCCTGCCGCAGCGCACCGCCATCGTCGCCTTCTCGGCCGATGAGGTCTACGCTATCGCCGAACTGATCCGCCGCCAGCGCGGCGGGGCTGCCGTCGTGCTCGGCGCGCTCTCGCCCCGCACCCGCAACGCGCAGGTCGCACTCTATCAGGAAGGCGACGTCGAATATCTCGTCGCCACCGACGCCATCGGCATGGGCCTCAACCTCGATGTCGACCATGTCGCCTTCGCGCAGGACCGCAAATTCGACGGCTACCAGTTCCGCAACCTGAACCCGGCGGAACTCGCCCAGATCGCCGGCCGCGCCGGCCGGCACCTGCGCGACGGCACCTTCGGCGTGACGGGCCGCGTCGATCCCTTCGACGACGAACTGGTCAAGCGCATCGAGACGCACCAGTTCGACCCGGTCAAGGTGCTGCAATGGCGCACGACCCACTTCGATTATTCCTCGCTGCAAGCGCTCCGCCAGTCGCTCGATGCCCCGCCGCCGATACCCGGCCTCACCCGGGCGCTGCCGGCGGTCGACCAGCAGGCGCTGGAACACCTTTCGCGCTACCCGGATATCCGCGAGCTTGCGACGACGCCCGAGCGGGTGCAAAAGCTCTGGGAGGCCTGCGCGCTTCCCGATTACCGCCGCATCGCGCCCGCCCAGCACGCCGATCTCATCTCGACGCTCTATGCGGATCTCGTAAAGCGTGGCACGGTTAACGAAGACTTCATGGCGGACCAGGTCCGCCGGGCCGATCGGACCGATGGCGAAATCGACACGCTTTCGGCACGAATCGCGCAGATAAGGACCTGGACCTATGTGTCGAATCGGCCCGGTTGGCTTGCCGATCCGACACACTGGCAGGAAAAGACGCGGGAAATCGAAGACCGATTGTCCGATGCGCTACATGAACGGTTGACGAAACGCTTTGTTGATCGCAGGACATCTGTGCTCATGAAGCGCCTGAGAGAGAATGCGATGCTGGAAGCTGAAATCAGTGTGAATGGCGATGTCTTCGTAGAAGGACATCATGTCGGGCAGTTGGCCGGTTTCCGGTTTACGCTGGCCTCCGGAACGGAAGGACCCGATGCGAAGGCCGCGCAGGCGGCTGCGCAGAAGGCGCTTGCGCTGGAGTTCGAGGCCCGCGCCGCGCGCCTGCATGCGGCCGGCAATGCCGACCTCGCGCTCGGCTCCGACGGCACCGTGCGCTGGCTCGGCGATCCCGTCGCGCGCCTCGCCGCCTCCGACCATATCATGCGCCCGCGCGTCATCCTGCTCTCCGACGAGCAACTGACCGGCAATGCGCGCGACCATGTCGCCGCCCGCGTCGAGCGTTTCGTGAACCATCACATCGCGACCGTGCTGAAGCCGCTCGACGATCTTTCCCGCGCGGAAGACCTGCAGGGCCTTGCCAAGGGCCTCGCCTTCCAGCTCGTGGAAAATCTCGGCGTGCTCTTCCGCCGTGACGTCGCGGACGATGTGAAGTCGCTCGATCAGGACGCCCGCGCCTCCATGCGTAAGCACGGCATCCGCTTCGGCGCCTACCACATCTTCATGCCGGCTTTGCTGAAGCCTGCCCCGGCCGAACTCATCACGCTCCTCTGGGCGCTGAAGAACGATGGCCTCGACAAGCCTGGCTACGGCGACCTCATCCCGATTCTGGCTGCCGGCCGCACCTCGGTCGTCACCGATCCGACCTATGAGCGCGCCTTCTACAAGCTCGCCGGCTTCCGCTTCCTCGGCAAGCGCGCCGTGCGCATCGATATCCTCGAGCGCCTCGCGGACCTCATCCGCCCGCTCCTTCAGTGGAAGCCCGGCACGCCCCGCCCGGACGGCGCCTATGACGGCCGCCGCTTCACCGCGACGACCGCCATGCTCTCCATCCTCGGCGCGACGCCGGACGATATGGAAGAGATCCTGAAGGGTCTCGGCTACCGCGCCGACAGCGTGAAGGCTGAAGAGGCTGCCGCCTTCCTCGCCGCGCAGGCTCCGGCCACGGCTGCTGCCGAAACGCCAGCGGAAGCGAATGCGGAAACCTCCGACGAACACGACGCCGACGCTTCGGACGAAAGCGACGCCCCGGTTGCAGCCGCGGAAACGCCGGCCGCCGAGACCGTCGAAGCCCCGGCTCCGACGGAAGCCGCCGCCGAAGGCGAGCCGGCCGAAATCAAGCCGGTCCTCCTCTGGCGTCCCGGCTCGCGCCACGACAACCAGCGCCAGGGCGGCAACCGCCATGGCGGGGAACGTCAGGGCGAGCGTCAGGACCGTGGCGAGCGCCGCGGCGGTGATCGCAATCGCGGCCAGCAGGCCGGCGAGCGCGGTGAACGGCGCGAAGGCGGCCGTGGCGGCCGCCCGGACCAGAAGGGCCGCGACGGAAAGCCGCAGGGTGGCAATCGCCCGGATCGCGGCGAGCGCAACGAACGCGGCGGCAAACCGCAGCAGGCAAAATTCGAGGCCCGGCCGCCCCGCAAGGAAAAGCCGATCGACCCGGATTCACCCTTCGCAAAGCTCGCAGCGCTCAAGGAGCAGCTCAAGAAGTAAGCCATGGCGCGCAACGAGGAACAGCCGGCAGGTCAGGCGCGACAGCGCATCGACAAGTGGCTGTTCTTCGCGCGCCTGCGCAAATCGCGCTCGCTGGCCGCGAAATCCGTGGAATCCGGCGATGTCAGCGTCAATGGCGTGAATATCCGCCAGCCCTCTCATGCCGTTCGCCCCGGCGATGTCGTCGTCATCTCGCTCGACAGGCACGACATGGTCGTGAAGGTGCTCCAGCCCGGCGAGCGCCGCGGCCCCTATGAGGAAGCGCGCCTTCTCTACAGCGACATGACGCCGCCCCCGCCGCCCCGCGAGGAGCGCAATCTCTTCGCCCAGGCGACGCGCGAGCGGGGCGCGGGACGCCCGACAAAGCGGGAACGCCGGGAAACCGACCGGCTGCAGGCTTTTCCCGGCGAGGACGACGATTAGAATTCTATACCTCGCATGCGCGCGGCGGCGCATGTATTACGCTTGCAAAGCGCCCGCAAAGCCTTTACCTCAGCCACCGGACAGCCTGCGCGAGCGCGGCCCTCTCCTATCCGGCAAGCCGCCTGCGTGACAGGTTTTGCGGCGCCGGACGGCCCCGCCTCCGCTGCCTTATGACGATTCTGGAGTGAAGCATGACGTATGTCGTGACCGACAACTGCATCCGCTGCAAGTACACGGACTGTGTGGAAGTATGCCCCGTCGACTGCTTCTACGAGGGCGAGAATTTCCTCGTCATCCACCCCGACGAATGCATCGACTGCGGCGTCTGCGAGCCGGAATGTCCTGCCGAGGCGATCAAGCCGGATACCGAGCCGGGCCTCGACAAGTGGCTGAAGATCAATACGGAATTCGCCTCCATCTGGCCGAACATCACCGTCAAGCGCGACGCGATGCCGGAAGCCAAGGAAATGGACGGCGTGGAAGGCAAGTACGAGCAGTTCTTCTCGCCCAATCCGGGCAAGGGCGACTGAGCCTCACCGCCACGCGGCGATCGATCCTGGGGAAAAAGCCTGCCTCTTGCCGAAAGGCGATAGGGCAGGCTTGATGACCCATGCGAAGCAAATTATTGATTTCGGCACTTTTTTGTGATAGGGTCTGGATACTGATCCAAATCGCGGCATTTTGCGTGCCCGAACACCACCACGAAAGCAAACGATCCCTCAACGTCGCTCACCTCCCATAGGCAACCCCGGTTGCTCAAATGTGAACGCGTCGAAGCGGACCTTTTTGCGCATGGCGGACGGACCAGAGTGGTGACACCCCCAAGGTGCCCCCGTCTTTCCCGGGTCCCCGGACCCACCCCGACCCCCGTCGGGGAGCGTAACAGGGAGTATTTGAACAGAATGACGACCCAGCAGAAGAAATCTTCCACGCGCCAGGGCTTCAAGACCGGCGAGTCGATCGTCTATCCCGCTCACGGCGTCGGCCAGATCGTCGCCATCGAAGAGCAGGAAGTCGCCGGCATGAAGCTCGAGCTTTTTGTCATCGATTTCGAAAAGGACAAGATGCGTCTCAAGGTGCCGGTTGCCAAGGCCGTTTCCATCGGCATGCGCAAACTGTCGGAGACCGATTTCGTCGAACGCGCGCTGAAGGTTGTCCAGGGCAAGGCCCGCGTGAAGCGCACCATGTGGTCGCGCCGCGCGCAGGAATATGACGCCAAGATCAATTCGGGCGACCTGATCTCGATCGCCGAAGTGGTCCGCGACCTCTACCGCGCCGAGAACCAGCCGGAACAGTCCTATTCCGAGCGCCAGCTCTATGAAGCCGCCCTCGACCGCATGGCCCGCGAAATCGCCGCCGTGAACAAGATGTCGGAAACCGAAGCCGTCCGTCTCGTCGAGACGAACCTCGCCAAGGGTCCGAAGCGCGGCAAGACCATCGAGGAAGACGACTCCCAGGACGAAGCCGCCTGATTTAGGGCGCTCCGTCGAAATTTAAAGCCCGGCTGGCGACAGCCGGGTTTTTTATTGGAACTTTTTTGCGGCGCACCCGTTGTGGCGGTTGAGGACGACCGGCTTCGGTTGGCCGCAAGGGTGGTGCCGCCACTTTAATCTGCCCGAAGGCGGATTTCGGGCGATCCTTCGGCCCGTCTGAAACGTCATCGTCAGGGCGTGGGTTTCTCCCGCGCCGGTTCGGTTCACGTGGAGACACCGCCATGGCTACGACGACCGCAGACCGCCGCATGATCAAGCTCGCCATGTCCGCCCCCTATCTGGAGCGCGACGAGGAACAGGCACTGGCCCATGCCTGGAAGGACAATCACGACCAGGAAGCCCGCAACCGCATCGCCATGGCCCATATGCGGCTCGTGGTCTCGATGGCGGGCAAGTTCCGCAACTTCGGCCTTCCGCTCGGCGATCTCGTGCAGGAGGGCTATATCGGCCTTCTGGAGGCCGCCGCCCGCTTCGAGCCGGAACGGCAGGTGCGCTTCTCCACCTATGCAAGCTGGTGGATCCGCGCCTCGATACAGGATTACGTGCTGCGCAACTGGTCCATCGTGCGCGGCGGCACCAGCTCCGCGCAGAAGGCGCTCTTCTTCAACCTGCGCCGCCTGCGCGCCCGGCTTGCCCGCGGCGACAGCCACCTCACCAGCGAGGCCATGCACCAGGAGATCGCCGCGGCGATCGGCGTCAGCACGGCGGATGTGCGCACCATGGACGCCCGCCTCTCCTCCTCCGACATCTCTTTGCAGGCTCCTATTGCCTCGGGCGAGGGCGAGGGTTCCAGCCGCATCGAATTCCTCACCAGCGACGCCCCCCTGCCGGACGAACAGGCCGAAGGCAGCATCGACGGCGAACGCCGCCGCCACTGGCTGCATTCGGCGCTCGGCGAGCTCAATGAGCGCGAGATGAAGATTATTCGCGCCCGCCGCCTTGCGGAAAACGGCGCGACGCTGGAAGAGCTGGGCGTGCTGCTGGGTATTTCGAAGGAGCGCGTGCGCCAGATCGAGAACCGGGCGCTCGAAAAGCTGAGGGCCGTGCTGATCAGCAAGACGACGGATTTCGCCTACGCGTGAGGCTTACGGCGTCTTGTTTTCCTCCGGCTGCTCAAGCGAATGCCGCATGATCAGCGGCATTTGCGATAGCGTGAAGAGGATGGTGATGGGCATGGTGCCCCACACCTTGAAGGCCACCCAGAAATCCGTCGAGAAATTGCGCCAGACCACCTCGTTCATCACGGCGAGCACGATGAAGAACAGGCCCCAGCGCAGCGTCAGCTTGCGCCAGCCCTCGTCCGTCAGCTTGAAGGCGGCGTGGAAGACGTAGCCGAGCAGCGACTTGCCGAAGAACAATCCGCCGAGCAGGATCGCGCCGAACAGCGTGTTGACGATGGTCGGCTTCATCTTGATGAACGTGTCGTTCTGCAGCCAGAGCGTCAGCGCGCCGAAGACGAAGACGACGAGGCCGGAGATCAGCGGCATCATCGGCAGCGTGCGCGTCAGCACCCACGAGACGACAAGCGCGATGGCCGTCGCGGCCATGAAGAGGCCGGTCGCGATGAAGATCGGCCCACCCATCTCGGACAGCACCGGAAAATGCGAGGCCAGCCACTCGCCGCGCGAATTGGCGAAGAAGAAGACGACGAGGGGGCCGAGTTCCAGCACCATCTTGAGGAACGGGCTGACCTTCTCCTCTTCCTTGGCCGGTGCGTCCAGCGTTGCCTTGCTCATGCTCCAACTCCTGCGATCGCTTCCGCGAAATCCTTGGCCTCGAAGGGTTCGAGATCGTCGATCCCTTCGCCGACACCGATGAAATAGACCGGCAGCTTGTGTTTTGCCGCAATCGCCACAAGGATGCCGCCGCGGGCCGTACCGTCCAATTTTGTCATGATCAGGCCCGAGACACCCGCGACGTTGCGGAAAATCTCCACCTGGTTCATCGCGTTCTGGCCGGTCGTGGCGTCGAGCGTCTGGAGCACGGTATGCGGCGCGTCGGGGTCGAGCTTGCCGAGCACGCGCACGATCTTTTCCAGTTCCGCCATCAGCTCCGCCTTGTTCTGCAGACGCCCGGCGGTATCGACGATCAGCACGTCGCTCTTCTTCAGCTTCGCCTGCTCATAGGCCTCGTAGGCAAGCCCCGCCGCATCAGCGCCGAGCTTCGAGGAGACGATGTCCGAGCCGGTGCGCTCCGCCCAGATCTTGAGCTGTTCGATGGCCGCCGCACGGAACGTGTCGCCCGCCGCCAGCATCACCTTGAGGCCCGCACCCGAAAGCTTCGCCGCAAGCTTGCCGATGGTCGTCGTCTTGCCCGTACCGTTGACGCCGACGACGAGGATGACATGCGGCTTGTGATTGAGGTCGAGTTCCAGCGGCTTTGCCACCGGTTCGAGCACCTTGGTGATCTCGGTCGACATGATGCGCGAGACATCCGCGCCGGTCACGTCCTTGCCGTAACGCTCGGAGGCGAGCGTATCGGTGATACGCAGCGCCGTCTCCACGCCGAGGTCAGCCTGTATCAGCAGGTCCTCGAGGTCCTGCAGCGTGTCGTCATCGAGCTTGCGCTTGGTGAAGAGGCTGGTGATCTGGCCGGTGAGCTGCGAGGAGGTGCGGGCAAGGCCCTCGCGCAGGCGCTGGAACCAGGTGCGCTTGGGCTGCGCCACGGGCGCGGCCTCCTCGACGACAGCCTTTTCCGACGACGCGAAACCCTTCGGCAGGACCGGCGTTTCCAGCGGCCTTTCCGCGCGGATGGCCTCTTCGAGGACAGGATCCGCTAGTTCGCCCGGTGCTTCCGCTTCCACCGTTTCCACATGGGCGGCGGCGATCTCCTCGACGAGTTCCTCGACCGATCCGGCCGGTTCATCCGCGACGATCTCCTCTACCGGCACCGGCTCGGCTTCAGGTTCTGCAACGGCCTCGTCGCCCGCCGGCCCGCCGGCAGTCTCCATTTCCGCCGGCACGACCGGATCTTCGGTAACCGGGAGGCTCGGGGCATGCGGCAGCGGATAGATCTCCGGCTCGACATCCTCGGAAATATGGTAGTCGGCCTCGGGATTGGCGGCCTCCGCCTCTTCGAGCAGCGCATCGCGCTCCTCGTCGACCGAGAGGGGCGCCGATGCTGCGGCAGGCTCTTCCGGCGCGGGCTCGATGATGTGCGGCTCGGCAGCCCGCGGTTCGGCGGCCTGCTGCTCGACAACGGGCGCTTCCGCCTCCGGCTTGGGCTCAGTGGCGGTGTCTTTTCCGAACGTGAAAATCTTCTTGATGAAGCCGAGAGCCATGAAAGGTATCCGCTAGTTGCGAAGGGACGCGGCGCCGGCCGCATTGAGGGGCCGCATCGTCAGGTGCCTGCCATTGTGTCCGGTGATCGTCACCGGCACAAGATCGCGCGGTTTCAGCCCCGCGGCATCGACGAGCGTGAAGTTTTCGGTATGGGCAAGGCCGTTGTTCTCCACGAGGATCGTCTCATCCCTGCCGATCATCGAGACGAGATGGGCCTCGTGCAGCCTTTTCCCCGTCTCCCGCAGCCGGGCGGCGCGGTCCTTGACGAGCGCGCGGTCGAGCTGCGGCATGCGGGCGGCCGGCGTGCCGGGGCGCAGGCTATAGGGAAAGACGTGCAGATGGGCGATGCCGCAGTCTTCCGCAAGCCGCGCCGCATTGGCGAACATTTCTTCCGTCTCCGTCGGAAAGCCGGCGATCATATCCGCGCCAAAACTGGCATCCGGCCGGGCCATCCGCACCCGCGCGCAAAAATCCCGCGCATCGGCGCTGGAATGACGGCGCTTCATGCGCTTGAGGATCAGGTCGTCGCCATGCTGCAGGGAAAGGTGCAGATGCGGCATGAAGCGCGGCTCATCGGCAATGAGGTCCCAGAGATGATCGTCCGCCTCGATGCTGTCGATGGAGGAGAGCCTGAGGCGGCGGATTTCCGGCACCTGCTTCAGCAAGGTTTTGGCGAGCAGGCCGAGGCTCGGCTGACCGGGAAGGTCCGCGCCGTAGCTCGTCGCGTCGACGCCCGTCAGCACGATCTCGCAATAGCCGCTCTCGACGAGTTTGCGCGCCTGATCGACCACCGCGCCCATCGGCACAGAGCGGGAATTGCCACGGCCATAGGGGATGATGCAGAAGGTGCAGCGGTGGTCGCAGCCGTTCTGCACCTGCACGAAGGCGCGCACATGGCCATCGATCAGCTTCACCATCTGCGGCGCGGTCTCGCGCACGCTCATGATGTCGTTGACGCGCAGCTTCTCTTCCGCCGAGACGCCGAAATCCGGCAGCGCGCGGTAGGAGGCGCTTTTCAGCTTCTCCTCGTTGCCGAGCACGGCGTCCACCTCAGGCATGGCGGCAAAGGTGGCGCTTTCCGTCTGCGCCGCGCAGCCGGTGACGATGATGCGGGCATGGGGATTGTCGCGCCGGGCGCGGCGGATCGCCTGCCGGGCCTGGCGCACGGCCTCGCCGGTGACGGCGCAGGTGTTCACCAGCACGGCATTGTTCAGCCCCGCCTTCTCGGCCTCCGCGCGCATCACTTCCGATTCGTAGGTGTTGAGCCGACAGCCGAAGGTTATGACCGTAACGCCGCTCAAAGGGCGGCCGCCCCGGTCTCGTCGCGGCGGAAAGCGCCGGTCGAAGGATCGAGCGTGCCCGACCATTCCCATTCGGCGGGCCCCGTCATCACGACATGGTCGTCCTCGCGCCATTCGATGGTCAGCGTGCCGCGATTCGGGCTGCTGGCGACGGTGATCGCAACCTTGCGGCCCGTCCGGCCGGTGCGCGCGCCGGAAACGCCGGCCGCGCAGGCGGCCGAGCCGCAAGCGAGCGTCAGGCCCGCGCCGCGCTCCCAGGTCCGCGTCGTCATGGAGGACGGCGAGGTGACCTGCGCCAGTGTGATATTCGCCTTTTCCGGGAACATCGGATGGTTTTCGAGCAGCGGGCCGAAACGGTCGAGATCGAAGCTCATCGGATCGCGATCGACCCAGAAGACGGCATGCGGATTGCCCATCGACATGGCGGCGGGCGAATGCAGGATCGGCGCATCGATCGGCCCGATCTGCAATTCGATGCGGCTCGTGTCGAAGAACTCTTCGGCAAGCGGAATGCGGCTCCATTCGAAGACCGGCTTGCCCATATCGACGGAGATCGTGCCGTCCGCATGCTCGGTGGCGTTGAGGATGCCGGCGACCGTCTGGAAGGTGAAGGCCTTGCGGCCGGTTTCGGCGGCGAGCGCCTGCACGACGCAGCGCGTGCCGTTGCCGCAGGCCTGCGCCTTGGTGCCGTCGCAGTTGAGAATGACGATGAAGGCATCCGTGCCGTCGACCTTCGGATCGTGGATCGCCATGATCTGGTCGAAGCGGGTCGCAGGATCGGCATTGAGCGCGATGGCGGCCGTCGGTGTCACGGCATCGGCGCGGCCACGCATGTCCACGACCAGGATCATGTTTCCCAGTCCGTTCATACGGGCGAATTGCGCTTCAGCGGCCATGTCGGATGTTCCTGTAAAGACCCGTCACGGAGTCTTTGATTTCTTGCGCGTATATGGCGCAAACGGCCCCGGATTACCAGATGGAGTCTTTCGATCCTTGACTTTCCGGCCTTCTTCCTGTTTAAGCCGCGCATCTGCGACAAGTGAGACTGCTTGAAGCCGCCGACCGGGACCCATTGCGGTATAAACAGATCCCGGAGGTCAACACCCGACAGCGCGATGCGCCCTCGGGTGCTTTTTGGCTTTGCGTCTTGTTTTCGACGCCGATTGCACCGACGTTTCCGCGTGACGCGGAAACAAGAAGGAAGACGTGATGTTTGAAACACTCCAGGACCGCCTTGGCTCCATTCTGAATGGACTGACAGGCCGTGGCGCGCTTTCCGAGGCCGATGTCTCGGCGGCGCTGCGCGAGGTCCGCCGTGCGCTGCTGGAAGCGGACGTGGCGCTGGAAGTGGTGCGGTCCTTCACGGATGCAGTGCGCGAAAAGGCCGTCGGCGCGGAAATCCTGAAATCCATCAAGCCCGGCCAGATGGTGGTCAAGCTCGTCCATGACGAGCTGGTTTCCATGCTCGGCTCCGAGGGCGTCTCCATCGACCTCAACGCCGCCGCCCCCGTCGTCATCATGATGGTGGGCCTCCAGGGTTCGGGCAAGACCACCACGTCGGGCAAGATCGCCAACCGGCTGAAGACGCGCGAGAAGAAGAAGGTCCTGATGGCCTCGCTCGACACGCGCCGCCCGGCCGCGCAGGAGCAGCTTCGCCAGCTCGGCGTGCAGACCGGCATCGACACGCTGCCGATCATCGCCGGCCAGTCGCCGACCGATATCGCCGCGCGCGCCGTGCAGGCCGCAAAGCTCGGCGGCCATGACGTCGTCATCCTCGACACCGCCGGCCGCACCCATATCGACGAGCCGCTGATGATCGAGATGGCGGAGATCAAGCGGAAGTCCAATCCGCACGAGATCCTGCTCGTCGCCGACGCGCTGACCGGTCAGGACGCCGTCAACCTCGCCCGCAATTTCGACGACCGCGTCGGCATCACCGGCCTCGTGCTGACCCGCATGGACGGCGACGGCCGTGGCGGTGCGGCCCTCTCCATGCGCGCCGTCACCGGCAAGCCGATCAAGCTGATCGGCGTCGGCGAGAAGATGGGCGAGCTGGAGGAGTTCCATCCCCGCCGCGTCGCCGACCGCATCCTCGGCATGGGCGACATCGTCTCGCTCGTCGAGAAGGCGGCGGAGAACATCGACGCCGAGAAGGCGGCCGCCATGGCCGCCAAGATGGCCAAGGGCAAGTTCGACCTCAACGACCTTGCCGACCAGCTTCGCCAGATGCAGAAGATGGGCGGCATGGGCGGCATCATGGGCATGATGCCCGGCATGGCCGGCATGAAGGACAAGATGTCCGCCGCCGGCCTCGACGACAAGCTCTTCGGCCGCCAGATCGCCATCATCAACTCGATGACCAAGGCCGAGCGCGCCAACCCGGACATGCTCAAGCATTCCCGCAAGAAGCGCATCGCCGCCGGCTCCGGCACCGATGCGGCCGACATCAACAAGCTTCTCAAGATGCACCGCCAGATGGCGGACATGATGAAGATGATGGGCGGCAAGAAGGGCGGCATGATGAAGCAGATGATGGGCGGCCTTGCCGGCAAGATGGGCCTCGGTGGCCTCGGCGGCGGCATGCCCGATCTTTCCAGCATGGACCCCAAGCAGCTCGAGGCGCTCGCCAAACAGGCGGAAGCCGCCGGCATCAAGCCGGGCAGCCTGCCGGGCCTCGGCGGCAGCGGCGGTCTTCGCCTGCCCGGTCTCGGCGGCCTTCCGGGCCTGCCCGGCCTGCCGAAGAAGAAGTGAGGAACGCCGCATGACGATCGACCCGAAGGTCAGGCAGCAATTGGGAGAATACCGGCAGTCGATCGACAATATCGACGCTGCCCTTGTGCATATGCTCGCCGAGCGCTTCCGCTGCACCCAGGCGGTGGGCGTGCTGAAGGCGACGCATGAACTGCCGCCGGCCGATCCGGCGCGCGAGGAATACCAGATCGAGCGCCTTCGCCGCCTGGCGAAGGATGCCAATCTGGACCCGGATTTCGCGGAGAAGTTCCTGAACTTCATCATCCGCGAGGTGATCCGGCATCATGAAGCCATTGCCGCCGAACATGGCGGCGCAAACCACACCGCTTGAAAAGCGGCCCATCTACCCAAGGAGAAATGACATGTCCCTGAAGATTCGTCTCGCCCGCGGCGGTTCCAAGAAGCGCCCGTACTACCAGATCGTCGTTGCCGACGCCCGCTCCCCGCGTGACGGCCGCTTCCTCGAGAAGCTCGGCGCCTGGAACCCGATGCTCGGCAAGGACGACGCAAACCGCGTCCAGATCGACACCGACCGCGCCAAGGAATGGCTCGCCAAGGGCGCACAGCCCACCGACCGCGTTGCCCGCTTCCTCGACGAAGCCGGCGTTCTGAAGCGCGAAGCCCGCAACAACCCGGACAAGGCAAAGCCGGGCAAGAAGGCTCTCGAGCGCGCCGCCGAGAAGAAGCAGAAGGAAGAAGACGCCGCTGCTGCCGCCGCTGGCGAATAATCTGCCTCGACTTTTATGGAGACGGGCGGCGTGCTTCATGCCGCCCGTTTTCATTTTGTCTGACGCAATTCCGGACGCAAAACCGCTGCACACTTTTGCTGGAATTGCTCTAGGAGCCTCCGCGCGAACGTCGTAAGAGGCTTTGCAAGACCACACGGAACCGAACCATGGCGAAACTGGAAAATCCCGTCCTCATGGGCACCGTCGGCGCGGCACAGGGCCTGCGCGGCGAGGTCCGTGTGAAATCCTACACAATCGACCCGACCTCCATCGGCGACTACGGCCATCTGCACACCGAGGACGGCCGGTCCTTCGAGGTGCTGGAGGTGCGCGAGGCGAAGAACGTCGTCGTCGTGCGCTTTCGCGGCGTCAACGACCGCAACGCCGCCGAGGCGCTGAACGGCATCGAACTCTATATCGAGCGCGACAACCTGCCGGACGAGGAACTGGACGAGGACGAGTTCTTCTATGCCGACCTCGAAGGCCTGGAAGCCGTCGACACGACCGGCCGCAGCCACGGCACCGTCACCGGCATCTTCGATTTCGGCGCGGGCGACCTGCTCGAACTCAAGGGGCCGGGCAAGCGCCCCGTGCTCATTCCCTTCTCCGAAGCCGCGGTGCTGGAAATCGACCTCGAAGGCGGCCGCCTCCTGATCGACGCCACCGCCGCCGGTCTCGTCGACGACGAGAAGGACGGCCCCGGCAGCCGTCGTCGCCGCCCGCCGCAGGGCGAGGGAGAATAACGTGGCTTTCCGCGCCACCATCCTGACGCTCTACCCGGAGATGTTTCCAGGCTTTCTCGCCCAGTCCCTCTCCGGCAAGGCGCTGGCGCGCGGCGACTGGTCGCTCGACTGCCTGCAGATCCGCGATTTCACCACCGACCGCCACCGCACCGTCGACGACACGCCGGCCGGCGGCGGCGCGGGCATGGTGCTGAAGCCGGATGTGCTGGCCAAGGCCATCGACCATGCCTCCGAGGGTGACAACCGCCCGCGCCTCCTGATGAGCCCGCGCGGAAAACCGCTGACGCAGAAGCGCGTGCGCGAACTTGCGGCCGGCGAGGGCGCGATCATCGTCTGCGGCCGTTTCGAGGGCGTCGACCAGCGTGTGATCGACGGGCGGCAGCTCGAAGAAGTCTCCATCGGCGACTACATCCTCTCCGGCGGCGAGCCGGCGGCGATGATCCTGCTGGATGCCATCGTGCGCATCCTGCCCGGCGTCATGGGCAATGCGCTTTCCGGTGAGCATGAGAGTTTTGAAGGCGGATTGCTGGAGCATCCGCACTATACGCGCCCGCAGGTCTTCGAAGGCCAAGAAATCCCCGGCGTGCTGACCTCCGGCAACCACGCCGCCATCGACCGATGGCGGCGCGAGGAGGCGGAGAAGCTGACGCGCGAGCGCCGGCCCGATCTTCTGACCGATCAGCCCTTCAGGAAATAATAGACCGTCAGCGCAAGGCCGACCGCCACCACCAGCACGCGGATCACCGGCTGCGGCACGCGCCGCGCCGCCCATACGCCGGACCAGCCACCAAGCGCCGCCGCCGGCACCATGACGGCGGCCTGCGGCCAGCCGATCACCCCGCCGCTGGCGAAGACGATAACCGCCATGGCGGCAATGACGACGGCGACGAAATTCTTCAGCGCGTTCAGCCGGTGATAGTCACCGCCCTTGGTGAGGCCCAGCACGGCGAGCGTCATGATGCCCATGCCCGCGCCGAAGAAGCCGCCATAGATGGAGGTGACGAACTGGCCGGCAAGGCCGAGCGGCGAGATCGGTTTTTCCGGGCTGAGCGTCTTCGGCTTGAGGTAAGGCCCGGCCGCGAAAATCGCGGTCGCCGCCAGCAGCAGCCAGGGCACCAGCGCGCGGAACGAGGGATTGGAGAGCGAGAGCAGCAGCAGCGCCCCGGCAAGGCCACCGACCAGCGACAGCGCGCCGAGCAGCAGCGCTTCCTTCCAGTCGGCGCGGATTTCCTTGGCATAGGCGAGCGTCGAGGTGACATAGCCCGGGAACTGCGTGATCGAGGAGGTGGCGTTGGCGACGATGGGCGGCAGGCCGATCAGCGACATCGCCCCGAAGGTAAGGAACGTACCCCCGCCGGCAATGGCATTCACCACGCCGGACAGGAAGCCGGCGACGAACAGAAAGATGGCATCGAAAACGGTCATGGCACTCCCCCGGGCGGCGACAGGGGCCGCGCCCGCTCCTTCAAGGCGTGATAGCGTGGCACCGGAAGGCCGGCAAGACCCGGAAATCCGCCACGCGCGGGTGGATTCTTTTGCCGCCGGGGGATGACAAGCCGGCCCGATTGGTGTATTGGCCCGCTCGGATTTGGGATTACCCAGCCGACCTGCAAGCAAAGAATGGCGAATCCGCTCCGTCCGGCAACGGACTAACCCGAGAGGCATGACCTCGAAGGCCACCGTCGAGCGCTCTGGCTGTTTCAGAAGAACCGAAGGTTAGACCGATGAACATCATCCAGCAGCTCGAAGCCGAACAGGCCGCGAAGATCGAAGCCAAGCGCCAGCTCCCGGAATTCTCCCCGGGCGACACCGTCCGCGTCAACGTGCGCGTTACGGAAGGCACGCGTACCCGCGTTCAGGCCTATGAAGGCGTTTGCATCGCCCGCTCCGGCGGCGGCATCAACGAGAGCTTCACCGTTCGCAAGATTTCCTACGGCGAAGGCGTCGAGCGCGTCTTCCCCGTCTACTCGCCGCTCGTCGAA
Source organism: Shinella zoogloeoides (assembly GCF_022682305.1). Lineage (NCBI taxonomy): Bacteria > Pseudomonadati > Pseudomonadota > Alphaproteobacteria > Hyphomicrobiales > Rhizobiaceae > Shinella > Shinella zoogloeoides. The sequence continues at coordinate 3,779,722 of NZ_CP093528.1, forward strand.
AGCGTCGACGTCGTCCGCCGCGGTAAGGTCCGCCGCGCCAAGCTCTACTACCTGCGCGATCGTCGCGGCAAGTCGGCTCGTATCGTCGAGAACACCGGCACGCGCGCCCGCAAGCTGAACGACGCCGAGCGTCAGGCCATTGCCGAGGAAAAGGCACGTCTCGAAGCCGAGAAGGTCGCAGCAGCTCAGGCGCTCGCCGCTGAAAAGGCAGCAGCAGAAGCTGCCGAAGCCGCAAAGGCCGCAGAAGCCGCCGCCGAATAATCCGGCAGCGCATACTCTATCGAAAGCCGCCGGCCCCTTGCCGGCGGCTTTTTTGTTTTACGGAAAACCCTTTGCGCGCAAGCCCCATGCTTGTTGCCGGCCCTGACCTGTGACAGTGTTCCGCCGCCACAATTCAGGAGCATATCCCATGTTTTCCCGCCGCGCCGTTCTTGCAGGCCTTGCCGCCGCCGCTCTCATGCCCGCCGTCGCCTTCGCCTCCGACCTTCCCGATCTCGGCGGCAAGACCGTCGTCGTCGTCACGGAGAACGCCTATCCGCCGCTGCAGTTCGTCGACCCGAAGACCGGCAAGCAGATCGGCTGGGAATACGACGCGATGGACGAGATCGCCAAGCGCCTGAACTTCAAGGTCGAGTACCAGAACGCGAGCTGGGACGCGATGATCCAGGCCGTCTCCGACAACCAGTACAATATCGGCATGACCGGCATCACCATCAAGGAAGACCGCAAGGAGAAGGTCGACTTCTCCGATCCCTACATGCGCTCGCAGCAGTTCATGCTGGTGCGCGGCGATGAAACCCGCTTCACCGACGCCAAGAGCTTCGGCGAATTCAAGGACGGCCTGATTGCCGCGCAGCCCGGCACCTCGCCCTTCTATACCGCCGTCTACGAAATCCTCGACGGCAACGAACAGAATCCGCGCATCAAGCTGTTCGAGACCTTCGGCGCGACGGTGCAGGCGCTTCAGGCCGGCGACGTCGATCTCGTCCTGACCGACAGCGTCGCGGCCAAGGGCTATACCGATGCCTCCGGCGGCAAGCTGAAGGTGGTCGGCGGGCCGCTCGGCACCGAGGACTTCGGCTTCATCTTCCCCAAGGGCTCCGATCTCGTTGCCCCGGTCAATGCCGCCATCGCCTCGCTGAAGGCGGACGGAACGCTCGACACGCTCAACAAGAAGTGGTTCCTCGACTACAAGATGGGTCAGTAGCGGGCAGCCATGGCTCCCGTTTCGCCCGGCACCGGCAAGGACGACTATCCCTGGTGGCTGGTCGCGCTTGCCGTGATCGCGCTGGCGCTTGCCGGCGTGATCGTCACCAACGATATCTACGCGCAGGTTTTCAGCGTCGTGCTGAAGGGACTGTGGGTGACGATCTTCGTGACCCTCGTCGCCTTCATGCTCGCCACCATGCTCGGCCTCGGCGTGGCGCTGATGGCGCTTTCCGAGAGCAAGGCGCTGCGGCAGATCGCGCGGTTCTACACGGAGGTCATCCGTGGCGTGCCGATCCTCGTGCTTCTTTTCTACATAGCCTTCGTCGGCGCGCCGGCGCTGGTGGCGGCGATCAACGTCGTCATCGCCCCGCTCGTCGCCGCCGGCACGACGGAACCCATGCAGGTGCGCGACCTCTCCTTGATGTGGCGGGCGATCATCGCGCTGATGATCGGCTATTCCGCCTTCATCGGCGAGGTTTTTCGCGCGGGCATCCAGTCCGTCGACAAGGGGCAGGTCGAGGCGGCCAAGGCCCTCGGCCTCTCGCGCGTCCAGCGCTTCCGCCTCGTCGTCTTCCCGCAGGCGATCCGCGTCATCCTGCCGCCGCTCGGCAACGATTTCGTGGCGATGGTGAAGGATTCGTCCCTCGTCTCCGTGCTCGGCGTCGCCGACGTCACCCAGATGGGCAAGGTCTACGCCTCCGGCTCCTTCCGCTTCTTCGAGACCTATTCCATCGTCGCCTATGTCTATCTCATCCTCACCATCGGCCTGTCGCTGGCCCTGCGGGGGCTGGAAAGGCGGCTCAGGCGCAATGTCGCGCATTGATTCTTCGCAATTGCCGAGGCCCGCAAAAATCGCTATATGCGGCTCCATGGAATCCAAGTTCGGATGCACGGAAACGCATGTCGTCGTGCTGCAGGATCACAAGCGCCTGCCGGCACGCTTCTTTGCGCGTGTCTTCGGGGCGCTCATCAGCCGCCTATCCTGATCGCCGCTTCCTACGCGATCCCGCCAGCCGCACGCTGCGGATTTCCAGACCCTTTCAACATGCCAGCGGATGAAGAGCCATGAGCGCACCCCGTACCCTCTACGACAAGATCTTCGACGACCACATCGTCAGCCGCCAGGAAGACGGCACCTGTCTTCTCTACATCGACCGTCACCTCGTCCATGAAGTGACGTCGCCCCAGGCCTTCGAGGGCCTGCGCATGGCCGGCCGCAAGGTCCGCGCGCCGGAAAAGACGCTCGCCGTCGTCGACCACAACGTCCCCACCTCGCCGGATCGCCATCAGGGCATCAAGAACGAGGAAAGCCGCATCCAGGTCGAGGCGCTCGCCAACAACGCCGCGGAATTCGGCGTCGAATACTATTCGGAAAAGGACGTCCGCCAGGGCATCGTCCACATCGTCGGCCCGGAACAGGGTTTTACCCTGCCGGGCATGACCATCGTGTGCGGTGACAGCCACACCTCCACGCACGGTGCCTTCGGCGCGCTGGCGCACGGCATCGGCACGTCGGAAGTGGAACACGTTCTGGCCACCCAGACGCTGATCCAGAAGAAGGCGAAGAACATGCTGGTGCGCGTCGACGGGCAGCTCCCGGAAGGCGTGACCGCGAAGGACATCATCCTTGCCATCATCGGCGAGATCGGCACGGCCGGCGGCACCGGCCACGTCATCGAGTTCGCCGGCGAAGCGATCCGCTCGCTGTCGATGGAAGGCCGCATGACGATCTGCAACATGACGATCGAAGGCGGCGCCCGCGCCGGCCTCATCGCGCCGGACGAGAAGACCTTCGAATACATCAAGGACAAGCCGCGCGCGCCCAAGGGCAAGGCCCTCGATATGGCGATCGACTACTGGAAGACGCTCTACACGGAAGAAGGCGCGCATTTCGACCGCGTGGTCGTGCTCGACGCCGCCAACCTGCCGCCGATCGTCTCCTGGGGTTCCTCGCCGGAAGACGTCGTCTCCGTCGAAGGCACCGTGCCGAACCCGGACGACATCGAAGACGAGACCAAGCGTTCGTCCAAGTGGCGCGCCCTTGACTATATGGGCCTGAAGCCGGGCACGAAGATTACCGACATCGCCATCGACCGCGTCTTCATCGGCTCCTGCACCAACGGCCGCATCGAGGACCTGCGCGCCGTCGCCGCCGTCGTCGAGGGCAGAAAGGTCGCGTCCACCGTCAGCGCCATGATCGTTCCGGGCTCCGGCCTCGTGAAGGAACAGGCCGAGAAGGAAGGCCTCGACACGATCTTCAAGGCCGCCGGCTTCGACTGGCGCGAGCCGGGCTGCTCCATGTGCCTTGCCATGAACGACGACCGCCTGAAGCCGGGCGAGCGCTGCGCCTCCACCTCGAACCGCAACTTCGAGGGCCGCCAGGGCTTCAAGGGCCGCACGCATCTCGTTTCTCCGGCCATGGCCGCAGCCGCCGCCATTGCCGGCCATTTCGTGGATATCCGCGACTGGCAGTAAACACGGCCGGAACGCCGACAGGACAAAGGCCGGGAGCAAGCTCCCGGCCTTTTCGTTTGTGCAGGGCTCAGAACGTCGCCGTCATCGGATCGGGGCCGATGCGCCTGCCGTCCTTCTCGAGCGCCCCGAATGTCGCCATGTCCTCGGCATCGAGCTTGAAATCGAAGACCTTGAAATTCTCCTCGATGCGCGAGGGCGTCACCGATTTCGGGATGACCACCAGCCCGCTGTCGATATGCCAGCGGGTGATGACCTGCGCCGGGGTGCGGCCGTGCTTGGCGGCAACCTTCGCGACGAGCGGATTGTCCAGCAGCGTGCCCTGCCCGAGCGGGCTCCAGGACTGGGTGACGATGCGGTGCTTTTCGTGATAGGCCCGCGCCTCTTTCTGCGGGAAATCGGGATGCAGCTCGATCTGATTGATAACCGGCGTCACGCCCGTCTCGTCGATCACGCGCTGCAGGTGCTCGGGGTAGAAGTTGGAAACGCCGATGGAGCGGGCGCGGCCCTCCTTCTGGAGCTGGATGAAGGCCTTCCAGGTCGCCACATACTCGTCGCGCTTCGGCGCGGGCCAGTGGATGAGGTAGAGGTCGACATAATCGGTGCCGAGGCGTTTGAGGCTGGCGTCGAAGGCCTTCAGCGTCGAATCGTAGCCCTGATCGGAGTTCCAGAGCTTCGTCGTCAGGAAGATTTCGGACCGGGCGATGCCGGAAGCGCGGATGCCCTCGCCGACGCCGGCCTCGTTCTCGTAGATCGCCGCCGTATCGACATGCCGGTAGCCGGCCGAAAGTGCCGCCTTGACGGCCGTCACGGCCGTGTCGTTCGGGGTCTGCCAGACGCCGAGGCCCACCTGCGGAATGCTGTTGCCGTCGTGAAACAGGATCGTCGGTTGATCGCTCATAAGAATGTCTCCATGAAAAGGAATGGCGTGCTTGAACCCGTGGGGTTTCCCGTAGCGCCTTGCAGCCGGGCGACGGTCGAGGCTGATATAGGTTCGCGTCGCCGCATTTCAAAGGATGCCGCGGGGATCGCCTTCACGCACTGTTCAGGAGAATTTGATCCGCATCGCCCCGTCCGCCATATTCGCGCCATGCGGCAAGGTATCTGGCTAAGTCACAGGCGGGCTTGCCAAAAGCGCCAGTTCCCTTACTTTCCGTAGGAATGCCGAGAGGTAAAGCATGACATCCCGCACCATCCTTCTTGTCGATGACGACAACGACCTCCGCGAGACGCTCGTCGAGCAGCTTTCGCTCTACGAGGAATTCGCAACGCTCGAGGAAACGACGGCCGGCAAGGGCATCCAGACCGCGCGGGCGAACCAGATCGACCTTCTCATCATGGATGTCGGCCTGCCGGACATGGACGGCCGCGAGGCGGTGAAGCTCCTGCGCAAGGGCGGCTTCAAGGCGCCGATCATCATGCTGACCGGCCATGACACCGATTCGGACACGATCCTCGGTCTGGAAGCCGGCGCCAACGACTATGTGACGAAGCCCTTCCGCTTCGCCGTGCTGCTCGCGCGCATCCGCGCGCAGCTTCGCCAGCACGAGAGCAGCGAGGACGCCACCTTCACCGTCGGTCCCTATACGTTCAAGCCCGGCCAGAAGCTGCTGACGCTGGAAAACGGCCAGAAGATCCGCCTCACCGAGAAGGAAGCGGCGATCATCCGCTATCTCTACCGCGCCGACCAGAAGGTCGTCACGCGCGACGTGCTGCTGGAAGAGGTCTGGGGCTACAATTCGGGCGTCACGACCCACACGCTGGAGACCCATGTCTATCGTCTGCGCCAGAAGATCGAGCGGGACCCTTCCAATGCCGAGATTCTCGTGACAGAGAACGGCGGTTACAAGATCGTTCCGTAATTCAGTAAGGAGCGCCCGCCGTGGCCCTCAGCGACGACATCGCCCTGCTTTCCAAGGTCCCGCTCTTTGCGGGCCTTGCCGACGACAAGCTGCGCCTGATGGCCTTCGGTGCGGAACGCCGGCGGCTGGTCGAGGGGCAGACGCTGTTTCGCGAGGGCACCTCGGCCGATTGCGGCTTCGTTGTCGCCTATGGCGCGTTCCAGCTCACCTCGACGCTGCGCGACGGCGCGACGCGCGACGAGGGCACCGCAGGGTCCGGCACGCTCCTGTCGGAACTTGCCATGATCTCCGCCGTCGAGCGCAAATATACGGCGGTGGCGCTGGAGGACAGCGAGGTCATCCGCATCAACCGTCCGCTCTTCCGGCGCATGCTGGAGGAATATCCGGACGTCGCCGTGCTGGTCGACGCCCGTATCCGCGAGAATCTGGCCGCGATGATCAGCCAGATGCGCGGCCTTGCCGGCCGCTTCGCCTGAAACTCAGAAATCGAATTCCGCGATGACCGGAACGTGGTCGGACGGCCGCTCCCAGCCGCGCGCCTCGCGGACCACCGAAATGTTGGAAAGGTGCGGGTCGAGATCGGCCGAGGACCAGATATGGTCGAGGCGGCGGCCCTTGTTGGCGGCCTGCCAGTCGGCCGAGCGGTAGCTCCACCACGTATAGAGCTTTTCCTCCGCCGGCACCTTGCGGCGCATCAGGTCCACCCAGGCGCCCTTGGTCATCACGTCGATCAGGCCTTCGGTCTCGATGGGCGTATGGCTGACGATCTTCAGGAGCTGCTTGTGCGACCAGACGTCATGCTCCAGCGGCGCGATGTTGAGGTCGCCGACGAGGATGGAGGAGATGCCCGCCTCGGCTTCCGCATGGAGCAGCTTCATCTCCTCGATGAAATCGAGCTTGTGGCCGAATTTCGGATTGATCGTGCGGTCCGGCTCGTCGCCGCCGGCCGGCACATAGAAATTGTGCACCCGGATCGACTTGCCGCCATGATGGAAGACCACCGAGACATGCCGCGCATCGCCGACGCCGCAATAGTCGCGCCGCTCGACGATCTCCGTCAGCGGCAGGCGCGAAACGGTGGCGACGCCGTGATAGCCCTTCTGGCCATGCATGACGATATGCTCGTAGCCGAGCGCCTTCAGGGGCTTCGACGGAAACTGGTCGTTCGGGCACTTGGTTTCCTGCAGGCACAGGATGTCGGGCGAATAGGTCTTCAGGAAATGCTCGACGAGCGGCATGCGCAGCCGCACGGAGTTGATGTTCCACGTCGCGATCGAAAGTGCCATGCCTGCCCCCGGAATATCGTCCGGGGGTCTTAGAGCATTTTACGGCGAAGTGGAATCACTTGCCGCCGCGGTTGCGGATTTCGTCATAGGGGATCGAGAAGACCTTCTCGTCGAGCGGCACGCCGGTCTTGACGTTGAAGATCATCACGGAGGTGTCCTTGCCCTGCGCGTCGGTGATCGTCCACTGGCGCAGGTCGTAGGTCTTCGGGTCGAACATCATGGTGATGGTCGAATCGCCGAACATGTTCTTGTCGCCGAGCACGATGGTCGTCAGGTCCGCCTCTTCCTTCACGCCGCGCACCATCTTGGTGGAAAGGTCGATCTTGTCGCCAAGGAGAAGGTTCAGCGGCGTCTTGGAGAGCGGATAGATATCCCAGGTCTTCAGCTTGCGATTGCCGATGACGACGGACTTGCCGTCGGCGATCACGCGCATGGGCGAGGGATCCTCGTAGTTGAAGCGGATCTTGCCGGGGCGGTCGATGTAGAACTTGCCGCCGGTCTGCTCGCCGCGCGGGCCGAACTGCACGAACTCGCCCATCATCGTCTTCACGGAAGCGAAGTGGTCGGCGATCTTCTGCGCCGTGCCGCCGGCCTGCGCGGAAGCGTCGGCGGGCGCGAGCACGGAAAGGCCGGCCGCGAGCGCGAAGGCCATAAGGCCGGTAAAGCCGCGGCGGGTCAGCGTTCCGCTCGCACGGCCGTGTTCGGATCGGATCATGTCGGTCTCCTTCATGCGTCTGTCATGCGAGCCAAAGGCGGCGCCATAATGGCATCGGCCCGCAACGCGTGACGTGCCGGATGAAACGCGGCGGAAGGCCCCGCGTTCCCGGTCATCGTCCCGTAATCTCGTCTTCCGTCGGCACGAGAATCTCGCGCTTGCCGGCGTGGTTGGCGGGGCCGATCAGGCCCTCCTTCTCCATGCGCTCGATCAGCGAGGCCGCACGGTTGTAGCCGATGCCGAGGCGGCGCTGGATATAGGAGGTGGACGCCTTGCCGTCGCGCAGCACCACGGCCACCGCCTGGTCGTAGGGATCGTCGGAATCGTCGAGGTTGGCGGTGCCGGCCGGGCCGTGACCGCCCTCGCCGTCCTCGTCGTCGTCCTCGGTAATGGCGTCGAGATATTGCGGCGCGCCCTGCGTCTTCAGATGCGCGACCACCGCCTCCACCTCGCCGTCCGAGACGAACGGGCCATGCACGCGCTGGATGCGCCCGCCGCCGGCCATGTAGAGCATGTCGCCCATGCCGAGGAGCTGTTCGGCACCCTGTTCGCCGAGAATGGTGCGGCTGTCGATCTTCGACGTCACCTGGAAGGAGATGCGCGTCGGGAAGTTGGCCTTGATCGTGCCGGTAATGACGTCGACGGACGGGCGCTGCGTCGCCATGATGACATGGATGCCGGCAGCGCGCGCCATCTGGGCAAGCCGCTGCACCGCGCCCTCGATGTCCTTGCCGGCGACCATCATCAGGTCGGCCATTTCGTCGATGATGACGACGATATAGGGCATCGGCTGGAGATCGAATTCCTCCGTCTCGTACATCGCCTCGCCCGTCTGGCGGTCGAAGCCGGTCTGCACGGTGCGGGTGATCGTCTCGCCCTTGGCGAGCGCCTGCTCGACGCGGCTGTTGAAGCCGTCGATGTTGCGCACGCCGATCTTCGACATCTTCTTGTAGCGCTCCTCCATCTCGCGCACCGTCCACTTGAGGGCGACGACGGCCTTCTTCGGGTCGGTGACGACGGGGGAGAGGAGATGCGGAATGCCGTCATAGACGGAGAGTTCCAGCATCTTCGGGTCGATCATGATCAGGCGGCACTGTTCCGGCTTCAGGCGGTAGAGCAGCGACAGGATCATGGTGTTGATGGCCACCGACTTGCCCGAGCCGGTGGTGCCGGCGACCAGCAGATGCGGCATCTTGGCGATGTCGGAAATGACCGGCTCGCCGCCGATCGTCTTGCCGAGCGCCATGGCGAGGCGGGCCTTCGAGGTCTCGAAATCGCGGCTGGCGATGAGTTCGCGCAGGAAGACAGTCTCGCGGCTCTGGTTCGGCAATTCGATGCCGATGGCGTTGCGGCCCGGCACGACGGCGACGCGGGCGGCAATGGCGCTCATCGAGCGGGCGATATCGTCGGCAAGGCCGATGACACGGGAGGACTTGATGCCCGGGGCCGGCTCCAGCTCATAGAGCGTGACGACCGGGCCGGGGCGCACATGGATGATCTCACCCTTGACGCCGAAGTCCTCCAGCACGCCTTCCAGCATGCGGGCGTTCTGCTCCAGCGCATCGGCGGAAAGCGTCGTATCGCGCACCTGACCCTTGGGTTCGGCGAGCAGGTGGATCGGCGGAAGCTGGAAACCGTCCGGGCTGACGAAGGAGGTCTGCGCCTCGCGGTCGGCGCGCTGGCCGGGCTTCGGCCGGGCGGCGGGAGCAACGACGCGGGCGCCCGCGGCGGGAGCCGCCTGACGGGCCGGCGCGCGGCGGGGCGCCCAGTCGGCGGCGATGTCGTCGGCGTCCTCGTCCGGCAGGATGCCGCTCGGGCGGGCAAGCGGCTCGTCGTCCATGTCGAAGGGCAGGTCGTCGTCGAGCGAGATCGACGGCGTGGAGACGGCGCGGCGGCCGTCCATGGAGGGTTCGACGCGCTCGGCAGTGCGGCTTGCGGCGCGGGCGCGCACCGGTTCGTTCAGCGTGCCGAACTCGTCCTCGTTGAAATCGTAGGGCTGCTCGATGCCGCGCGCCTTGCGGCGCTGGTTCGAGAGGCCGAAGATGCGGCGCACGCGCGCCTGCCCGGTATACCAGGCATGGGTCATCGCACCGGCCAGCACGGTGAGCGGGCCTTCCCGGCCGTCATCCTCGTCGTCCTCGTCCTGAGCGGCACGGCTGCGGTTCTGCGCCGGAACCGGGGCAAAATCCTCCTCGTCGTCGATGGCGCCGCCACCGATCAGGCCGGCGCTGAACACCATCAGCCAGACGGCCGGCAGCGCGATGATGCTGCCGATGACGGTGGCGAACATGCCGGTCGGATAGGCGCCGGTGAAGAGCGCCGGGAACCGCAGGATCATGTCGCCGAAGACGCCGCCGAGGCCGGTCGGCAGCGGCCACGTCACCGGGCCGGGCACGCAGGCGAGCGCGGCGGACGCAAGAATCGCCCCGCCGAGCCAGGCGGCCGCGCGCTGCGGCACGCGGCTGAAGCGCCGGCCGCCGACCATGGCCAGACCCCAGGCGACGGCGGGCAGCAACGCGATCACGCTGGCAAGGCCGAAGAACTGCATGAAGAGATCGGCAAAGACGGCCCCCGGATAGCCGAGGATATTGGCCGGCTCGCCGCTGGAGGCATAGGAGAGGCTGGGGTCCGAGACGTTCCAGGTGGAGAGCGCAGCGATGGCGAGCGCAAGGCCGAGGAAGATGCACAGCCCGACAAGGACCTGAACCTGCCGCCAGACGAAGGCCGACAGAATGAAACGGTCGTGCCGGTTGTCCAGTCCTGCCGAAATGCTTCTGCTCATGGGTACAGCCTATCGTCCACGCAAGGAATCGCACGGCTTCCGCCCGAATCGCGGAATGTGCCTGACTGTGAACCCTACGAAGGAAGGCTTAATGCCATGTTAACCATGCGGCGGCGGATCATGGTTTCTGTGCGGTAAATGAAAAAGGGCCCGAACCGGAGTTCGGGCCAAGGCGGTGCGTGGCGGCCGGCAGCCGCCAAAGGCTTTTACGAGTGGTAGGCCGCTTCGCCGTGCGACGAGAGGTCGAGGCCTTCGCGTTCGGCTTCCACGGAGACGCGCAGGCCCACGGTGAGATCGACGATCTTGTAGAGGATCGCCGAGACCACGGCGCACCAGGCGATGGTGATGGCGACGGCGGTGAGCTGCGTCATGAACTGCGAGGCGATGGAGAAATCCGCCCCGCCCGTGCCGCCGAGCGACGGCGCGGTGAAGATGCCCGTACCGAGCGCGCCGATGAAGCCGCCCACGCCATGGACGCCGAAGACGTCGGCCGTGTCGTCATAGCCGAACTTGTTCTTCACCACAGCGACGAAGAAGTAGCAGACCGGTGAGGCGATGAGGCCGAGCACGATGGCGCCGAACGGGCCGACGGAGCCGGCAGCCGGGGTGACGGCGACGAGGCCGGCGATCATGCCCGAGGCCGCGCCGAGCAGCGAGGCCTTGCCGCGGGTGAAGACTTCCACCACCGACCAGGCGAGGATCGCGGCGGCCGTCGCGACGAAGGTGTTGACGGTGGCGAGCACCGCACCGCCCGAGGCCTCGAGGTTGGAGCCCGCATTGAAGCCGAACCAGCCGAACCACAGCATGGCGGCGCCGACGAGGGTGAGCGTCATGGAGTGGGGCGCCATCATGTCCTTGCCGAAGCCGGTGCGCTTGCCGACCATGATCGCGCCGATAAGGCCTGCCACGCCCGCATTGATATGCACGACGGTGCCGCCGGCGAAATCGAGCGCGCCCATGTTGAAGATCAGGCCGTTGCCGTCCCAGACCATGTGGGCGATCGGGAAGTAGACGAAGGTGGACCACAGCAGCGTGAAGAGGATGACGGCGGAGAACTTGATGCGCTCGGCGAAGGCGCCGATGATCAGCGCCGGCGTCAGCGCGGCGAAGGTCATCTGGAACAGCATGAAGATATATTCCGGGATGACGACGCCGTCGGTGAAGGTCGCCGAGGTGCTTTCGACCGTCACGCCGGTGAGAAACGCCTTGGCGAAGCCGCCGAAATAGGGGCTGGTCGAGCCGCCGAAGGCGAAGGAATAGCCGTAGGTCACCCAGACGATCATCATCAGCGCGCCGATGACCGTGCATTGCATGAGCACGGACAGCATGTTCTTGGTGCGCACCAGGCCGCCGTAGAACAGGGCAAGGCCGGGGATCAGCATGAAGAAGACGAGCAACGTCGCAAGGAACATGAAGGCGGTATCCGCCTTGTCCGGAACGGGCGCGGCGGCAGCGGCCTCGGTGGCGGCCGGCGCAGCTTCCTGCGCGAAGGCGATGACCGGGAGAAGCGCGGCTGTCGCGCCGGCGGCCATGCGGGGGAGAATGCGGGTAAACGTGAATGCGGACATGTTGAAAAGGCTCCCTGAAAGGCCGGTTGCTTAGAGCGCTTCGGTATCGGTTTCGCCGGTGCGGATGCGCACGGCATGGTCGATGGCGTAGACGAAGATCTTGCCGTCCCCGATCTGGCCGGTCTTGGCAGCGGCGGCGATCGCCTCCACGGCCCGGTCGACGAGGTCGCTGGCGACGGCGATCTCGATCTTCAGTTTCGGCAGGAAGCTGACGGCATATTCGGTGCCGCGATAGATTTCCGTATGCCCCTTCTGGCGGCCGTAACCCTTCACTTCGGTCACGGTCAGGCCCTGGATGCCGACGGCGGTGAGGGCTTCGCGCACCTCATCGAGTTTGAACGGCTTGATAATGGCCATTACGATTTTCATCTGGTTTCCCATCCTTCGTGCTTGTCCCCAGCCGGGGCCATCTCTCTGGCCGTTGGCAACCAACGACTGGAGATACACATTCAAGGGGCGTGCCAGATTCGAACGCCTTGGCTAAATCACTGAATTTAAATCGATAAAAATGACAGTCATGCTGCAGTGCAAAAAATCACCGCCGCACATGCTCAAAAAATAGTCGCTATCGAACTATCGCGTAAAATTTAGCCAGTTGCCTTTTTCCGAATCAGCCCTTCCTGGGCGACGGAGGCGATGAGCGTGCCGGAGCGGGTGTAGATCGCGCCCCGCGTCATGCCGCGCGCGCCGAAGGCCGAGGGGCTGTCCTGGCTGTAGAGCAGCCAGTCGTCGAGAACGGGCGGGCGATGGAACCACATGGCATGGTCGAGGCTCGCCACCTGCAGCGAGCGGTCGAGCACCGAGGTGCCATGGGCGAAGAGCGAGGTGTCGAGCAGCGTCATGTCGGAAAGATAGGCGAGGACCGCCGCCTGCAGGTGCCGGTCGGCCGGCACCGGCCCGGTCGTGCGCACCCAGATGTTCTGGTGCGGATCGAGCTTTTCCGAGGACAGGTAATGCGTCAGCGAAACGGGGCGCAGCTCGATGGGCCGCGGCCGTTCCCAATAGGCGCGGATATGCGGCGGGGCGGCGGCCATGAATTGCTCCTTCAGCTCCGCCTCGCCGATGAGCTTTTCCGGCGGCGGCACGTCGGGCACCGCCGTCTGGTGCTCGAAGCCGTCCTCATCATCCTGGAACGACGCGGTCATGAAGTAGATCGGCTTGCCATGCTGGATGGCGACGACGCGGCGCGTGGCGAAGGAGCCGCCGTCACGGATATTCTCCACGTCGTAGAGGATCGGCACGGAGGGATCGCCCGGCCGCACGAAATAGGCGTGCAGCGAATGTACGAAGCGGTTTTCCTGCTCCACCGTGCGCGTGGCGGCTACGAGCGCCTGGCCGATCACCTGCCCGCCGAACACCCGCTGCCAGCCAACCTGCGGGCTTTCTCCGCGAAACAGCCGGGTTTCCAGCCGCTCGATATCGAGCGTCCGAAGAAGGGCATCCATGGCGGGATTGGCGGTCTGGCGCGACATTTGGACGTGGCTCCTGTCTTGGACCCGAGGTAGGAAAGCGTTTCCTCCTCCTCTATATAGGGGAAGGAAAGACCTCAAGCGCCGTGGAGACCGCCATGCCCGAAGCCCAGATGCTCGACGTCCTCGTCGCCGGCGGCGGCTATGTCGGCCTTTCGCTGGCCGTTGCCGTCAAGAAGGCCGCGCCGCACCTAGCCGTCGAGGTGGTGGACGCTGCGCCGGACCACGCCTGGCGCAAGGACGAGCGTGCCTTCGCCATCGTCGCCGCCGCGCGCAATCTGCTCGACGTGCTCGGCATCTGGAACGAGATCGAGCCGGAGGCGGAGCCGATCCGCCGCATGGTCATCACCGATTCGCGCACCGCCGATCCCGTCCGCCCCGTCTTCCTCACCTTCGAGGGCGCCGGCTCCGGTGACGACGGCCAGCCCTTCGCTCATATGGTGCCGAACCGCGCCATCACCGCCGGCCTGCTGAAGCAGGCGGAAGCCCTCGGCGTCTCGATTCGCTGGTCCACCTCGGTGGAAGGCTTTGCGACCGGCCAGCATTCCACCACCGTCAGCCTTTCCGGCGGCACGGAACGCCAGACGCGCCTTCTCGTCGCCTGCGACGGCGTGCGCTCGAAGCTGCGCGACATGGCCGGCATCAAGACGGTGCGCTTCGATTACGGCCAGTCCGGCATCGTCACCACGCTCCAGCATGAGCGCCCGCACGAAGGCACGGCGGAAGAGCACTTCCTGCCCGCCGGCCCCTTCGCCACCCTGCCGCTCACCGGCAATCGCTCCTCCCTGGTCTGGACCGAGCGCACGGAGGATGCCCGCCGTCTCGTGGAGAGCGACGACCTCGTCTTCGAGGAAGAACTGGAGCGCCGCTTCGGCCACAAGCTCGGCGCGCTGAAGGTCGTCGACGGCCGCCGCGCCTTCCCGCTCGGCCTGACGCTCGCCCGCGCCTTCGTCGCCCCGCGCTTTGCGCTGGCGGGCGACGCCGCCCACGGCATCCACCCGATTTCCGGCCAGGGCCTCAATCTCGGCTTCAAGGACGTGGCGGCGCTCGCCGAAACCATCGTGGAAGCCGACCGCCTCGGCCTCGATATCGGCGCCGTTTCGGTGCTGGAGCGCTACGAGACCTGGCGCCGCTTCGACACGGTCCGCATGGGCATGACCACGGACGTGTTGAACCGCCTCTTCTCCAACGACATGACGCCGCTGCGCGTGCTGCGCGACGTCGGCCTCGGCGTCGTCGACCGCCTGCCGGGCCTGAAATCCTTCTTCATCCGGCAAGCCGAGGGCACGACCGGCAACGGCCATCCGCGCATGCTGGTGGGACAGAGGATCTAGTCCTTGATCTCGCGCGCTTCCGAAATCAGCATGATCGGAATCCCGTCACGGATCGGATAGGCGAGCCTGGCCTTCTCGGAGACGAGCTCCCCGGCCTTGGCGTCATAGACCAGCCGCCCCTTGGTCAGCGGGCAGACGAGAAGTTCAAGCATTTTGGGATCGACCCGGCTGGTGCTGGCATCCATGGCATAGACCCTATTGCAGCCGCGTATCGACGTCGCCATAGCTGCGCGCCAGAACGATTTCGGTGATGGCGATCAGCGTTTCCGCCCGCGTCTTGAGGTCGGGCGCTTCCAGCAGCGCCTGCTTTTCCGCCGGGCCGTAGGGCGACATCATCGACATGGAATTGACCAGCGTCGTGTTGCTGGCGCGCTCCACGCTCTCCCAGTCCGCCTCCAGCTTGTTGGCGTCGAGATAGGCCTTGAAGGCGGCAAGCAGCGCCTCGCGGTCGACGCTCTGCTCATCGTCCTTGCCGGAAAGATCGGCGATGAAGGGGGCGATGCGGAAACTGCGATAGGCCTTGCCGCCCCGCACCTCCTCAAGCAGCCTGTAGCGGCAGATGCCGGTGAGCGAGACGATGTAGCGCCCATCCCCGGTTTCGGCAAAGGAGGTGATGCGGCCGAGACAGCCGACCTGGCAGAGCGCCGGCGTCTCGCCGGTCTGGTCCTCCGCGCGATGCTCGCCGAAGACCGGCTGCACCATGCCGACCAGCCGATGCGATGCGAGCGCGTCGTCGAACATGGCAAGATAGCGCGGCTCGAAGATGTTGAGGGGAAGCTGGCCGCCTGGCAGGAGCAGCGCGCCCGTCAGCGGAAAGACGGGGACGGCCTCGGGCAGATCCTCCGGCTTCAGATAACGCGCGTTTCCCACCTGCATGGCATTGCCTTCCCGATTCGCGGCGCGGCGAAATGTTTCCCGCCTCTCGTCATCGCGCCCTCCCCCGAATGTGGGGTAGGCGCGGCGTTTCTCAAGGGACGCCGCGCCATGGGTTTGAAAAAAGCCTCAGGAGAACAGGATCGACGACAGCTTGCGGCGGGCGGCGATCGTCGCCGGGTCCTTGGCACCCCAGACGTCGAAGAACTGCAGCAGTTCCCGGCGCGCGCCGTCGTCGTCGAAGGCGCGGTCGCGCTTCATGATGTAGAGCAGATGATCGGCCGCCGCGTGGCGGTCGCCCTCGACATTGCGGATCTTCGCAAGGTTGAGCCGCGCGGCATGGTCGTCCGCATTCAGCGCCAGCGCCTGTTCGAGCGCGGCCGGATCGCCGAGCTTGCGGGCTTCCTCGATCTGGTCGAGCTTCTTGACGACCGCGGCGACGGCCGGGTCGGCGGCAAGCGCTTCCGGCAGGTTGCCGAGCGCCTGGCGGGCGTTGTCCGGCTGGCCGACGGCGATCATGCATTCGGCAATGCCGGCAAGCGCCGCGGCGTTTTCCGGGTCGGCCTGCAGCAGCGCGCCGTAGAGATCGGCTGCGCCGGCAAGGTCGCCCGCGTCGAAGAGCGTCTTTGCTTCGGCCAGCATGGCCTCGATCTCGGCCTTCTCGTCGGCGCCCGCGGGGCCGGCGATCTTGTCGATGAAGGCGCGGATCTGGCTTTCCGGCACCGCGCCCATGAAGCCGTCCACCGGCCGGCCGCCGACGAAGGCGACGACGGCGGGAATGGACTGGATGCCGAGCTGGCCGGGAATGGAGGGATGGTCGTCGATGTTGAGCTTGACGAGCTTCACCCGTCCGGCGCTCTCGCCCACGACTTTCTCGATAATCGGCTGGAGCTGCTTGCACGGGCCGCACCAGGGCGCCCAGAAATCGACGAGCACCGGCTGCTGGCGCGAAGCCTCCAGCACGTCACGCGAAAAATTCGCCGTGGTCGTGTCCTTGATCAGGTCGCCCGCCGGTGCCGCGCCGCCATAGCTCGCCGAAACGTTCATCTGCCCGCCATAGGACGGTGCATAGGGGTTGTCGCCTGCGCTCATGGGTCTCTCCTGTGGCGCAAAGCGCCGTCAAATGCGTGTCTGGGCCAGAAATCGTATGTCAGGCCGTGACTTTCAAGACAAGCGGCTCATGCCCCGTCGCCTCGATGAAGCGTAGCAGGTCCTTCGAGCCGATCGAGGTGGTCGCGTCGTTGCGCAGCGGATGGCAGTTGATCGTGTCGTATTCCATCAGGTCCGCATCGATGATGATCTTCACGTTCCCGCCCGCATCGTTGAACACGCCGAAGGCCGTGACCGCGCCGGGAATGACGCCGAGATATTCCATCAGCTTCTCCGGCTTGCCGAAGGAAACGCGGCTTGCCGCCCCGATGACGGTGTGGATCGTCTTGAGGTCCACCGAGGCATGTTCCTCGACGGTCATCAGGAAGTAGTTGTCCTTCTTGTCCTTCACGAAGAGGTTTTTCGTGTGGCCGCCCGGAATCTCGTCGCGCAGCGCCACGGATTCGGCGACGGTGAAGACCGGCGCATGTTCCTTCGTCGCATGGGCGATGCCCAGCCCGTCGAGAAACTGAAAAAGATCCTTGTCCGTCTTCGGCTGCGCTTCGCTCATGTCCCGTTTCCTGTCCCGAATAACTCCGCCCGCTGCTTAGGGCTTCGCCCGCCCGCACGCAACCACCTGAGAAACCGGGCCTTCGAAAGGCGCCGCAATTTTTTCTTCAAAATCCGACATTTCCCTGTTGCATTTGAAAATGGCTTAGGCCATATACCGCCCGTCGCCGCAACGCAGCGACCTTCGGCCACGAACTACCCCAGGCCGTCGACGATGAGCGGGTGTAGCTCAGGGGTAGAGCACAACCTTGCCAAGGTTGGGGTCGAGCGTTCGAATCGCTTCACCCGCTCCATTCTTTCCAAAGTTTCGAAGCCTCGGTTCGCCGGGGCTTTTGTGCGTTTTGGCGCGGTGGAAATCGCTAGGCGCGGAAACGGTGGAAGGGAGCGCGGTTACCACACGGTGTTGATTGCCACTGAGAACTGACCCGGCGTGGCCTGATATTTCCATTGAGAATTGACCCATGTTCCAACCTTCCCTCGCATGTTTTCAGCGGGGGCTATGGAGTGATCGACATGGCGTTATTGAGCGTGATCCGACGCTGGCATTTTCGAGAAGAACTATCGATCCGGGAGATTTGCCGCAGGACTGGCCTGTCCCGGAATACCATCCGCAAATACCTGCGCCTGGACGGCGTGGAGCCGAAGTTCAAAGTCCCGGAGCGGCCAAGCAAGCTTGATCCTTTTGCTGATCGGTTGTCTGCCTGGCTGAAGAGCGAATCCAAGAAGAACCGCAAGCAGAAGCGGACGATGAAGCAGTTGCATGCCGATCTGATGAGCCTTGGCTACGAGGGCTCCTACAATCGGGTTGCGGCATTTGCTCGGGAATGGCGTGATGATCGGCAGAGAGAATTGCAGACGACGGGCCGCGGGACATATGTGCCCCTGGCGTTTGACCCCGGCGAAGCCTTCCAGTTCGATTGGTCGGAAGATTGGGCCATCATCGGCAATGAGCGCACCAAACTGCAGGTGGCGCACACGAAGCTGAGCTACAGCCGCGCCTTCATCGTTCGGGCCTATCTCCTGCAGACGCATGAGATGCTGTTCGATGCCCATAATCATGCATTCCGGGTCTTCGGCGGCATCCCCGGCCGCGGAATCTACGACAACATGCGCACGGCGATCGACAAGGTCGGCCGCGGGAAAGAGCGCGACGTCAATGTCCGTTTCCTGGCGATGGCCAGTCACTACGTATTCGAGCCGGAGTTCTGCAATCCCGCGTCTGGTTGGGAGAAAGGGCAGGTCGAGAAGAATGTTCAGGATGCGCGTCATCGCTTCTTCCAACCTGTTCCGCGCTTTCCATCATTGGATGCCCTGAACGACTGGCTGGAGCTTCGGTGCAAGGAATTCTGGGCAAAGACCCCACACGGACAGATGCGCGGCACCATTGCCGACATCTGGGCTGAGGAAGCTTTGGCATTGATGCCTGTTACCCGTCCGTTCGACGGCTTCGTGGAGTATACGAAGCGGGTCACGCCAACCTGCCTCGTCCATCTGGAGCGCAATCGCTACAGCGTGCCGGCATCCTTCGCCAATCGACCGGTGAGCCTGCGGGTCTATCCGGATCGTGTCGTGGTTGCTGCGGAAGGCCAGATCGTCTGCGAGCATCGTCGCGTCATCGATCGCTCTCACGACCGACCGGGACAGACGATCTACGACTGGCGGCACTATCTGGCGGTCGTGCAACGCAAGCCAGGCGCGCTTCGCAACGGTGCACCCTTTGCCGAGCTACCGGACGCGTTCCGGACCTTGCAGCAATACCTCCTGAAGAAGCCGGGTGGCGACCGCGAGATGGTCGATATCCTGGCCCTTGTTCTCCAGCACGACGAACAGGCCGTGCTATCGGCGGTCGACATGGCGCTGAAGTCCGGCGTCCCCACGAAGACCCACGTGCTGAACCTGCTGCATCGCCTCGTCGACGGCAAATCCTTCACACCGCCCACCATCGATGCACCTCAGGCCCTGACGCTCGTCAACGAGCCCAAGGCCAATGTCGAACGATACGATGCGCTGAGAAAGACGGAGGCCCGCCATGCGTCATAATCCAGCAAGCGGCGCTGTCGTCATCATGCTGCGGCAACTGAAGATGCACGGCATGGCCCAGGCCGTCGGCGAACTCACCGAGCAGGGATCGCCGGCATTCGAGGCGGCAATCCCGATCCTGTCGCAGCTCCTCAAGGCGGAGACCGCGGAACGTGAAGTTCGATCGACGGCCTACCAGCTCAAGACGGCACGCTTTCCAGCCTATCGTGACCTGAACGGCTTCGACTTCACCAGCAGTGAGATCAACGAGGCGCTGGCCCGTCAGCTTCATCGCTGCGACTTCCTGGACGACGCCAACAACATTGTCCTGGTCGGCGGTCCCGGCACGGGCAAGACGCATATCGCCACGGCCATCGGTGTCCAGGCCATCGAACATCATCACAAGCGGGTTCGGTTCTTCTCGACCGTGGAACTGGTCAACGCGCTCGAGCAGGAGAAGTCCCAAGGTCGCTCAGGCCAGATCGCCAACCGCCTGGCACACTCCGATCTCGTCATCCTCGACGAGCTCGGTTATCTGCCGTTCAGTGCTTCAGGCGGTGCGATGCTGTTCCATCTGCTGAGCAAGCTCTATGAGCACACGAGCGTCATCATCACCACCAACCTGAGCTTCAGCGAATGGGCCAGTGTCTTCGGCGATGCCAAGATGACAACCGCGCTGCTCGACCGGCTCACCCATCATTGCCACATCCTCGAGACCGGCAACGACAGCTTCCGCTTCAAGAACAGCTCCGCGCACGACACCAAAACGACAAAGGAGAAAACGAGGAACTTGACCACGACCGCAGAGCCGAAACATACCTAATAAGCGGGTCAATTCTCGGTGGAAACGCCGGGTCAGTTCTCAGTGGCAATCAACACCAAGCCTCGGTTCGCCGAGGCTTTTGTGTGTTTTGGCGCCGCCGAAACCGCGCGGCCCATGGCTTCTTGCCGCGCCTGCGCGCGCTGTGAAGTTTCCGCCGCACCCGATTGCTGTACCCCGCGACTTCTCCTATGTTGACCAAGTGGTAAAAAACGACGCGTTTCAAAGCGCGCGGGCAAACAGAGGGGAATGTAATGCGACGCGATTCCTTCAATTCGGGCATTTCCAGACGCACGCTGATCAAGGCCGCCGGCGCCTCCGCCGTGGTGGCCGCCGCGGGCCTGCCGGGCCGTCTTCTCGCCGCCGATCCGATCAAGGTCGCGGCCATCTTTACCGTTCCGGTCGAGCAGCAATGGGTCAGCCGCATCCACAAGGCGGCCAATGCCGCCAAGGAGCGCGGCGATATCGAATATGTCTATTCGGAAAACACCGCGAACAACGACTATGAGCGCGTCATGCGCGAATATTGCGAGGCCGGCAACAAGCTGATCCTCGGCGAGGTCTTCGGCGTGGAGGACGCCGCGCGCGCCGTCGCCAAGGACTACCCCGACGTCGCCTTCCTGATGGGATCGAGCTTCAAGCCCGACGACGCCGTGCCGAACTTCGCCGTCTTCGACAACTATATCCAGGACGCATCCTATCTCTCCGGCCTTGTCGCCGGCGCGATGACCAAGTCCAAGAATATCGGCATGGTGGGCGGCTATCCGATCCCGGAAGTCAACCGGCTGATGAACGCCTTCATGGCCGGCGTGAAGGAAACCGCGCCCGACACCAAGTTCCAGGTCGCCTTCATCGGCTCCTGGTTCGATCCGCCGAAGGCCAAGGAAACCGCCTTCGCCCAGATCGATGGCGGGGCGGATCTGCTCTATGCCGAGCGTTTCGGCGTGTCCGACGCCGCCAAGGAGCGGAACGTGCTCGCCATCGGCAATGTCATCGACACCCAGGCGGACTATCCGAACACCGTGGTCGCTTCCGCGCTGTGGCATTTCGAACCGACGCTCGACAAGGCGATCGCCGAAGTGAAGGCCGGCACCTTCAAGGCCGCCGACTACGGCGTCTATTCCTTCATGAAGCATGGCGGCTGTTCGCTCGCCCCGCTCGGCACCTTCGAAAACAAGGTTCCGGAGGAAATCAGGGCGCGGATCGCGGAAAAGGAAAAGGCGATCAAGGACGGCTCGTTCGTCGTCGAGATCAACGACGCCGAACCGAAGTCGAGCTGACTTTACCTCCCGTTCATGGGAAGGATGGCCGTGGCGGCGGATGAAGGTTCAGCCTTCACCGCCGGCGGCCTCCTCTCCCTGAGCGGGAGAATGCCTCGCCCACAACGCAATTCCGGTCATCGCCGTGTCCAGCAATCCCGATCCCGTCCTTCGCCTTTCCGGCATCAGCAAGCGTTTCGGTCCGCTCCGGGCCAACGACGCCATTTCCTTCGATCTTCACCGGGGCGAAGTCATCGCGCTTCTCGGGGAGAACGGCGCAGGCAAGACGACGCTGATGAACATCCTCTTCGGCCATTACGTCGCCGACGAGGGAACCGTCGAGGCCTTCGGCCGCCAGCTTCCGCCGGGCGATCCGCGCGCTGCGCTCGATGCCGGCATCGGCATGGTCCACCAGCATTTCACCCTCGCCGACAACATGACGGTGCAGGAAAACATCGCGCTCGGCACCGAGAGCCTTTGGCGCGCGCGGCTCGACCGGGGCGCGGCGCGCCGGCGCATCGAGCAGCTTTCCGCCGATTTCGGCCTTGCCGTCGACCCCGCCGCCACGGTCTCCACGCTTTCGGTCGGCGAGCGCCAGCGCGTCGAGATCCTGAAGGCGCTCTATCGCGAGGCCCGCATCCTCATTCTCGACGAGCCGACCGCCGTCCTGACCCCGGCCGAGACCGACGCGCTGTTCCGCACGCTGAAGCTGCTCGTCGCCAAGGGCCTGTCGATCATCTTCATTTCCCACAAGCTGCACGAGGTCATGGCCGTCAGCGACCGGGTGCTGGTCCTGCGCGCCGGGCGGCTCGCCGGCGAGCGCCGGACGGGCGATACCAACCGCAAGGAGCTGGCCGCCCTCATGGTCGGCCAGGAAGTAAAACCGGCGGAAGTCAGCCCGGTGAAGCCCGGCGCGCCGCTGCTGGTGCTCGAGCGCGTCTCCACCGCGCCCTATAACGGGGCGGGGCTGGACGCGGTGTCGCTCACGCTCACGGCGGGCGAGATCACCGGCCTTGCCGGCGTTTCCGGCAATGGCCAGGCGGCCCTCGCCGCGCTCCTTTCCGGCACCCGCCGCCCGACCGCCGGCACCATCTCTATCGCCGGACGCATGGTCGCGGACTGGTCGCCGCGCGCCGCGCTTTCCCACGGCATCGCCCGCATCCCGGAAGACCGCCACGCCGTCGGCAGTATCGGCGACATGAGCGTGACCGAGAATGTCGTCGCCGAGCGCTACCGCAGCGAACGCTTCAGCCGCTTCGGCTTCCTCAACTGGAAGGCCGCCCGCAGCTTCGCCGAAAAGCTCATCGCCGATTACGACGTCAAGTGTCCCTCGCCGGAGGCCCGCATCCGCCTGCTTTCCGGTGGCAACATGCAGAAGCTCATCCTCGGCCGGGCGCTCGATCCCGATCCAGCGGTCATTCTCGCCAGCCAGCCGACGCGCGGCCTCGATGTCGGCGCGGTTTCCTATGTGCACCGCATGCTGCTCGAAGCGCGCGAGCGGGGGGCGGCGATCCTGCTGATCTCCGAGGATCTGGAAGAAGTTCTGGCCCTGTCGGACCGCATCGTCGTCATGTCCAAGGGACGTTTTTCGACGCCGTCTTCACGCGGCGAACGCAGCATAAGGGAACTGGGGGAACTGATGGCCGGCCATAGCGGGGAGCGCAGCGACCATGCGGCTTGAACCGAAGCCCGCGCCGTCGCTGGCGGTCACGATCCTGTTTCCGCTGGCGGCCATCGCCGCCACGCTGGCGCTGACCTCGATCCTGGTTCTTGCCGCCGGCGCATCGCCGCTGTCGGTGTTCTATCTGGTCGCCAAGGGCGCGGCCGGCTCGCAGTTCGCCTTCCTCGAAACGCTGACCCGCGCGACGCCGCTGATCTTCACCGGCCTTGCCATCGCCGTCGCCTTCCGGGCGAAGCTCTGGAATATCGGCGCGGAAGCGCAGCTCTATATCGGCGGGGTGGTGACGGTGGTGCTGGGAACCGGCGCGCTGCCGCTGCCCTCGGTGATCCTCATCCCCCTCATCATGGCCGCCGCCATGGCCGCGGGCGCGCTGCTGCTGCTCGGCCCGGCCGTGCTGAAGACCCGCTTCGGCGTCGACGAGGTCGTCACCACGCTGCTCCTCAATTTCATCGTCCTGCTGTTCGTCTCCATGCTGCTCGAAGGCGTGCTGAAGGATCCGATGGGCCTCGGCTGGCCGCAGTCGCAGAAGGTCATCGCCGAGGCGCAGCTTCCGCGTCTCATCCAGGGCAAGCGCCTGCATTACGGCTTCGTCGTCGCGCTCGTCTCGGCCGTGCTCGTCTGGGTCGTCATGAAGAAGACGGTGCTCGGCTACGAGATGCGCGCCGTCGGCCACAATCCCGAGGGCGCACGCTTCGTCGGCATTCCGGTCAACGGCACGCTGATGAAGACGGCGCTGCTTTCGGGCGGCCTTGCCGCGCTCGCCGGCTTTTCCGAGGTCTCCGGCCTCAAGGGCAACCTGACGCTCGACCTGTCGCCGGGCTACGGCTACACCGGCATCGTCGTCGCCATGCTCGCCATGCTGAACCCGCTCGGCGTCATCGCCTCGGCCATCTTCGTCGCCGGCATCTTCGTCGGCGCGGACGCCATGAGCCGCGCGGCCAAGGTGCCGAGCTACATCGCCGACGTCATGGTCGCGACCTCCCTGCTGACAATGGTGGTGGCGATCCTCCTGACGCGCTACCGGATCAGGTGGAAGTAACATGGACGCGCTCGACATCCTCTTTTCCGCCTCCTTCTGGGTCGCCGCCATCCGCATCGCCTCGCCGCTGATCTTCGCGACCATGGGCGAACTCATCT
Organism: Shinella zoogloeoides; assembly: GCF_022682305.1. Lineage (NCBI taxonomy): Bacteria > Pseudomonadati > Pseudomonadota > Alphaproteobacteria > Hyphomicrobiales > Rhizobiaceae > Shinella > Shinella zoogloeoides. The sequence goes on from NZ_CP093528.1 coordinate 3,803,867, forward strand.
GCGAGCGCGCTGGCGTGCTCAACCTCGGCATCGAGGGCATCATGACGGCCGGGGCCTTCGCCGGCTGGTTCACCGTCTATTCCGGCGGCGATCTCTGGGCGGGCCTCGTCGTCGCCGCCCTCGTCGGCGCGCTGTTCGGCCTGCTGCACGCAACGCTCACCGTGCCGCTCGGCCTGTCGCAGCATGTCGTGGGCATCGGCGTCACGCTGCTTGCCACCAGCCTCACCTATTTCACCTATCGCCTCGCCCTGCCCGAAGTGACGTCGCCGCCGAAGATCGAGCCGTTCCAGCCCTGGCCCGTCCCGGGCCTGTCCAGCATACCGATCGTCGGCGAGGCGCTATTCACCCAGACGCCGCTCACCTATCTCGCCTTCTTCACGGTCGCGGCCGTCGCCTGGGTTCTCTACCGCACGCCCGTCGGCCTTGCCGTGCGCGCGGCGGGTGAAAATCCCTCGGCGGTCGAGGCGCAGGGCATTTCCGTCACCGGCATCCGCATGGGCGCGGTCATGGCCGGCAGCGCCCTGATGGCGGTCGGCGGCGCGTTCCTCACCACCTCGGCCTTCAATTCCTTCTTCTTCCAGATGATCAACGGGCGCGGCTGGATCTGCATCGCGCTCGTCGTCTTCGGCTCCTGGCGGCCGGGCAAGGCGCTGATCGGCGCCATCCTCTTCGCCGCCTTCGACGCCTACCAGGTCCGCCTGCAGCAGATATCGGGCGGCGTCGTCCCCTATCAGGTCTTCCTGATGATGCCCTATGCGCTGTCGATCCTGGCGCTGATCCTGGTCGCGCGCCGCGCCACCTATCCCAAAGCTTTGATGATCCCGTACCAGAAAGGCGAAAGATGAGTTTCGACCTGATCGTAAAGGGCGGCACGCTGCCCGATGGAACCGTCGCCGATATCGGCATCCGGGGCGAGACGATCGCCGCGATCGAGCCGCGCATCGATGCCGAGGCCGGCCGCATCGTCGACGCCACCGGCAACCTCGTCAGCCAGCCCTTCGTCGATCCGCATTTTCACATGGATGCGACGCTGTCCTATGGCCTGCCGCGCATCAACGCCTCGGGCACGCTGCTGGAGGGCATCGCGCTCTGGGGCGAGCTGAAGCCTCTCCTGACGCACGAGGCCGTCAAGGAACGGGCGCTCGCCTATTGCGACTGGGCCGTCTCGATGGGGCTGCTTGCCATCCGCACCCATGTCGATACCTGCGACGACCGCCTTCTCGCCGTGGAAGCGCTGCTCGAGGTGAAGAAGGAGATCGCGCCCTATATCGACCTCCAGCTCGTCGCCTTCCCGCAGGATGGCCTCTACCGCGCCCCGAACGCGCGGGAGAACACGATCCGCGCCCTCGACATGGGCGTCGATATCGTCGGCGGCATCCCGCATTTCGAGCGCACCATGGAAGACGGCCGGCGCTCCGTCACCGAGCTTTGCGAGATCGCGGCGACGCGCGGCCTGATGGTCGACCTCCACTGCGACGAGACCGACGACCCGCTGTCGCGCCATATCGAGCAGCTCGCCTACGAGACCCAGCGGCTCGGCCTTGCGGGCCGGGTGGCCGGCTCGCACCTCACGTCCATGCATTCGATGGACAACTACTACGTCTCCAAGCTGCTGCCGCTGATCGCCGAGGCGGGCGTATCGGCCATTCCCAATCCGCTGATCAACATCATGCTGCAGGGCCGGCACGACACCTATCCGAAACGTCGCGGCATGACCCGCGTGCCGGAAATGCTGAAATACGGCATCCGCGTCGGCTGGGGTCAGGATTGCGTGCTCGACCCGTGGTACTCGCTCGGCACCGCCGACATGCTCGACGTCGCCTTCATGGGCCTGCACGTCGCGCAGATGTCCTCGCCGGCGGATATGCGCGCCTGCTTCGACATGGTGACAAGGGTGAATGCCGAGATCATGGGGCTGGATCACCTCGGCCTTGCCGTCGGCAAGACCGCGAGCCTCGTCGTGCTCGACGCCGGCAATCCCATCGAGGCGGTGCGCCTGCGTCCCGACCGGCTCTGCGTCGTCGCGAAGGGCAAGGTCGTCGCCGAGCGCGAAAAGCGCGACACGGCCCTCTCCATCAGGGGCCGCCCGGCAACCATCAACCGCCGCCATATCGTTCCGCCGCAGGCCGGCTGAGACGGTCAATCCTTGCGGAAGGCGTAGTCCGTTTCCTGCCGCAGCGTCTCGCCGGGGCGCAGCACCGCCTTGGGGAAATGGTCGTGGTTGACGGCATCCGGCCAGATCTGCGTTTCCAGGCAGAAACCCGCGAAGGGGCCGTAGCGCCGGCCGTCGAGGCCGGGAACGGGCGAATTCACATAGCCGCCGGTATAGAGCTGCACGCCCGGTTCGGTGGTCAGAACTTCCAGCGAAACGCCCGATGCCGGGCTACGCACGGCGCCCACGGAACGCTTCGCCCGCCGCTCCGGCGAGAGGCAGAAATTATGGTCGAAGGCGATGCCGCCCGCCTCCGTCTGCCGGCGAAGCGGCGTCCAGTCCCGAAGGTCGAAGGGCGTGCCCGCTACGGAGCGGACCTCGCCGGTCGGAATGAGCTTGTCGTCGACGGGCAGGTAGTGATCGGCGGCAAGGCGGATTTCATGACCGAAGGCGTCGGCGCTACCGTCAAGGTTGAAATAGCTGTGCTGGCAGAGATTGACGGGCGTCGGGGCATCCGCCGTCGCCTCGTAAACGACCGAGAGCACGCCGTCGCCGGCAAGGCGGTAGGTGCAGGTAAGGGCGGCAGTGCCGGGATAGCCGGCGCGGCCGGCAGGATCGGTGACGGCCAGCGTGACGAAATCGCCGCCCTGATCCGCAATGCGCCAGTTCTGCCGGCCCATGCCGTCGCTGCCCCCATGCAGATGCGTGACGCCGCGCTCGTTGCGTTCGAGCTGATAGGCGACGCCATCGATGGCGAAGCGGCCGCCGGCGATACGGTTGGCGCAGCGGCCGGGCGTCGCGCCGAAATAGGGGGAGTGGGCGAGATAGGACGGCAGGTCTTCGTAACCCAGAACGAGCGGGGCGTCGTGGCCGGCAAGCCGCAGGTCCTGGATGACAGACCCCCAGGTCAGCACATGGGCGGTCAGCCCGCCGCCGGTCAGCCTGATGCGCTCGACCGGCTCGCCGCTTTCCAGATGGCCGAAGATCTCGTTTCCTGCATGCACCGCCCGTTTCCTCCGCATCCGGCCCAATCGTGCGGGCAACCTGCCGCTATTTGCCCGCGCCCGCAATCAAAAAGTCATACTTTTTCTGGCGTGCCTCAGAAATTCTTCTGATAGACGATGAAGGGCGTCTTGTCGGCGATGCGGTCGTAGAGCCGGCGGGCGGTGGCGTTGAAATCCTGCGTCATCCAGTAGACTTCCGGCGCGCCCGCCTCCTTCGCCCTGGCATAGACGCCTTCGATCAGCGCGCGGCCGATGCCGCTGCCGCGCACATCCGGATCGGCGAAAAGGTCCTGCAGGTAGCAGATATTGTCGACGGTCCAGCAGGAGCGGTGGAAGAGATAGTGGGCAAGCCCGACCGGCCGGCCGTCGAGCGTCGCCAGAAGGCCGCGATACTCGCCTTCGGCCGCCGCGCCCGTCAGCCGGGCGAAGGTGCTGGCGAAGACGTCTTCCGGCAGGACCGTCTCGTAGAAGGCGAGATAGGCGGTCCAAAGGCGCCGCCACTCGCCTTCATCATCCTTGTGCAGGGGGCGAATGACGACGCGGCTCATGGCTCAGGCTCCCGTTCCGATTTTCTGAAGGTCGTAGGGCGTGGTCTGGTAGATTTCGTTGATCCAGTTGCCGAAGAGCAGATGCGCATGGCCCCGCCAGCGGTTCTGCGGCGGCAGCGACGGATCGTTGTGCGGGAAATAGTTCTTCGGCAGCTTGATCGGCACGCCGGCCGAGACATCGCGGAAATACTCGTCGGCGAGCGAGGTCGAATCGTATTCCACATGGTTGAAGATGTAGAGCCGGTTGCCGGCCGTCTCCTGCACGAGGCAGACACCCGTTTCGTCGGAATCGAGCAGGATGTCGAGTTCCGCCACGTTGCGGATGTCCTCGATGCGGATTTCCGTCCAGCGCGAGACGGGAACCTCGAAATTGTCGGAAAAGCCGTTGAGATAGACCGACGAGGGCTTCCTGTTGTGGTGCCGGTAGACGCCGAAGGCCTTTTCTTCCAGCGTGTGCTTCGGCACGCCATGGAAATGATAGATCGCCGCCATCGCGCCCCAGCAGACGTTCAGCGTCGAATGGACATTGGTCTCGGTCCAGTCGAGAATCTGCTTCATCTCGTCCCAGTAGGTGACGTCCTCGTAGTCGAGGGTTTCCACCGGCGCGCCGGTGATGATGAAGCCGTCGAACTTGCGGTGCTTCACCTCTTCCCACGTATCGTAGAAGGCGAGCAGGTGATCTTCCGACGTGTTCTTGGCGCGGTGGCCGCCGACGCGCACCAGCGACAGCTCGACCTGCAGCGGCGAGGCGCCGACGAGGCGCGCCATCTGCACTTCCGTCTTGATCTTGTTCGGCATGAGGTTGAGCAGCCCGATCTGCAGCGGGCGGATGTCCTGCCGGATCGCCATCGTTTCGGTCATCACCCGGACACCCTCGTTGACGAGGGTCTCGAAGGCGGGGAGCGTATCGGGAATCTTGATGGGCATCTTTCAACTCGATCCAAAACAAAACCGGCCGCAACGACGTCGCAACCGGTCCACGTAAGGCTCTTCCTCGCGCGGCCCTTTAGCGACTTGTTTAACGTGGCTGCAAGCCGGCCGGCCAAATCACCACGAAGTCCATAGATACTGCCTCTGCGCGCACGAATCAATCCGGCGCGCGGCGCCGCGCTCAGGTCTCGACCAGACGCAGCACCTTGTCGAAGACCTTCAGCACCTGGCTCAGCTCATGGCCGCGCTTCAGGATCATGCCATGGGTGTTGAGCACGCTGTAGGCGCCCTGCTTGGCGGCGAGCTTGGGGTTCTTCTCGATACGGTAGAGCGGCATTTCGCCGGAACGCTTGAAGACGGAGAACACCGCCTTGTCGCGCATATGGTCGATGGCGTAGTCGCGCCATTCCCCCTCGCCGACCATGCGGCCATAGACCCAGAGGATGGCGTCGAGTTCCCGGCGGTGGAAGGTCACGGGCAGCGGGTCCTTGCTGCTCCTGTATTCCCGAAGGTCGACCACGACGTCGGGCGTCTGAAAATCCGGCTGGTCGGTCATCGAATCTCGGCACCTCGTCCATGACGGCACGGTGACAGTGTGCCTGACCGGCACCGAAATGCAAGGCGGATGCCACGGACTTGCGTTTTGGCAAAAATTCCTCTCGCCGCATTTCAGACAAACAGACGCCCAAATTTAAGGGGAAAGTCCGCCCGTCGCCGCTCGCGCCGGCCCGCCGCCTTGTGCGGGAAGCCGGTTCGGTGGAGCGTGCGTCGCTCGAGGCTGCCCTGAAATTCCGTTGCCGGCAGCTTCGTTACGGTCCGGTCCGTGCCTCTTCGAACCCTCAAGCCCCAGCCCCTCGAGGAAGCCGGACCGGACCTCCCCCATCGGGGAGGCCGTCAGCGGGAGGCGTGCTCGCCCGTCAGCACCGTTGCGCCGAGAATGGCGCCGGGCGTATCGGCGCTCTGCATGCGCTGGATCAGCACGGCGCAGCCGCCGGCCTTCTTTTTCTTCTTCAGCATGTCGGCGGGAAGCACCAGATTGGTTTCCTTGCCCTCCCACATGCCGATCGTCTCCATGTCGGTCACAGCATGCCAGTAGTTGACGGTCTTGCCGCGGTTCTCGCCCTCGTCGATATTGATCGTGCGCTGCTGCTCGAAATAGGCGATCACGATATTGGCCTTGCCCTCGCCCGGCCCGACATGGATGCGCAGCTCGTCGTTCTTCACCGCGACATCGACCGGCACTTCCAGCCCCTTGCCCTCCTGCGGCATCGCGGCGATGCGGTTGCGGATGCCGGCAAGGTCCGCGCCGTTGATGTGCTCGCGGCCGTTCAGCACGACCTGGGGCGTATAGACGCCGTTGCGGCCGAACATGCGGGCATAGGCATATTGCCGGTCGGTATTGTCCTTGGAGGCAAGCGTGTCCGCCCAGCCGAGATAGTTCCAGTAATCGACATGATAGGCGAGGGCGACGACCTCGCCTTCGCGCGCCAGCGTCTCCAGCGCCTTGTCGGCCGGCGGACAGGAAGAGCAGCCCTGGCTGGTGAAGAGTTCGACGACGCCCCTGGGCTTCGTTATTTCCTGCGCATGCACGGCGCCGGCTCCGAGCGTCAGCGCGATCGCCAGACAATGCAAGAGGGTCGGTTTCGGCATGGTCATTTCCAGTGGCGCGCCGGCAATGCCAGCCTTTCAAGCGGTCATACGCCCTCGCCGCTTCAACAGGAAGTCACGATGGAGTGAGATTTTCCCTCCAGGGGCGGCCGACGCGGCGGCTTTTCAGCCCTCCAGCTCTTCCCGCAGCATTTCCAGCTCCAGCCATTCCTCTTCCATCTTCGTCAGGCCGTCGCGCAGTTTCTCCATTTCCGCGGCGAGCTTGTTGAAGGTGGCCGGGTCCTTGGCGAAGAGGTTCGGATCGGCCATCTTCGCCTCGCGGGCGGCGATTTCCTTTTCCGCCTTCTCCATCTCCTTCGGCAGGTTCTCGAGGGCGAATTTCTGCTTGTAGGAGAGTTTCGACTTGCCCTTGCTGTCCGCGGCGACGGCGGCGGAAGTGTCGGCGGCCTTGGCCTTCTCGGCCTTCTCCGCCTTGCGCTTCTCCTCGATCGCGCCGCGACGCTGGGCCATCATGTCCGTATAGCCGCCGGCATATTCGATCCAGCGCCCATCCGGGCTTTCCGGGTCGGCGGGCGCGATGGTGGAGGTGACGGTGCGGTCGAGGAAATCGCGGTCGTGGCTGACGAGCAGCACCGTGCCGGCAAAGCCCGCGACGATCTCCTGGAGGAGGTCCAGCGTCTCGATGTCGAGGTCGTTGGTCGGCTCGTCGAGGATGAGCAGGTTCGTCGGGCGCGAGAGGATGCGCGCCAGCATCAGCCGGGCGCGCTCGCCGCCGGAAAGGTTGCGGATCGGCGTGCGGGACTGTTCCGGCTGGAAGAGGAATTCCTTCATGTAGCCGGTGACGTGGCGTTGCTCGCCGTTGACCAGCAGCGTCTCGCCGCGCCCGTCGGTGAGGTAGTGGGCGAGCGTGTCGTCGAGATTGAGGTCCTCGCGGCGCTGATCGAGCGTGGCGATCTCAAGGTTCGTGCCGAGTTTCACCGTGCCGCTGTCGGGTTCGAGCTGGCCGGTCAGCATCTTCAGGAGCGTCGTCTTGCCCGCGCCGTTCGGGCCGACGAGACCGATGCAGTCGCCGCGATGCACGCGGATCGAGAAGGGGGCGACGATGGTGCGTTCGCCGTAGCTCTTGGCGATCTTTTCCGCCTCGATGACCAGCTTGCCGGATTCCTGCGCGTCGGAGGCGCTGGCCTGCACGCTGCCCTGCGGACCCTTGTGGCCGCGATAGCGGGCGCGCAGGTCGTGCAGCGCACCGAGGCGGCGCATATTGCGCTTGCGGCGGGCCGTCACGCCGTAGCGCAGCCAGTGCTCCTCGCGCTCGATGGCCTTGCCGAGCTTGTGCTGCTCCAGCTCCTCGGCCTCCAGCACCTCGTCGCGCCAGGCCTCGAAATGGGCAAAGCCGCGATTGAGACGGCGCGACTGGCCGCGATCGAGCCAGACGGTGGCGTTGGAGACCTTTTCGAGGAAGCGGCGGTCGTGCGAGATGACGACGAGGGCCGAGCGGGTCGATTGCAGCTCGCCTTCCAGCCATTCGATGGTCGGCAGGTCGAGATGGTTGGTCGGCTCGTCGAGCAGCAGGATATCCGGCTCCGGCGCCATGACGCGGGCAAGCGCCGCCCGGCGCGCCTCGCCGCCCGACAGCGACTTGGGGTCCTCGTTACCGGAAAGGCCGAGATGTTCGAGCAGATAGGTGACGCGGTAGGGATCGTCGCTCGGCCCGAGGCCCGCCTCGGCATAGGCGGCGACGGTGTCGTAGCCGTCGAAATCGGGGGCCTGGTGCAGGTAGCGGATGGTCGCGGAAGGGTGGCGGAAGACCTCGCCCGACTGCGCCTCGGCAAGGCCGGCGGCGATCTTCATCAGCGTCGACTTGCCCGAGCCGTTGCGGCCGACGAGGCAGATGCGGTCGCCCGGCTCCACCTGCAGGCTTGCGCCGGCAAGCAGCGGCGTGCCGCCGAAGCTGAGGAAGATATCGTCGAGTTTGAGGATAGGCGGTGCCAAGGGTCAGGCTCCTGAAAGGTCATAGGGCCGGGCGATGAGGATTGCGCGGCCGGAGGCGAGCGAAAGGCGGATCGGGCCTTCCGCGACATTGGAAATGGTGCGGGACGAACCGAAGGGCAGCGCGAAATCCGTGAGCGGATAACGCACATTGCCGATGGAAAGGCCGCTCAGCGGCGAAAGGCCGAGAATGGAGAAGAGGCTGCCCTGCGGCAGGTCGATTTCCCGCGTGCCGGGCAGAAGCGGCCAGGCCTCCTCCTCGCCGGAGGTCAGCTTGATCGCAAAGCCCTGCTCTTCCAGCGAGACGGCATGGATGAGATGCATCAGCGCATGGTCGCTGCGCTCCCCGCCGAGCGCGCCGGCAAGCACGATCCGCCGCGCGCCCCGTTCGGTGGCGACGGAGACGGCAAGCGCCCCATCGGTCTCGTTCTTGGCGGCGGGATAGGGCTGGCGCTCGATTTGGGGCCAGGCGGCCAGAAGCTCCGGCGGCGTGGAATCGAAATCGCCGACCCACAGTTCCGGCGCAACACCGAGGCCGGCCGCATGGCGCATCCCGCCATCCGCCGCCACGACCCGGGCGCCGGCCACGTCCGCGCGCAGACGCGGCGTCGCGGCAAGCGTGCCGCCGAGAAGGACGACGAAGGTCTGGTCTGTGGAAGCCGGCGTGATCATGGTTGAAGCCCTTAGCGCATGTCGTGCGGAAAGGGAAAGATTTTGGCGGCGTGCGCCGCCGTCACTCGCCGATGATCTTGAATTTCTCGCCCGGCTTGACCGTGCTGGTCGGCGTCATGGCGTTGATCAGGCGGAAGAGGTCGAGCTTGCGGTCGGTGCCCATCATGCGGCCGGCGAGCGAAGCGACGGTATCGCCCGGGCGGGCGGTGACGACGCGCACGCGCAGCGGCTTCAGCTCGGCCACCTCGGCCGGCGTCAGCTTGCGGAACGAACCCTTGAGGATCTCCGCCGTCGGCTCCAGCGCCTTGGACCCCGCCGGCACCGCCGTCAGGAAGCGATAGATCTGGTTGTCGATGCGCACGACGGTGACATCGAATTCCCAACGGTCCGCAGCGGCCCGGGCGGTTGCCGCCTGCAGGCCGTTGATGGTGATCGGCCGGATCGTCTCGGGCTTGAGGCCCGTCACCCAGCCGCTGGAAATGTAGTTGACGAGGTCCTGCCCACGGCTGTCGGCCACGCCGTCGAAACGGATCGCGACATCGCCGGGGCCGGTCGCCAGCACGGCATCGGCCTTGTTGTCGATCTGGAAGCCGGCCGGCACGTCGAAGCGGATGCCGAGCTTGCCGTGCAGGAAGGTCTGGCCGCGCACATAGCCCTCTTCCGGCGCATCGCCGTAGAGCAGGCCGTCGATGCCGGCGAGATAGTAGTCGCGTCCACGGTCGCCGATCGAGCCTTCCGCGCCGAAAGCCCGCGCATGCATGCGCGCAAGCTCCACGCGCTGCGGCGCGTTCGGGTGGCTCGACAGGAAGTCGAGGCTCTGGTCCGCTTCCGGATCGACCGCCGTGAAGCGTGCATAGCCGGCCATGGAATCGAGGAAGCGCGCGGCGGCATAGGGGTCGTAGCCCGCTTCGCCCAGCATGCGCACACCGATCACGTCGGCCTGAAGCTCCTGATTGCGTGAGAAGGCGGCAAGGCGCAGCTTGCCGCGCGCCAGCGCCTGCTTGCCGGCGATGTTGCTGGACAGCACCTCGGCGACGACGCGGCTGGCGATGACCTCGGCCTCTTCCTTCTTCTGCCGCTCGATGCCGTGATTGGCGGTGACATGCGCCATTTCGTGCGACAGCACGGCCGCAACTTCCGAGGCGTCGTTGGCAAGCGCCAGCAGGCCGCGCGTGACATAGAGATAGCCGCCCGGCAGCGCGAAGGCGTTGATGGCCGGCGAATTGAGGATGGTGATGCGGTAGGACTGGTTCGGGTTTTCCGAAACGGCCGTCAGCGCGCCGATGATGCGTGCGACGAGGCGCTCGGTCTTGGCATCCTTGTATTCGCCGCCATAGCTCGCCACGATGCGCGGATGCTCGCGCGCGCCCATCTGGGCGCGCGGATCATTCTTCTGCACCTCGTCGACGATCTGCGGATTGGAAGAGGGCGAGATGGTCGGCTCATAGCTCTGCTCGATGAGCGACTGGCAGCCGGCCAGCAGCGTGCCGGCAAGCAGCAGGGCCACGACAGGCCGTGCGACCCCGCGTCCGGATACCGTTGCAGCTTCCTGCGTCGCTTTCGCCATGTCTTTCGCCCAAGCCCCTCAATGGGTTCGCATTCGTGCCACAGCCTTGGGGTGCGGCGCGAACGCGCATCTTCGCGCCTTCGAACGGATGAGATAGACGCGCCATACCCGGCCGGCAACTCCCCATTCGACAAACGGTTTTCCTGTGGCTCCGGTGACACAGGGGGGCGACCAAATTGTGGCATCCAGCCCGGTCAAATCACCACTCCCGTCGCTAAATGCCGGAATGGCCGAGGAATTTTGCAACGGCGGGTGGATCGAGGCGCGCAAGGAAATCCTCCGCCGACGTATCGAGGAGCACCGCACCGGCCTCGAGGAACAGCACCCGCTCCGCAAGCCGGCCGATATCCTCCGGCTGATGGGTGATGAAGAGGAGCGTGCTCTTCGTCTCGGCGTGAAGTTCGGCGATCAGCCGCGCCATATCCGCCCGCATGGCCGGATCGAGCGCGGCGAAGGGTTCGTCGAGCAGCAGGATCGGCCGGCGGCGCACCAGCGCGCGGGCAAGCGCCACGCGCTGCCGCTCGCCGCCGGACAGCGAACCCGGCAGGCGCTTGCCGTAACCGGCAAGGCCGACACGGGCGAGCGCGGCCTCGACGGCCTGCCGGCCCGCCGCATCGAGCTTCAGGCCCGGATCGATGCCGAGGCCGATATTGTCGGCGACGGAAAGGTGGGCGAAGAGGTTGTTGTCCTGGAAGACGACGGAGACCGGCCGTTCCGCCGGGTCGCGGCCGGCCATGTCCTCGCCGAACAGCGTGACCCTGCCGCTCGCCGGCCTTTCGAAGCCCGCAATGACATTGAAGAGCGTCGACTTGCCGGCACCCGAGGGACCGGCGACGGCAACGGCTGCGCCGGCGGGAATGGCGCAATCGAACGCAAGGCGCTTTTCCGCAAAGCGCACGGTGACGTCGGCAAGGAAAATGGCGGGATCAGGCATCGGAGCCGGGTCTTTCGATTTGGCGGTCGGTCGTGGTCGAAGGCAGCGTCAGGAGGAGGCACAGCACGCCCAGGATCAGCGCGATGCCCGCGGCATCGGCCGTGCGATAGCTCGCCATGCGGGAATACAGCAGCCAGGGCAGCGTAACGAAACCATCCGCACCGAAGATGGCGACGGCCCCGAGATCGCCGAGCGATAGCGCCATGGCGAAGGCGAAGGCCGTAAGGAAGGGCTTTTTCAGCGCCGGCCAGTCGATGCGCAGGAAACGCCGCCAGCCAGTGACGCCAAGGCTGAGCGCAAGGCGCGCGGTGCGGGAGAGATGCGTTCGATAGGCCGGCTCCAGCACCCGGGTGACGAAGGGCAGCGCCATCAAAGCGTTGAGGACCGTGACGACGAAGGGCGCGAATCGGCCCGTCTCGCCGAAACTGCGCAGCATCAGGAACCAGCCGGTGGCAACGACCACCGGCGGCACGAGCAGGATCAGCGAGCCGACCGCCGGCAGCGCACGGCCCATCAGCCGCGTCGTGACCCCGCTATCGCCACTTTCGGCAAGGCGCGGCACCAGCACGACGGGCAGCGCGATGGTAAGGCTGAGCGTTGCGGAGGCGAGCGAGATGGCGAGGCTCGTGGCAAGCGCCCGATGGAGCTGCGCATCGGCCGCCAGCTTGCCGAAGTCGGCGGCAAGGCCGGAGATCAGGGTGGCGACCAACGGCGCGGCGGTGAAGAGCGCGAAGAGAAGGATGACGAGGCCATCCGATACGCGCCGCCTGCGGCCGTCGAAACGGCGGATGGCGCGGCCGGCCGTCATGCCCTCTTCCGGCGGGCGGCCGAAGAGCGAGATAAGCCAGAGCAGCGCCGCCGTCACCGCGATCTGCAGGAAGGCGAGCAGCACGGCGCGCTGGGGATCGAAATCGAAGCGCAGCGCCTGATAGATCGCAACCTCGATGGTGGTCGCCGCCGGCCCGCCGCCGAGCGTCAGGACAATGGTGAAGCTCGTCGCGCAGAGCATGAAGACGAGGCCGGCGATGCCGGGCAGCACGCGGCGGATGACCGGCCATTCGATGAGCCGGAAGACCGCCCCCGAACCCATGCCGAGATTGGCCGAGGACAGCCAGTATTCCGGCGGGATGCGGTCGAGCGCGGCGAGCATGAAGCGAGCGGCGAGCGGCAGGTTGAAGAAGACATGGGCGATAAGGATGCCGGCAAGCCCATAGACGCTGACGGGGTTCTGCAATCCGGCAAGGCGCAGCAGATCGTTGACGACGCCCTGCCGCCCCCAGATCTCGACGACGCCGAGCGCGGCGACCAGCGCCGGCAGGCCGAGCGGCACGACGGAGAGCCTGACGATCCAGACGCGGCCGGGAAAGGTCCGCTGCCGGGCGAGCGCCCGGGCGACGGGAATGGCGAGCACGATGGAAAGCAGCGTCGAAAGCGCCGCCTGCACCAGCGTGAACCGCGCCACGCGGCCGATATAGGCATCGAACAGCGGCGCGCCGCTGCCGCCCGCATGGGCAAGCAGCACCGCAGTCGCCGCGCCGACGAAGAGCAGCACGCCGCCGAGGGCAAGGCCCCCGGCAATATCGAGCGTCTGTCGTTCGGCGCGGGCGAAAAGCATGTTACGTCCTGCTTGCTTACTTGGCGCTCATCGCGCCGAGCCATTCGTCGATCCAGACCTTACGGTTCGCCGCCACCTCATCCGACGACATCAGGAAGGTCTTTTCCGGCTTCACCAGCGCGTCGAAGGCGGCCGGCAGCGGATCGCGCGTCTTGGCGGCAGGCATCATCCAGTTGGTTTCCGGGATGATCGACTGGAAATCCGGCCCCGTCATGAAGGTAAGGAACTGGCGGGCGAGGTCCTTGTCATGGGAGGTGCGCGTCAGGCCGGCGACCTCGATCTGGATGTAGTGCCCCTCGGAGAAGGCGGCCGCCTTGTAGCGCTCGGTATTCTCCGCGATGACGTGATAGGCCGGCGAGGTCGTGTAGGAGAGCACCATCGGCGCCTCGCCCTTGGTGAACAGGCCATAGGCTTCCGACCAGCCGGGGGTGACGGTCAGGACGCGGTCCTTGAGCTTGGCCCAGGCTTCCGCCGACTTGTCACCATAGACGGACTTCACCCAGAGCAGCAGGCCGAGGCCGGGCGTCGAGGTGCGCGGATCCTCGATGACGATCTTCTGCGACGGATCGCCCTCGACCAGTTCCTTGAGGCTTGTCGGCGGGGTCTTCAGCGCCTCGGTGTCGTAGACGACGGCGAAATGGCCGTAGTCATAGGGCAGGAACGTATCGTCGGAAAAACCGCCCGGAACGGCAAGACCTTCCGGCTTCAGGCCGTGCGGCTCGAAGAGGCCGGTCGCCTTGGCTTCCGAGATCAGGTTTGTATCGAGGCCGAGCACCACGTCGGCCTTGGTGCCCTCGCCCTCCAGCTTGAGGCGGGTCAGGAGTTCCACGCCATCGGCGACACCAACCCATTCGACCTTGCAGCCGCAGGTCTTTTCGAATTCTTCCTTGACCTTCGGCCCCGGTCCCCATTCGGAAACGAAGCTCTCATAGGTGTAGACGGTCAGCGTCTTTTCCGCGGCGAAGGCCGAGGACGCGAGGGATACGGCAAGCGCCGCGATGGAAGAAAGAAATGCCGTGCGCATCAGCGCCTCCTTGTCTGGTCACAAACGGGAATAGGGCGCTGGATTGAGCCGTCTAATCCCTCCGCCGGTACGAGCCGGATCAGGTTCTTCGGGTTGGCAAAAGCCTCTCAGCCGGCAGGTCGAAACCTGCGAGCACCCCGTTAGAGCGGAAAAAGGCATAATCCCGCGCGCCTCGGCACGCAAGAGGCCGCGACGGAAACAGTTTTATACGGAAATGGAGGGTCAGCCGGCCGCAGCGGGCGTCCCAAGCGCCTTTTCGATGGCCGGATAGAGGCCGTCCTTCAGGCTCTTGTCATCGAAGGGGCCGACCCGCTTGTAGAGGATCGTTCCGTCGGGCCCGACGAGATAGGATTCCGGGATACCGTAAACGCCCCAGTCGATCGCCATCTTGCCGACGGGATCGAGGCCGATGGCGAAGAAAGGATTGCCGAGTTCGCCGAGGAAACGCAGCGCATTCTCGCTGCCGTCCTTGTAGTTGACGCCGACCACCGTAAGGCGCGGGTCCTTGGACAGCGCCAGGATGACCGGGTGCTCCTGCCGGCAGGGCACGCACCAGGACGCCCAGAAATTGACGAGCGTCAGCTTGCCCTTGACGGCTTGCGCCGTCAGCGCCGGCACCGGCGCGCCGTCCCTCGTCGCGCCGGCGAGCGGCTCGAGATCGCGGAAGGGCGCCTTGGTGCCGATGAGGGCCGAGGGGATTTCGGAAATGTCGCGGCCGGAATTGAGCTGCGTCCAGAAGATCAGCGCCAGACCGAGAAAGATCGCCAGCGGCAGCGCGGCGAGGATCAGGCGCGTGCGCTTGCCCGCACCTTCGGCATTCGTCTCGCTCTCGCTCATTGACTGGCCTCGCTGCGCGCCGAACGGCGGCGGATGCCGGCGGCTTCGAGCTGTTCGATCTCGCGGTGGCGGGCGCGGTGATCGAGCCACACCCAGACGACGAGGCCGAGCGTGACGGCGAAGGCGGCGATATAGGACACCGCGACGTAGAAGGCGTGGCTCATGCGGCGCCTCCCGTGCGGCCGGCGGCGCGGGCCGCATGGCGGCGCAGCACGGCGATGCGGCGGCGCAGGATCTCGTTGCGCATGGCAAGGATATGCAGCGTGAAGAAAAGCAGGGTGAAGGCGACGGCCATCACGATGAGCGGCCAGAGGAATTCAGGATCTATGGTCGGGCCGTCCATACGGATGACGCTCGCCGGCTGGTGCAGCGTGTTCCACCACTCGACCGAGAATTTGATGATCGGGATGTTGACGAAGCCGACGAGGATCAGGACGGCGCTGACCTTGGCGGCGCGCGTCGGGTCGTCCATGGCGCGGCCGAGCGCGATGAGGCCGAGATACATCAGGAACAGCACGAAGACGGAGGTAAGCCGCGCATCCCACACCCACCAGGTCCCCCACATGGGCTTGCCCCAGAGCGAGCCGGTGATGAGTGCGACGAGGGTGAAGCAGGCGCCGATGGGCGCGGCGGCCTTGGCCGAGACATCGGCGAGCGGATGGCGCCAGACGAGCGTGCCGAGCGCCGAGAGCGCCATGACCGAATAGCACATCATGGAAAGCCAGGCGGCCGGCACATGCACATACATGATGCGCACCGTCTCGCCCTGCTGGTAGTCGCCCGTCGTCGTGAAGGAAAGGTAGAGACCTGCGGCGAACAGACAGAGCGTCAGCCCCGCAAGCCACGGCCAGATCATGGCGACCAGCGCCAGGAACCGCGTCGGGTTGGCGAGATCGCTGAATTTGCGGATGGCAAGGCTCGGTTCGCTCATGATGGTTCTTTAACGCGGAAGGGGCCGGGCTTCAATTGATCTGCCGCAATCACTTTCCTGTCAATTTGCCGCGTCAGTCGCTCGAAAGCCGAAGCGCCGCCGCCGCCGCGACCGGGCCGATGACGGCGAAGGCGAGATTGAGCGCGACGAGGATGAGGAAGGGCGGCAGGAACGGGGCCGGGTCCTGGATCGCCGCATAGACCGCGCTCACCCCGAAGATCAGCACGGGAATGGCGAGCGGCAGCACGAGGATGGAGACGAGCAACCCGCCGCGCGGCAGCGCCACCGCCACCGCCGCGCCCACCGCACCGATGAAGGTGATGGCGGGCGTGCCGGCCAAGAGCGTCAGCGTCGTCGCGCCGATGGCGGTCTCGTCCATGTTCATGAAGAGGCCGAGCAGCGGCGCGGCGACGACGAGCGGCAGGCCGGTCGCAATCCAGTGCGCGATGCATTTGACGAAGACCGTCAGCACCAGCGGCGTTTCCTGCATCAGGAGAAGATCGAGCGAGCCGTCCTCGCGCTCGGCCTGGAACAGCCGGTCGAGGCCGAGGAGGGAGGCGAGCAGCGCGCCGATCCAGAGGATGGCGGGGCCGATGCGGGAGAGAAGATTGAGGTCCGGCCCGACGCCGAAGGGAATGACGGCGACGACCGTCATGAAGAACAGCACGCCCACCAATGCGCCGCCACCGGCGCGCACGGAGAGTTTCACGTCGCGGAGGAGGAGAGCGATCACCAGACATCCTCCATGATCCCGGCAAAGCCCTTCATGTGCAACTCCTTCACCCCTTCCAGCCCAAGCGGCTGGTGCGTCGCAGCTATCGCAATGCCGCCGCGTGAAAGGTGGGCCATGACAAGGCCGGCGAACATGGTTTCAGCGGCCGCATCGAGCGCGGCCGTCGGCTCGTCGAGAATCCAGACCGGACGCCAGGAAACGAGAAGCTTGGCCATGGCCATGCGGCGCTGCTGGCCGGCGGAGAGATAGCCGAAGGGAAGGTGCGCGATACCGCCGAGACCAACCGCCTCGACCGCCTCGACGACCGACAGGCCCGCCCCGCCGGCAAAGTCGCCGAGGAAGGACTGCCAGAAGGACAGATTCTCCTCGACGGTCAGCTCCCGCTTCATCGCGTTGCGGTGGCCGAGATAATGCGCGGCCTCGCTGACACGCTCGACCGGTTGCGCTGCAGCAAGAAGTTTTGCCGCTCCCGAATGGGCCGGCAGAAGGCCCGCCAGAACACGCAGCAGCGTCGACTTTCCCGAACCGTTCGCACCCTTGACGACAAGCGCCTCGCCGCTGGCGATTTCAAAGGAAATATCTTGGAAAATCAGGTCTTCGCCGCGCTTGGCGCTCAATCCCTCGACGACGAGCCGCATGGCTTTTCACTTTCCCTTTACGACCTTGGTCGCAACGCAAAAAAATTGTCCCGATTTGCCCTTCGGCGCTCTGGATCGTTTCTTAGAAATTATCTATAACGCCCGCAACACGCCAGCGGTCGGCGTGAATTTCATCCAAGCGCCGAACACGGGAATGATTTCCGCGTACGGACAGCGGAAATGGCCGCACCCGCATCCCATTCGCGCTTGACGCGCACGGGCGTTCGTACGTCAGCTTTCTGGCGCCAGACGAGACGGGGTATAAAGTGTCCAAATCCCTAGACAGTTTCAATTGTCGTTCGACCCTTACGGTAAACGGCACCGACTATGTGTATTACAGCCTTCCCAAGGCCGAGGCGAACGGCCTTGCCGGCGTCTCGAAGCTCCCCTACTCGATGAAGGTGCTTCTTGAGAACCTGCTGCGCTTCGAGGACGGCCGCTCGGTCACCAAGGAGCAGATCCTTTCCGTCGTCGACTGGCTGACGAACAAGGGCACGGTCGAGAACGAGATCGCCTATCGCCCGGCGCGCGTGCTGATGCAGGACTTCACCGGCGTTCCCGCCGTGGTCGACCTTGCGGCCATGCGCGACGCGATGGTCTCGCTCGGCGGCGACCCGGAGAAGATCAACCCGCTCGTTCCCGTCGACCTCGTCATCGACCACTCGGTCATCGTCGACGAATTCGGCACGCCGACCGCCTTTGCCCGCAACGTCGAGCTGGAATACCAGCGCAACGGCGAGCGCTACCGCTTCCTCAAGTGGGGCCAGCAGGCGTTCCAGAACTTCCGCGTCGTTCCCCCGGGCACCGGCATCTGTCACCAGGTCAATCTGGAATATCTGGGCCAGACGGTTTGGACCAAGGAAGAAGACGGCGAGATCGTCGCCTACCCGGATACCTGTGTCGGCACGGACAGCCACACGACCATGATCAACGGCCTCGGCGTTCTCGGCTGGGGCGTGGGCGGCATCGAGGCGGAAGCCGCCATGCTCGGCCAACCGGTCTCCATGCTGCTGCCCGAGGTCATCGGCTTCAAGCTGACCGGCAAGCTCAAGGAAGGCGTTACGGCGACCGACCTCGTGCTGATGGTCGTGCAGATGCTGCGCAAGAAGGGCGTCGTCTCCAAGTTTGTCGAATTCTTCGGCCCCGGCCTCGACAACATGACGCTCGCCGACCGCGCAACGATCGGCAATATGGGCCCGGAATACGGCGCGACCTGCGGCTTCTTCCCGGTCGACGGCGAGACCGTCAACTACCTCACCATGTCCGGCCGCGAAGAGCAGCGCATCGCCCTCGTCGAAGCCTATTCGAAGGCGCAGGGCATGTGGCGTGACGGCGACGGCTCCGACCTCGTCTTCACCGACACGCTCGAACTCGACCTCGGCGACGTCGTTCCGGCCATGGCCGGCCCGAAGCGCCCGGAAGGCCGCATCCCGCTGGAAAACATTGCGCCGAACTTCGCGACGGCCCTTGAAAACGACTGCAAGAAGCCCGGCCAGCTTTCGAACCGCTATGCCGTCGAAGGCACGGATTACGATATCGGCCACGGCGACGTCGCCATCGCCGCCATCACGTCCTGCACCAACACGTCCAACCCGTCGGTCCTCATTGCCGCCGGCCTTCTCGCCCGCAATGCGGTCGCCAGGGGCCTGAAGACGAAGCCGTGGGTCAAGACGTCGCTGGCGCCCGGATCGCAGGTCGTCGGCGAATACCTCGCCAAGTCGGGCCTGCAGGCGGACCTCGACAAGCTCGGCTTCAACCTCGTCGGCTTCGGCTGCACGACCTGCATCGGCAATTCCGGCCCGCTGCCGGCGCCGATCTCCAAGACGATCAACGACAAGGGCCTGATCGCTGCGGGCGTCCTCTCGGGCAACCGCAACTTCGAAGGCCGCATCTCGCCGGACGTGCAGGCAAACTACCTCGCCTCCCCGCCGCTCGTCGTCGCCTACGCCCTTGCCGGTACGGTCCAGAAGGACCTGACCAAGGAGCCGATCGGCGAAGACCAGAACGGCAATCCGGTCTACCTCAAGGACATCTGGCCCTCCTCCAGGGAGATCCAGGAGTTCATCATGAAGTACGTCACGCGTGAGCTCTATGCCACGAAATATGCCGACGTCTTCAAGGGCGACGAGAACTGGCAGGCCGTGCAGGTGCCGGAAGGCCAGACCTATGCCTGGGACGACAAGTCGACCTATGTGCAGAACCCGCCCTACTTCGTGGGCATGGGCAAGACCGGCTCGGGCCTGAAGAACATCGAAGGCGCGCGCGTCCTCGGTCTCTTCGGCGACAAGATCACGACCGACCACATCTCTCCGGCCGGTTCGATCAAGGCGGCCTCGCCGGCCGGCGCGTATCTTACGGATAACGGCGTCGCGGTGGCGGACTTCAACCAGTACGGCACGCGCCGCGGCAACCATGAAGTCATGATGCGCGGCACCTTCGCCAATATCCGCATCCGCAACCACATGCTCGGCCCGAACGGTAAGGAAGGTGGCTACACGATCCACTATCCGACCAAGGAAGAGATGTCGATTTACGACGCGGCCATGAAGTACAAGGCCGAGGGCGTTCCGCTCGTCATCTTCGCCGGCGTCGAATACGGCAACGGCTCCTCGCGCGACTGGGCGGCCAAGGGCACCAACCTCCTCGGCGTCAAGGCCGTGGTGGCGCAGTCCTTCGAGCGCATCCACCGCTCCAACCTCGTCGGCATGGGCGTCGTGCCCTTCGTCTTCGAGGAAGACACGACCTGGGCCTCGCTCGACCTCAAGGGCGACGAAGTCGTCACCATCGAGGGCCTGGAAGGCGATATCAAGCCGCGCGAGAAGAAGATCGCCAAGATCACCTACTCCGACGGCACGGTGAAGGACGTTCCGCTCCTCTGCCGCATCGATACGCTGGACGAGGTGACCTACATGAACAACGGCGGCATCCTGCAGACCGTTCTTCGCGACCTCGCCGCCTGAGCGGCCTGAAGCCTGAAAACACGATGCCGGGGCCAAAAGCCCCGGCATTTTTATGCCATCGTTCCCGGGAAATCCGTCGCGGAGGGTTCCGTCTCGGCTCCCTCGCCGAGCGGGCGCTGCATGAAGACCGTGTCGAGCCAGCGGCCGTGCTTGAAGCCCGTCGCACTCATGCGGCCCGAATGCGCAAAGCCGGCCGCGCTGTGCACGGCGATGGAGGCGGGATGCGCCCCGCCGATCACCGCCACCATCTGGCGGAAGCCGCAATCCGTGCAGCGGCGAATGAGTTCGGCCAGCAATGCCTTGCCGATGCCCCTGCCGCGCGCCTCCGGCGCCAGATAGACCGAATCCTCCACGAGCCAGCGATAGGCCGGCCGCGTGCGGAAGGCCGAGGCATAGGCATAGCCGAGGATGAGGCCGGTCTGCTCGACGGCGACGATATAAGGATAGCCCTTGCCGGTGATCGCCGTGAAGCGCGTCGCCATCTGGTCGAGCGTCGGCGGATCAACCTCGTAGCTCGCCACGCCGTTCAGCACGGATTCGCGGTAGATTTCGGTGAAGGCGGCGATGTCGCCGAGCGCGGCGGTGCGGATGACGAAGCTCATGGAAGCCTGCGTTTCTTGGAACGGTTCCGGTAAAGTGCGCAGCGTTTTGCGGCCGGAATTGCGTGAGCGCAAGCGCAAACAGGGGATGGGGTTAACCCATCCCCTGTCATGGAGGCTTTATCGAGGGCCGCTTCAGGCGCCGTAGACGATCAGCAGGTCCTTGGCGTCGATCTGGTCGCCGGCCCTGACGAGCACTTCCGAGATCATGCCGTCCTTCTCGGCATGCAGCGCCGTTTCCATCTTCATCGCCTCGATGGAGAGCAGCACGTCGCCGGCCTTGACCGGCTGGCCGGCCGCGACCGCGACGGTCGAGATGACGCCCGGCATCGGCGCGCCGAGATGGGCGGCGTTGCCGTTGTCGGCCTTGCGACGGATGGCGGAGGTGGCGGCGCGGTTGCGGTCCGGCACCTTGATGAGGCGCGACTGGCCGTTCAGTTCGAAGAACACCTTGACCATGCCCTGCGCATCCGGCTCGCTGGTCGCCTGATGCAGGATGACGAGCGACTTGCCGCGCTCGATTTCCGGCTGCAGTTCCTCGCCCGGCGCAAGGCCGTAGAAATAGGCGGGCGTCGGCAGCACGCTGACGGGGCCGTACATGTCGGCGGCCAGCGCATAGTCGGTAAAGACCTTCGGATACATGAGATAGGAGGCGAATTCGAAATCGTCGACCTTGCGCTCCAGCTTGTCCTCGATGGTTTTGCGCTCCGCATCGAGATCGGCCGCCGGCAGCAGCGAGCCGGGCACGGCGGTATAGGGCGCGTCGCCCTTCAGCGCCTTCTTCTGCAGGCCGGCCGGCCAGCCGCCCGGAGGCTGGCCCAGATCGCCGCGCAACATGGAGACGACGGAATCGGGGAAGGACACATCCTTAGCCGGATTCTCGACGTCGGCGACGGTCAGTTCCTGGCTTACCATCATCAGCGCCATATCGCCGACCACCTTGGAGGACGGCGTCACCTTGACGATATCGCCGAACATCTGGTTGGCGTCGGCATAGGCCTGGGCGACCTTGTGCCACTTGGTCTCAAGCCCGAGCGAACGGGCCTGTTCCTTGAGATTGGTGAACTGGCCGCCCGGCATTTCATGCAGGTAGACTTCCGAAGCCGGCCCCTTGAGGTCGCTTTCGAAGGCGGCATACTGGAAGCGCACGGCCTCCCAGTAGAAGGAGATACGACGGATCCATTCGGGATCGAGACCCGGATCGCGCTCCGATCCCTTCAGCGCCTCGACGATGGAGCCGAGGCAAGGCTGGGACGTGTTGCCCGAAAGGGCATCCATGGCCGCATCCACCACATCCACGCCGGCATCGACGGCGGCAAGCACGGTCGCGGCCGCGATGCCCGACGTGTCATGCGTGTGGAAGTGGATCGGCAGGTCGGTGGCCTCGCGCAGCGCCTTGAACAGCACGCGGGCGGCGGCGGGCTTCAGAAGGCCCGCCATATCCTTCAGCGCGATCATATGCGCGCCGGCCTTTTCCAGCTCGGCGGCGAGGTCGGTGTAGTATTTGAGGTCGTATTTCGGGCGGGCCGAATTCAGGATATCGCCGGTATAGCAGATCGCCGCCTCGCAGATGCGGTTCTCCTCGGCGACGGCGTCCATCGAGACACGCATGTTGTCGACCCAGTTGAGGCAATCGAAGACGCGGAAGACATCGATGCCGCCCTTCGCCGCCTGCCGGACGAAATACTTCACGACATTGTCGGGATAGTTCTTGTAGCCGACGCCGTTCGCCCCGCGCAGCAGCATCTGCAAGAGCAGGTTCGGCGCATCCTCGCGGATGCGGGCAAGACGCTCCCACGGGTCTTCCGTCAGGAAGCGCATGGAGACGTCGAAGGTCGCGCCGCCCCAGCATTCCAACGAGAAGAGCTGCGGCAGCGCCCGGGCATAGGTGCCGGCGACGCGGGCGATGTCATGCGTGCGCATGCGGGTCGCCAGCAGCGACTGGTGGCCGTCGCGCATGGTCGTGTCGGTGAGGAGCACGCGGCGTTCGGCGCGCAGCCATTCGCCGAATTTCTTCGGGCCGAGTTCGTCGAGCTTCTGCTTGGTGCCGGCAGGGATATCTCCGCCGATGAAGGGCACGACGGGCTTGGCCACGTCTGCCGGCGGCTTCGGGCGGCCCTTGGCTTCCGGGTGGCCGTTGACGGTGACGTCGGCAAGGTAGGTGAGCAGCTTCGTCGCGCGGTCCTGGCGCTTGACCTGCTGGAACAGTTCCGGCGTCGTATCGATGAAACGGGTCGTGTAGCTGTTGTCGCGGAAGGCCTCGTGGCCGATGATCGCCTCGAGGAAGGTGAGGTTGGTGGCGACGCCGCGGATACGGAATTCGCGCAGCGCACGGTCCATGCGGTTGATGGCTTCCCCCGGCGTGCTGCCCGAGGCCGTGACCTTGACGAGCAGCGGGTCGTAATAGCGGGTGATATAGGCCCCGGTATAGGCCGTGCCGCCATCGAGACGGATGCCGAAGCCGGCCGCCGAGCGGTAGCCAGTGATGCGGCCATAGTCCGGGATGAAGTTCTGTTCTGGGTCTTCCGTGGTAATGCGGCACTGGAGCGCATGACCGTTAAGGCGGATATCGGCCTGCTTGGGAACGCCCGATTCCGGCGTGCCGATGGCCTCGCCGTCGAGGATGTGGATCTGCGCCTTGACGATATCGATGCCGGTCACGACTTCCGTGACGGTGTGCTCGACCTGGATGCGCGGATTCACCTCGATGAAGTAGAACTTGCCGCTGTCGACATCCATCAGATACTCGACCGTGCCGGCGCCGACATAGCTGGTCGCCTTGGCGATCTTCAGCGAATAGTCGGCAAGTTCCTGGCGCTGCGCTTCCGATAGGTAAGGCGCGGGCGCACGCTCGACGACCTTCTGGTTACGCCGCTGGATGGAGCAGTCGCGCTCGAAGAGATGCACGACATTGCCATGCGTATCGCCGAGGATCTGGCTTTCGACGTGGCGGGCGCGCTCGACGAGCTTTTCGAGATAGACCTCATCCTTGCCGAAGGCGGCCTTGGCCTCGCGCTTGGCTTCCGTCACCTCGCGGATCAGGTCCTTGGCATCGCGGATGGCGCGCATGCCGCGACCGCCGCCGCCCCAGGAGGCCTTGAGCATGACGGGATAGCCGATCTCGGCGGCGAGACGGTGGATTTCCGCTTCGTCATCCGGCAGCGGATCGGTGGCGGGCACGACCGGCACGCCGACGGAGATGGCGAGATTGCGCGCGGCGACCTTGTTGCCGAGCTGGCGCATGGTGGCCGGGCGCGGGCCGATGAAGATGATGCCGGCGGCATCGCAGGCATCGACGAATTCCGGGCTCTCCGAAAGCAGGCCGTAGCCGGGATGGATCGCATCCGCGCCGGAAAGCTTGGCGACGCGGATCACCTCCTCGATCGAAAGATAGCTCTCGATGGGACCGAGATCGCGCGTCAGATGCGGGCCGCGACCGATCTGGTAACTCTCGTCCGCCTTGAAGCGGTGCAGCGCCAGTTTGTCCTCTTCCGCCCATATCGCAACTGTTTTCAAGCCGAGTTCATTGGCCGCGCGGAACACGCGGATGGCGATTTCGGAACGGTTGGCGACAAGAATCTTGGAAATGGGCAAGTCGGACTCCTCAATGACCTGGATGGGGGACCTTCGAGCGGGAAATGCTGCACCCGCGAAGAGAATTATTAGCGGGTAATTTCCAAAGTGCAATTTTATCGTCGCCATGGAACAAAAGATTTGCGCCGCCGGAAATAATCCCGACGGCGACCGGGACATTGCCCCATAGATAAATCTTTTAGAAACAGACGGTTATGCCGGATTCATGCGGCACCGCCCCGCTACGAGACCAGCCCCAGGCGGAAGGCGATGGCGATGGCGTGGTGCCGGTTGCGGGCGCCGAGCTTTTCCTGGATGCCGTTCATGTACCAGTCGACCGTATGGTTCGAGATGCCGAGGACGCGCCCGATATCGTGCGAGGTCATGCCCTGGGCGAGCAGCGCCAGCGCCTCCATCTCGCGCCGCGTCAACTCGACGTCGACGATCGCCGAAAGCCGCTCGGCCTCCTGCGGGTCGGCTGCGTGAAGGAGCTTCCAGTAGAGCCGGCGGGCGATGCTGTCGAACAGCGCCATCTCCGCGGTCTCCAGCTCCACCGGCCTGCCGCCGATGCTGAGGCTGCCGAGAAGGCCGCGCCGACCATGGACCGGAAACAGATAGCCATCCTCCAGCCCGTTCTGCCGCGCATCGACCATCATGCGCTCCATGCGCTTGCGATGCGGGCTGGCCCGGAACGCGCCGAGCGTGTCGCGCCAGCGGAAACCCACCTGGGCATGGCCGAGATAGCGCACGGTCGGATCGACCTGCATATAGCTTCTGCGCAGATAGGTCTCCGGCCAGCCTTCCGGCCAGCGTCCTGCCAGCAGCAGGCTCAGCACGCTTTCCACCGGTCTCGGCGACTGGTTAAGCCAATAATACTCGAAGCCGTAGAGTGTAATGAGACGCTCGAATTCGGCAGTCGTCTCCTCCCTACCACGCAACTCGTCGATCAGTGCAAGGAACTGCACCAGCAAGTTGATCTTCATATTCCCCGCGCTTGACTAGCTTTGCATAACCAACTGATAAAGCTGAATCAGGCCGACAACCGGCCCAAGCGCCCCTCTGATATCCCCGCTGAACAATTGGCAGGATCGGAAGGTGAAAATCAATCGCTTTGCGTGCATAGCTGACCTGAAATTGCACAATCACGCAAGATTTCAGGCGCGTTATCAAATTTGCTTGACTGCGAAGAACTTTTGCCGCTTCCGCTGGTTAATACCTTCAGCCAAGGGACTGAAGGTGCCAACGTTGCACCGCACAACAGCTATTGCCGGAAAGGCTCCATTCCGTGTCTTTGTTTCAGGTCTATGCCAGGGCCCTCAGCTATCTTGGCATCTACAAGCTCCGGGTCGGGCTGGTGGTTGCCGCCAATATCGTTCTTGCCGTGATCACCATTGCCGAACCCATCCTGTTCGGCCGCATCATCGATGCCATTTCCACCAAGAGCGACGTCACGCCGATCCTCCTGATGTGGGCCGGCTTCGGTCTCTTCAACACCGTCGCCTATGTGCTCGTCGCGCGTGAGGCCGACCGGCTGGCCCATGGCCGCCGCGCCAGCCTCCTGACGGAAGCCTTCGGCCGCATCATCTCCATGCCGCTCGCCTGGCACAGCCAGCGCGGCACCTCCAACGCGCTGCACACGCTGCTGCGCGCCTGCGAGACGCTGTTCAGCCTGTGGCTGGAATTCATGCGCACGCATCTCGCCACCGCCGTGGCGCTCACCCTGCTCATCCCGACCGCCTTCTCGATGGACTACCGCCTGTCGCTGGTGCTGATGGTGCTCGGCGCGCTCTATGTCGTCATCGGCAAGGTGGTGATGAACCGCACACGCGAGGGACAGGCCTCGGTGGAGAACCATTACCACACCGTCTTCTCCCATGTGTCGGACTCGATCAGCAACGTCTCCGTGGTGCACAGCTACAACCGCATCGAGGCGGAGACGCGCGAACTGAAGCAGTTCGCCGAGCGGCTGATCAACGCGCAGTTCCCGGTACTCGACTGGTGGGCGCTCGCCAGCGCCCTCAACCGCATCGCCTCGACCATCTCGATGATGACGATCCTCGTCATCGGCACGGTGCTCGTCCAGCGGGGCGAAATCCGCGTCGGCGACGTCATCGCCTTCATCGGCTTCGCCGGCCTGCTCATCGGCCGCCTCGACCAGATGAAGGCCTTCGCCACGCAGATCTTCGAGGCGCGCGCCAAGCTGGAGGACTTCTTCACGCTGGAAGACGCCGTGAAGGAACGCGAGGAACCGACCGGCGCGGGCGAGCTCGGCGACGTGAAGGGCAAGGTCGAATACCGCAATGTCAGCTTCGACTTCGCCAATGCCACGCAGGGCGTGCGCGACGTTTCCTTCACGGTGGAAGCCGGCCAGACCGTCGCTATCGTCGGCCCGACGGGCGCCGGCAAGACGACGCTCGTCAACCTGCTCCAGCGCGTCTACGAGCCGCAATCCGGCCAGATCTTCATCGACGGCGTGGATATAGGGACGGTGACGCGCAGGTCGCTGCGCCACTCCATCGCCACCGTGTTCCAGGACGCGGGCCTGCTCAACCGCTCGATCTCCGACAATATCCGCCTCGGCCGCGAGGGCGCGAGCCAGGAGGAAATCGAGGCGGCGGCAGAAGCCGCGGCGGCGAACGACTTCATCGTCTCGCGCCAGAACGGCTACGAGACCCATGTCGGCGAGCGCGGCAATCGGCTTTCGGGCGGCGAGCGCCAGCGCATCGCCATCGCCCGCGCCATCCTGAAGAACGCACCGATCCTCGTGCTCGACGAGGCGACCAGCGCGCTCGACGTGGAGACGGAAGCCCGCGTGAAGACGGCCATCGACTCGCTGCGCCGGGGCCGCACGACCTTCATCATCGCGCACCGCCTGTCGACGGTCCGCGAGGCCGATCTCGTCGTCTTCATGGATCACGGTCAGGTCGCGGAGATGGGCACCTTCAACGATCTCAGCCAGAGCAACGGCCGCTTCGCCGCGCTGCTGCGCGCCAGCGGCATCCTGACCGACGACGACGTGCGCAAGAGCCACACGGCGGCCTGATCGATACATCAGCGAAATGCAAAACGGCGGGGCCTGAAGCCCCGCCGTTTTTATTTCATCCGTTCCATGACGTTCCGGCCTACCCGCCTCAGAGCGGGTAGCCCTTGTCCAGGGCATCGAGAGCGACGCCGTTGATCGTCGCCTGCCATCCGCCTTCGTCCGCGCGGTCGACACGGATGGAGAGTTTCTTGCCGTCGATGACCAGCGTCGCGCTGTAGCCATTCCACGCCGCCGGAAGCACCGGCGCGACGAAGAGGCGGCCGCCTTCCTTGCGGATGCCGAGAATGCCCTCGACCGCCGCGCGGTAAAGCCAGCCGGCCGAGCCCGTATACCAGGTCCAGCCGCCGCGGCCCGTGCGCTCGCCTTCGCCATAGACGTCGGCGGCGACCACATAGGGTTCCACGCGGTAGCGCTCGGCCGCGTCCGCATCGAGCGCGTGCTTGACGGGATTCAGCAGGTCGAGGCAGGCGAAGGCATCGTCGCCCCTGCCCTGCCGCGCCAGCGCCAGCACGACCCAGGTTGCGGCATGGGTATACTGGCCGCCATTCTCACGCACACCCGGAGGATAAGCCTTGATATAGCCCGGCTCCTGCGGGGTTTCGGAAAGCGGCGGGGTGAACAGGCGGATGATGCCGTTCTCCCGGTCGACAAGCTCGGCCATGACGGCGTTCATCGCCTGACGCGAGCGATCCGCATCGCCTTCGCCGGACAGCACGCTCCAGCTCTGCGCGATGGAATCGATGCGGCATTCGTCGCTTGTCGCCGAGCCGAGCGGCGTTCCGTCGTCATAATAGCCGCGACGGTAATAGCCGCCGTCCCAGCCCGCCGTTTCCAGCGATTCCTTGAGGCGGCCGAGATGGCCTTCCCACGCGTCGGCGCGAACATGATCGCCATGCGCGCGGGCGAGCGGGATGAAGCCGCGCAGCGTGCCGGCAAGGAACCAGCCGAGCCAGACGCTGGTGCCGCGGCCGGCTTCGCCGACCCGGTTCATACCGTCGTTCCAGTCGCCGCCGAGCATGAGCGGCAGGCCGTTCTCGCCGGTGCGCTTCAGGGCAAGATCGAGAGCACGGGCGCAATGCTCGTAGAGCGGCGCTTCCTCGCCCGAACGGTTGGGCCTGTAGAAGGAATCGTGCTGGCCCTCGGCAAGCGCCGGACCTTCGATGAAGGCAAGCGTCTCATCGAGCACGGCGCGGTCGCCGGTCACACGGCAATAATATTCCACCGCATAAGCGAGCCACACCACATCATCCGAGATCATCGTGCGCACGCCGGCGCCGGTATCCGGCAGCCACCAGTGCTGCACGTCACCCTCGACGAACTGGCGCGCGGCCGCATTGAGGATCTGCTTGCGGGCAAGCTCCGGGTGATGCAGCAGGAAGGCCAGCGTGTCCTGCAACTGGTCGCGGAAGCCATAGGCCCCGCTTGCCTGATAGAAGGCGGTGCGGGCCATGATGCGGCAGCCGAGCGCCTGATAGGGCAGCCAGTCGTTGACCATGCGGTCGAGCGCCGCATCCGGCGTCTTGACCTGCAGCGTGCCGGTAAAGCCCTCCCAGAAGGTGCGCACCGACGCCATGACCGTATCGAAATCGGCCGTGCGGGCCTTGTCGGCCAGCGCGCGGGCGCTGTCCGCATCGGCGGTGTCGCCGAGCACGAAGAGCAGTTCGCGCTTCTCGCCCGGCTTCAGCGTGATATCGACGGCAAGCGCCGCACAGGGATCGCCGATGCCGTCGGCATTGCCGGGCAGCGGTTCGCCCGTGGCGACGGCGACCGGCAGGACGATATCGCCGATGCGGCCGATGAAATCGCGGCGTCTAGCGGTAAAGCCCGTCAGCGGCGTATCGACGGCGAAGAAGCTGGTCCGGCCGGCGAAATCGAGGCTGTAGGGATTGGCGGCGAAGAGCGCACCGCTCTCCTCGTCCTGACTGGTCAGCACGAAGGGCGCCGTTTTAGAGGGATTGTTGCCGAGGACCCATTCGACATAGCCGTAGACGGAGAGGCTGCGTTCCGTGTCGCCGGTGTTCTTCACG
Organism: Shinella zoogloeoides; assembly: GCF_022682305.1. NCBI lineage: Bacteria > Pseudomonadati > Pseudomonadota > Alphaproteobacteria > Hyphomicrobiales > Rhizobiaceae > Shinella > Shinella zoogloeoides. Next base: position 3,833,251 of record NZ_CP093528.1, read on the forward strand.
ACGAGGCGCGAATATTTGACCGGGTCTTCCGGGTCGACCGTCTGCACCAGATCGAGCTCGATCCCGTCCTCCCAGCTTCGGAAGGCGGTGTAGCCGAGGCCATGCCAGGTCTCGAACTTGACCGATGGCTTGCGCGACAGCGCCGCGAACGGCGTCATGACCGTGCCGCGCTCGCGATCGCGCACATAGAAGGCCTCGCCCGGACGGTTGACGACCGGATCGTTGGTCCAGGGCGTGAGCTGGAAGTCGCGCGAATTGCGGCTCCAGGTGAAGCCCGCACCTTCCGCCGAGACGTGGAAGCCGAATTCGCGGTTGGCGATGACGTTGATCCACGGCTGGGGCGTCGCCTCGCCGCCGCGCAGGCGCACGGCATATTCGCGGCGGTCGGCATTGAAGCCGCCAAAACCGTTCCAGAAGGTCAGGCCCTCGCCGTCGATGGCGACGGGTTCGGCAACGGGTGCCGGCAGCTTGGCCACCGGCGTTTCCGCCTTGACCTCGTCCTCGCCGCGCGGCGTCGAATAGAGCGAGGCCGTGCGGGCGATCTGGTCGGCAAGCGAACCGTTACGCGCGTGGAAGACCGCGCGGGCGGTCGCCAGCAGCGCCTGCCAGGTGGAGGTATCCATCAGGTCGCGGCGCACCGTGAAGACATGCTGGCGCACGCCGTCCGACTGTCCGCGCATGCGCAGGTTCTCGCACAGATAATCGAGCGTGTGCTGCATGTCCTGCGCATAGGACGCCGCACGCTCGTTGAGAATGACGAGATCGGCGGTGACGCCGCGATGACGCAGATATTCCTGCGCGCGCAGCGCCTCGCGGGCGACATCGAGGTCGATTTCATCGTTGATGCGCAAAACGAAGATCGGGAAATCGCCCGAGATCGCCAGCGGCCAAAGCGCCGACTGGGCGGCAAGGCCGGTCTCGATCGTGCCGGTATCGGCCCGCAGATGCATGTCCGGATAGGTGAGGTAGCGGCCGAGCATCTGGAAGCTCGCCGCCTCCTGCGAGGTGACGCCGACATGGCGCATATGCACCTGCGAGCGCGTCCAGGCATGGATCATTTCATGGTTGAAGGCGTCCGGGTGGCGATAGCGGTCGATGGCCGCGTCCACCTCGGCGCGGCTCGGGGCCGCAATGGTCCAGAAGATGACCTTGACCTTCTTGCCAGCCGGAACGCGCACCACGCGGCGCAGCGCCATGATCGGATCGAGCGTGAAGCCGTCCGTGCCCGAGAGCTGCGCGCCGGCGTCGAAGGCGGCGGCATTTGCCAGCGAGCGGCCGCGGCCGATGAAGCGGCGGCGGTCGGTCTCGATCTCGGTACGGCGCGACGGGCCGGCATTGTCGACGATCAGATGGGCGACCGCCATGTCCGGCTCGTTCGGATTGCGCTTCTGGCGCTCGGCGCGGATGACGTCGCCGCGCTTGCCGATCTCGGTGCGCACGAACATCTTCGAGAAGAGCGGATGGGCGTTGTCGGCGTCATCCGTCGAGATGACCGGCTCCATATAGGAGGTCACCTCGATGAAGCGGTCTTCCGTGCCGGTGTTGAGCAGCGTCAGGCGGCGGCCTTCGGCATCGTGCTCGGTGGCGACGATGACTTCGACCTCGCTGGTGAGCTTGCCGATGGTCTTGACAAATTCCGCCTTGTCGTCGCCGAACTGGGTCTTCGTCTCCTCGCCCTCGATGCGCTTCGGCTCGGCGGTGGCGGACCACCACTCGTTCGTCGCCATGTCGCGCAGGAAGAGGAAGGAACCCCAGCGGTCTTCCGTCGGGTCGGGCTTCCAGCGGGTGACGGACTGGCCGTTCCAGCGGGAGTAACCGGCGCCGGTCGCCGTGAGCATGACGGAGTAGTGGCCGTTCGACAGGAACACGGCCTCGCGTTCGCGCGAGATCGGGTCCTTGAAGATGCGGATTTCCGGGCGCAGCAGGTCGGCCTGCGTGCTGCCGACGGTTTCCGGCTCACGCTTGGCGTTGATGACCGGAATGTCGCGCGGGGCCTTTTCCTGCAACAGCAGTTCGGCCGCCTCGATGACCGGATCGGCATGGAAGCGTTCGCGCAGTGCCCCGTTGAAGACGACATTGGCGACGGCGGCGATGGACATGCCGTGATGGTGCGCCATGTAGTTCTTCACCACGGCGCAGGTCTTGCCCTCGGGCACGCGGGTCGGCGTGAAGTCGACGGCGTCGTGGAAGCCGTAGACGCCGAGCGCGCCGAGCTTGCGCAGGCGCTCGAGGTTTTCGAGCGCTTCCTTCGGCGCATACTGGGCAGCCAGCAGCGAGGCATAGGGCGCGATGACGGCGTTCTGGCCGAGGCCGCGCTTGAGGCCGAGCGTCGGCACGCCGAAATTGGTGTACTGGTAGGTCAGCTCATGGTCGCGGGCGTTGAAGGCCGCTTCCGAGATGCCCCAGGGCGTGCCGAGGCGGCGGCCGTGGTTCATCTGCTCGACCACGACGAGATTGTTCGTCTGGTTGAGAATACCGCCCTGACGCTCCTGCATGACGAGCGGGGGCATCAGATATTCGAACATCGAGCCGGACCAGGAAACCAGCGCCCCGCGCGAGCCGACCGGCACGACCGGACGGCCGAGCTTGTACCAGTGCTCGGTCGGAAGGTCGCCCTTGGCGATGGCGAAGAGGCTGGTCAGACGCGCCTCGGAGGCGAGCAGATCGTAGCAGGCTTCGTCCAGCTCGTTCGTCTCGACGCGGTAGCCGATGGAGAGAAGGCGGCGCTCCTGACGGAAGAGGAAGCCGAAGTCCATCGAGAAGGCGATGTCGCGCGAGCGGTCGCGCAGCACGACGAGGCGGTCGCGCAGGCCCTCGATGGAGCCGAGGTCGAAGACGCTGTCGGCGATATGCGCCTCGCAGGTCGCAACCAGCCCGCCGGCCCAGGCGGCAAGCTCGCCGCTTTCCGCCGATTTGATCTCGTGGTCGAGATTGACGATCAGCTTGTTGATATCGCGCGCCAAGACCGAAAGATTGATGACGCGGATGGAGGCGAATTCGTGCTCGCGCTTGACGGCTGCGAGCGCATTGTGGAAGCCCTCGATGCGCTCCTCGACGAGGCGGCGGAGCGGGCGGACCGTCTTGCGGTCGTCCGGGAGCTGCTTCAGCGTTTCGGAGAGGATGGCGGCGACGTCGCCGATGCCGTCGAGGCTGCCCTGGAGATGGGCGGACGGGGCTTCGGCCCATTCGCGGCACATGGAGGAGACGGCGATGAGGTGGCCGGCAAGGTTGCCGCTGTCGACCGCCGAGACGTAGCGCGGCCCTAGCGTTTCCAGCGTGTTGGTGCGATACCAGTTGTAGAGATGGCCGCGATATTTCGGCATGCCGTCGATGGTGGCGATGGTCTGCTCGAGGCGGCGGACCGTCTCCTCGAAGCTGATCCAGCCGAAATCGCGGGCAGAGATGACGGAGAGCAGATAGACGCCGATATTGGTCGGGGAAGTGCGCTCGGCCAGAACCGGCTGCGGTGTTTCCTGGAAATTGTCCGGCGGCAGGAAGTGCTGCTCGGCGGTGACGAAGGTCTCGAAATAGCGCCAGGTGCGTCGCGCGATCTTGCGCAGTTCGGTCGCGACGTAGTCGGAGACGACGAGCTGGTCCTCGGTCTCGGCCGTCTGACTGACATACCAGGCGATCATCGGCGAGAGCATCCAGACCAGCGCGAAGGGTACGCCGATGAAGGGCAGGCCCGTATCCGAGATCATGGCGAGCGCCACGGAAACCACGGCAAGCGCCGGGGCCTGCCACATGGACCTGTAATGGGCGAGGATTCCGCCACGCGCGCCGCTGTCGGCCTGCGCGGCCGTGCGCCATTCCAGCATCAGCTTGCCGCTGACGAAGGTGCGGTAGAGCGAGCGCACGATGGCGTCCGCCATCAACGCCGCCGAATGGGCGATGAAGACGATGCGCAGCGCGACCTGCGCATTGGCCGCGCGGATATCGGACAGCACGCGATGCACATGGGCGCGCGCGACGATATCGCTGCTGCGCGGCATGATGCCCGAGATGAGCGACAGCGTCGGCGCGACGAAGAGCAGGAAGATCAGCACGAGCTGCCAGATCAGCGCCTGGCGCGGCTCCATGTAGTACCAGCCCATGACGGAGGCGACGAGCCAGCCGATGGGGATGAGGCTGCGGCGCAGGTTGTCGTACATCTTCCAGCGGCCGAGCATGGGAATGCCGCTCGACGGGCCGAAGAGATAGGGCAGCAACTGCCAGTCGCCGCGCGCCCAGCGATGCTGGCGCGAGGTCTCGACGCCGTAGCGGGTCGGGAAGTCCTCGACGAGTTCCACATCCGTCACCAGCGCGCAGCGCGAGAGCGAGCCTTCGAGCAGGTCGTGGCTGAGCACCGCGTTCTCGCCGATGCGGCCCTTCACGGCCGCCTCGAAAGCGTCGACGTGATAGAGGCCCTTGCCGGTGAAGGTGCCCTCGCCCGCAAGGTCCTGATAGACGTCGGAGACGGTGAAGACGTAAGGGTCCACGCCGCGGTCGGCGGAGAAGATGCGCTGGAAGGTGGAGGCTTCCTTGCCGGTCGTCAGCGAGGGCGTGACGCGCGGCTGGAGGATGGAATAGCCGGTGACGATCTCGCCCGTCGCCTCGTCGATGACGGGGCGGTTGATCGGGTGGTGCATCTTGCCGACGAGCTTCGTCACCGCATCGCGCATCAGGCGCGTGTCGGAATCGAGCGTCATGACATATTTGACATTCGCCGGCACGATATTGGCGCCCGGCAGGAAGGTCGTGTCGCCGTCGCCGCGCAGCAGCAGGTTCAGTTCGTGCAGCTTGCCGCGCTTGCGCTCCCAGCCCATCCACGCGCCTTCCGAAGGATTGTAGAGGCGGCGGCGGTGGAGGAGGTAGAAGCGCGTGCGCCCGTCATAGGCATAGCGGGCGGAGAGCGTGGCGATCTCGCGCTTGGCATAGTCCAGCACGTCGAGGTCGGCCGGCGTTTCCTCCACCTGGCTGTCGGCCCAGTCGCTGATCAGCGCGAAATAGATCTCGCCGCGCGGATTGGCGAGGTAGTGGACTTCGAGGTTGCGCACCAGTTCGTCGACATGGTCGCGCTTGGAAATGAGACAGGGCACGACGAGCAGCGTGCGCGCGTCGTCGGGAATGCCGTCCTTGAACTCGTAGCCGACAAGCCGCGAGGGCGTAACGAAGAAGGTGACGAGCGTGTTGAAGAGACCCGTCGCGCCTTCCGAGGCCGGCAGCGCGAAGAGGATCAGCATGATCAGCCAGGCGCCGTTCGGAATGTCGAGCTGGTCGAGAAAATAGTAGACCGCAATCATCGCCAGCAGCGTGAGGATGATGTTCGGCCCGGCCACCGCCAGCCAGTCGAGCTTGCGGGTGAGGCGCACGACGCGCTGCACCGCCGTCGGCCGGTAGCCGATGCGCTTTTCCAGGAGCTTGCGCTGCTTGCCGACGATGAAGGAGGCGACATTGGCCTCGTAGTCTGGATCGTCCGCATGGGCCGCGGCGTCTTCCGCCGTCATGTCGAGCGCCGTTTCCGTGACTTCCAGCTCCGTCTTGCCGGAGCGGCGGGCGAAGCGCTCGATGGAATTGCGGTACTTGTTGCGCGAGCCGAAATCGAGATCGCTATAGTCGGAGCGCTGGCGCAGCGCCTCGTCGAGGCGGCTGACACTCTCGAACCAGCCGGGCCATTCCGTATCGTCCACCGTGCGCAGGCCCTTGATGAGCGAACTCATCGTGACGTTGCCGGAAGACAGGCGGTTGTTTTCCGCGACGATCAGTTCCTCGAGGTCGCTGCCGCGGCTCTCGATCTTGCGCTCCAGCCACTGGATCACCGCGCCGGAGGCCTGAAGGCCGTCGCGCAGGCGATAGAGAAGCTGGATGACGAAGGTGTTGTCCTCGACGAAGCTTTCCAGCGCGCTGAGATGCGCGATGCACTTTTCCGGGTCGTTGAGGCGCACCAGTTCGTCGGCCACCTCATTGGCCTTGATGCGCATCTTGCGCGAGCGCTCGACGCGGCTGGAAATGCGGCGCAGGTTCTCGAGCAGCACGAAGCGCACGAAGGAGGGCAGCGCCCAGAGTTCGCCGATCTTCAGCGCGTCGATCTTCTGGAAACCCTGCACGAAGGCCGTCAGGCTCTCCACGGAGACGCCGCTATGCGTATGGGCGACATAGAGCCAGGCGAGCGCCAGCGTGCGCGGGATCGGCTGGCCGTCGATCTCCATGGTCGGAAGCTGGCGGAAGAAGCGGCGCGGGAAGTCGCGGCGGACTTCCTGGATGGCCTCTTCGATGACGTAGTAGTTGTCGAGCAGCCATTCGGCCGCCGGGGTGATCTGGGCGCCCGCTTCCACATCCTTGGCCGTCGCCTGATAGACGCGGAAGATTTCCTTCTCGTTCTCCTTGTGCCGGGGGCGGAACTCGAAGGGCCGGTAGCCGGGCAGCGATGCCGTCCTGTCGCGCGCGAGCGTCTCGCCGCATTCGGCCAGCTCCTCCAGCGTCAGATAGGTGGCGCGGATCGAGTCGTTATAGTCGATCTGCTTGGCATCGGCGTCGCGCGGAGCTTGCGGCGTAGTGTTCAGGGGCATGTTTCTGATTCTGGATCCGGCCATGTTGATCCATCCGGCAATGGCCTTTGCGCCGGAGGGTTTTTCGCGGACAGGCTTCTTCTCGGTGCCGCGTTCAGCCATGACACCGGACCGCGCCTTCATGGCGCCTCACGGAGGGATATGGCTCAAGCGACACGCAGATTGGCATCCTGGCCGCGTGGTGCATGAAAACGGCATTTTTTAGCCGTAAGGGCAAAGACTTGCAACATGTCAACGGGACGAGATGGCGCAGCGCCGCCCCCGATCTGCGGTTTTGGTGAATCGCCGCGCCCGATGAAAACGGCCCGCCACATAGAGACATATTGACATAAAGATATCTTTATGTGACTTCGAATGCATCGATATGCGCAGCGGAGGTCCTGTCATGGCCAACTCCCCCCTGGACGCCCTTTTCGGGCCTGAACAGCCACCCCGCGACGGCAAGGAGATTCGTGCCGCCCTTGAGGCCGCCGCCCGCGAACGCATCCTCGTTCTCGATGGCGCGATGGGCACGGAAATCCAGACGCTGAAGCTGGTGGAGGAGGATTTCCGCGGCGACCGCTTCGGCGACTGCGCCTGCCACCAGCAGGGCAACAACGACCTGCTGACCCTCACCCAGCCGGGCGCGATCGAGGACATCCACTATCGCTATGCGCTTGCCGGCGCCGATATCCTCGAGACCAACACCTTCTCCTCCACCACCATCGCCCAGGCCGACTACGGCATGGAAGACATGGTGTATGAGCTGAACCGCGACGGCGCGCGCCTTGCCCGCCGCGCCGGCCTGCGTGCGCAGCAGAAGGACGGCCGCCGCCGCTTCGTCGCCGGCGCGCTCGGCCCGACCAACCGCACCGCCTCCATCTCGCCGGACGTCAACAATCCCGGCTACCGCGCCGTCACCTTCGACAACCTGCGCACCGCCTATGCCGATCAGGTGCGCGGCCTCATCGACGGCGGGGCCGACATCATCCTGATCGAGACGATCTTCGACACGCTGAACGCCAAGGCCGCGATCTTCGCGACGCGCGAAGTGTTCGAGGAAAAGGGCATCGATCTGCCCGTCATGATCTCCGGCACGATCACCGACCTTTCCGGCCGCACCCTTTCCGGCCAGACGCCGGAGGCCTTCTGGAACTCGGTGCGCCATGCCGATCCCTTCTCCATCGGCCTCAACTGCGCGCTCGGCGCCAATGCCATGCGCGCCCATCTCGCAGAAATTTCCTCCGTCGCGCAGACCTTCGTCTGCGCCTATCCCAATGCCGGCCTGCCGAACGCCTTCGGCCTTTACGACGAGACGCCGGAGGAAATGGCCGCGCAGATCGAAGGCTTCATGCGCGATGGCCTTGTCAATGTCGTCGGCGGCTGCTGCGGCTCGACGCCGGATCATATCCGCGCCATCGCCGAGGCCGCCGCGCGCCACAAGCCGCGCAAAATCCCCGATATTCCCCGCCACATGCGCCTTTCCGGCCTCGAGCCCTTCACGCTGACCGAGGCCATTCCCTTCGTGAATGTCGGCGAGCGCACCAACGTCACCGGCTCGGCGAAATTCCGCAAGCTGATCACCGCGGGCGACTATGCGGCCGCCCTCGACGTCGCCCGCGACCAGGTAGCGAACGGCGCGCAGATCATCGACATCAACATGGATGAGGGCCTGATCGATTCCGGCCGGGCGATGACGGAATATCTCAACCTCGTCGCCGCCGAGCCGGACATCGCCCGCGTCCCCGTCATGATCGACAGCTCCAAATGGGAAGTGATCGAGGCGGGCCTGAAATGCGTGCAGGGCAAGCCGCTGGTCAACTCGATCTCCCTGAAGGAAGGCGAGGAAGCCTTCCTGCACCACGCGAAGCTCGTGCGCGCCTATGGCGCGGCCGTCGTCGTCATGGCCTTCGACGAGACCGGGCAGGCCGATACCAAGGCGCGCAAGGTGGAAATCTGCACCCGCGCCTACAAGCTCCTGACCGAAGTCGCCGGCCTCGCCCCGGAAGACATCGTCTTCGACCCGAACATCTTCGCCGTCGCCACCGGCATCGAGGAGCACGACAATTACGGCGTCGACTTCATCGAGGCGACGCGGGACATCACCGCGACGCTGCCGCATGTGCATATCTCCGGCGGCGTCTCCAACCTCTCCTTCTCCTTCCGGGGCAACGAGCCGGTGCGCGAGGCGATGCACGCCGTCTTCCTCTACCATGCCATCCAGGCGGGCATGGACATGGGCATCGTCAATGCCGGCCAGCTTGCCGTCTACGACACGATCGAGCCGGAACTGCGCGAGGCCTGCGAGGATGTGGTGCTGAACCGCGTGCCCAAGGCCGGCGGCACCGCCACCGAGCGCATGCTCGAGATCGCCGAGCGCTTCAAGGGCGCGGGCGGCAAGGAGGCCAAGGAGCGCGACCTCGCCTGGCGCGAATGGCCGGTGGAAAAGCGGCTGGAACACGCCCTCGTCAACGGCATCACCGAATTCGTGGAAGAAGACACGGAAGAGGCCCGCCAGAATGCCGAGCGACCGCTGCATGTCATCGAGGGCCCGCTGATGGCCGGCATGAACGTTGTCGGCGACCTTTTCGGCGCAGGCAAGATGTTCCTGCCGCAGGTGGTGAAATCCGCCCGCGTGATGAAGCAGGCCGTCGCCGTTCTGCTGCCCTACATGGAGGCCGAAAAGCGCGCCAATGGCGGCAGCGGCGAACGGCAGAGCGCGGGGAAAATCCTGATGGCCACCGTCAAGGGCGACGTACACGATATCGGCAAGAACATCGTCGGCGTCGTGCTCGCCTGCAACAATTACGAGATCATCGACCTCGGCGTCATGGTGCCGGCAACGAAGATTCTTGAAACCGCGAAGGCGGAGAAGGTCGACATCATCGGCCTTTCCGGCCTCATCACCCCCTCGCTGGACGAGATGGTGCATGTCGCCGCCGAAATGGAGCGCGAGGGCTTCGACATTCCCCTCCTCATCGGCGGGGCGACGACCAGCCGTGTCCACACGGCGGTGAAGATCCACCCCCGCTACGAGCGCGGTCAGGCCGTCTATGTCACCGACGCCAGCCGAGCCGTCGGCGTCGTCGGCAGCCTGCTTTCGCCCGAGATGAAGCTCGGCTATGTCGAGACGCTGAAGGCGGAATACCGCAAGGTGGCCGACGCCCATGCACGCAGCGAGGCGGAAAAGCAGCGCCTGCCCATAACCAGGGCCCGCGACAACGCCTTCAAGGCCGACTGGTCCGCCTACCAGCCCAAGACGCCGTCCTTTCTCGGCACGCGCGTCTTCCAGGACTGGGACCTCGCGGACCTCGCCCGCTACATCGACTGGACCCCGTTCTTCCAGACCTGGGAACTGAAGGGCGTCTATCCGAAAATCCTCGACGACGAGAAACAGGGCCCCGCCGCCCGCCAGCTCTTCGCCGACGCACAGGCGATGCTGGAAAAGATCGTCACCGAAAAATGGTTCACGCCGAAGGCCGTCGTCGGCTTCTGGCCGGCCGGAGTGGTGGGCGACGATATCCGTCTCTTCACCGACGAGGCGCGCAAGGCGGAGCTTGCCACCTTCTTCACACTTCGCCAGCAGCTTTCCAAGCGCGACGGCCGGCCCAACGTGGCGCTCTCCGATTTCGTCGCACCCGTCGATAGCGGCAAAGAGGATTATCTGGGCGGCTTCGTCGTCACCGCCGGCATCGGCGAGATCGCCATTGCCGAGCGCTTCGAGCGGGCGAACGACGATTACAACTCGATCCTCGTCAAGGCGCTGGCCGACCGCTTCGCCGAGGCCTTCGCGGAGCGCATGCATGAATATGTGCGCCGGGAACTCTGGGGCTACGCCCCGGACGAGACCTTCGGCCCGACCGACCTGATCGGCGAGCCCTATGCCGGCATCCGCCCCGCGCCGGGCTATCCCGCCCAGCCGGACCATACGGAAAAGACGACGCTCTTCCACCTGCTCGACGCAGAGAAGGAAATCGGCGTGACGCTGACGGAGAGCTACGCCATGTGGCCCGGCTCCTCCGTCTCCGGCCTCTACATCGCCTCGCCCGAAAGCTACTATTTCGGCGTCGCCAAGGTGGAGCGCGACCAGGTGGAGGACTATGCCCGCCGCAAGGGCATGGAAATCGCCGAAGTGGAACGCTGGCTCGGCCCGGTGCTCAACTACATCCCGACGACCGCGCGGGAAAACGCGGCCTGAGCGGCATCAGGCCGTCGCGAGGTTGAGGAGAAGCACCATGGCGTAGCTGGCGACGACCAGCACGCCGAGCGACAGCACGACCGCCACCGTCACCCGCGGCCCGGCACGCAGAACGCGCCGCAGATCGATGCCTAGGCCGAGCGCGGCCATGGAAAGGATCGTCAGCACGGTGGCGGCCTTGCTCATGCCCCCGGCAAGTCCGGCATCGATGAGGCCGACGCTGCGCGCGAAAAGCATGGCGAGGAAGCCGAGGATGAACCAGGGCACCAGCCGATGAAGCGCCGGCCGGCGGCCGCCCGCCTTGCCGGAGGCGAGCGACAGCACGAAGATGACCGGCCCGAGCATCAGCACCCGCACCAGCTTGACGAAGGTGCCGATCTGGATGCTGAGGGCAGAGACCGGGGCGGTCGCCGCCAGAACCTGCGGCACCGCATAGACCGTCATGCCCGCCATCACGCCGTAGCCCGTCGCCGACAGGCCGAGCAGCGGCACGAGCGCCGGCAGCAGCAGCACCGTCGCCATGCCGAGCACCGCCGTAAATGCGATGGACGAGGCGACATCCTCCGCATCCGCATGGATGACCGGCGCCGTCGCGGCAATTGCGGAATTGCCGCAGATCGAATTGCCGCAGGCGACCAGCAGCGCGACACGGCGTGAAAGCCCGAGCCCCCGACCGATTCCATAGCTGGCGATCAAGGACACGGCCACCACCGCCGCAATGGCGCCGATCAGGGGCAGGCCCATGCCGGCAATCGCCGCCGCGCTGACACCCGCGCCGAGCAGAACGATGGCGACTTCCAGAAAATACTTAGCCGAAAAGGCGATGCCCGACTCGAAGGTCTCCGGCCGGCGCAGGAAGAGACGAACGACCGCGCCGATAAGGATCGCCAGCACCAGCGCCTCGATCCATGCGCCGCCCGTCAACGTGAGTTCGAGCCGCTCGGCAACGAGCGCGAGGCCGGACACCAGCGCCGAGAGCAGCACGCCGGGCGCCAAAGCGCGAATTCCAAGGATCGAATGTTTTTTGGGTGTTTTTTCCATACGCAGAGCAATGCGCTTGAAAAACCATTCGATCCATCGGCAAATATCTGACATTTCATTCGACTGGATCGAACAATGATGACGCTGGAACAGCTCCGCATCTTCGTCGCCGTGGCGGAGCGGGAACATCTCACCCAGGCCGCCGAGGCGCTGCATCTCACGCCGTCGGCGGTAAGCTCGGCAATCCGCGTGCTGGAAGAGCGCTACGGCATCGCCCTCTTCCACCGGACAGGCCGACGGATCGAGCTGACGGAAGCGGGGCTCGCCTTCCTGCCCGAAGCGAAAGCGACGCTGGCGCGCGCGACAAGCGCCGACCTCTTCCTCACCGAGATCGGCGGCCTGAAGCGCGGCACGCTCGCCATCGCCGCAAGCCAGACGGTGGTCGGCTACTGGCTGCCGCCGCTCCTTCTGCGCTTCCACGAGGCCTATCCGGCGATCGATATCCGCATAGTGGGCGGCAATACGGAACAGGCGGCCGAGGCCGTTCTGGAGGGGCGGGCGGAACTGGGCATCATCGAGGGTGAAGTGGACCACCCCGCCCTGTCACAGCGCATCGTCGCCCGCGACCGGGTGCTCGTCGTCGCCCCTGCCGGCCATGCCTTCGCCGGCAGGCCCGTCACGCCAGATGAGCTGACGCAGGCACGCTGGGTGCTGCGCGAACCCGGCTCCGGTACCCGCAGCGCGCTGACCTCGGCGCTGGACGAAACGGCGCTGGATATCGCCCTGTCGCTGCCCTCCAACGAGGCGGTGCGTAGCGCCGTGCTTGCCGGAAACGCCCTGACGGCCGTTTCGGAATATGTGGTGCGGGACGATCTTGCGACCGGCCGCCTCGCACCCGTCGCCTTCGACCTGCCCGAGCGCGCCTTCCGCTTGCTGCGGCACAAGGAGCGCTACCGCTCCAAGGCCGCGCTCGCCTTCGAAAAGCTGCTTTAGGACCGATCGACATTCAGTTCAGGCTGAGCCGAAAATGGTGCTTTTGCGGGACCCGGAGCGCAGCGTACTTTCGGTACGTGAGCACCGGAAGTCCGGAAAAGTGCTATTTGCAGGCCGGCATGGGCTGAATGTCGGTCGGTCGGTCCTAGTCGCCGCGGCCGCGGAAGCGGCGCTGATAGGCAGGATCGTAAAGCGAGCTTTCGCGAAAATCCTCCGCAGCCAGCGTGCGGCCGACAAAGATCAGCGCCGTGCGCTCGATAGGCTCTTGCGCGACCTTCCCCGCGATATCGGCCAGCGTGCCGCGCACGACCCGCTCGTCCGGCCAGGACGCCTTGACCACGATGGCGACCGGGCAATCGGCCCCGTAGAGCGGCGTCAGGTCTTCCACGACCTTGTCGAGCGCATGGATGGCGAGATGGATCGCCAGCGTCGCCCCCGTCGCGCCAAAACCTTCCAGCGTCTCGCGGTTCGGCATGGGCGAGGCGCGGCCGGAGACGCGGGTGAGCACGAGGCTCTGCGCAACGGCCGGAATGGTGAGTTCGCGGCCGAGCGCCGAGGCGGCGGCGGCAAAGGAGGGCACGCCCGGCGTCATCGTATAGGCGATGCCATGCTTTTCCAGCCGGCGGATCTGCTCGGCGACGGCGCTCCAGACCGAAAGGTCGCCGGAATGGAGGCGCGCCACATCCTCGCCCGCAGCCGCGGCGCGGACATATTCGGCTTCAATCTCGTCGAGCGACATCGGCGCCGTATCGACGATACGCGCACCCGGCGGGCAATATTGCAGCAGTTCCGGCGAGACGATGGAGCCGGCATAGAGGCAGACCGGACATTTGCCAATGAGATCGCGGCCGCGCACGGTGATGAGATCGGCAGCGCCCGGACCGGCGCCGATGAAGTGAACGGTCATGTCATCCCTCAGTTTGTTTAGCCGGCTTCACCCAGCTCCATTGCGTCACCGGCATGGCCGGCCGCCAGCCGGTCATCCGGCCGACGGGCGAGGCCCGCGCGATATCGATGCGGACCAGCGAACCGCCGAGCCGGGCATGATGGGCCAGAAGCACGGCCTCCATTTCCGTCGTCACAGCATTGGCGACAAGCCGTCCGCCGGGTTTCAGGCCGGAAAGCGCGGCTTCCACCACCCCCGCCTCGCTGCCGCCGCCGCCGATGAAGATGGCGTCCGGCGCGGCAAGCCCGGCCAGCGCCGCCGGCGCGGCGCCTTCCACGACGGAAAGCCCCGGCACGCCGAAGCCTCGCGCATTACGGCGAATGCGGGCGGCGCGCTCCGGGTGACCCTCGACGGCAATCGCCCGAAGCGAGGGATCGGCCAGCATCCATTCGATGCCGATGGAACCGGACCCCGCGCCGATATCCCACAGAAGCGCGCCGCGCCGGGGCGCGAGCACCGAGAGCGTCAGCGCGCGGACCTCGCGCTTGGTGATCTGGCCATCATGCTCGAAAAGGCTGTCATCGAGGCCGGGCGTGAGGGCGAGGATGCGCGCGCCCTCGCCGGCCGCCACTTCCACGGCGCAGACATTGAGCATGTCCGCATCCGCAAGCGCAAATCGATCCGCCCGATGGCTGCTCACCCGTTCCCGCGCACCGCCCAGCGCTTCCAGCACGGTGAGGCACGATGCGCCAAAGCCGCTTTCGGCCAGAAGGGCCGCGAGCGCCGCCGGGCCATCGCTATCCGAGGTCAGCGCGAGGATGCGGCTGCCGGGATGGAGATGCGGACGGATGAGGTCGATGGGACGGCCGTGCAGGGAAACACACGCTGTATCCTGCAACGCCCAGCCCATGCGCGCGGCAGCGAGGCTGAAGGAGGAGGGCGCGGGGAAGACCCGCATTTCCGCCCGCGAAATGCGCCTGCAAAGCGTGACGCCGACGCCGTAGAAGAAGGGATCGCCCGAGGCGAGCACCGCGACGGGGCGCCCCCGCGCCGCCAGCACCGCCTCCACGGAACGCTCGAAGGGGCTCAGCCAGACGTGTCTTTCACCATGGATCGCCGCATCGGCAAGCTCCAGATGCCGCGCGCCACCGAAGACCAGAACAGCCGCAGCGATGGCGGCCTTGGCCTCGTCGCCGAGACCGGCTAGACCATCCTCGCCGATGCCGACGATGGTGAGCCACGGGGGAGCTGGATCAGGCATGGACAAGAGACGCATCCTCATACTGGGCGGCGCGACCGAGGCCCGGGACCTTGCGGCCCGGCTTGCTAGGCGAACCGATCTCGCCGTCACGCTGTCGCTCGCCGGCCGCACGCTCGATCCCGCGCCGCAGCCCGTGCCGGTGCGCAGCGGAGGGTTCGGCGGCGCAGAGGGACTTGCCGCCTATCTGCGCGGCGAAACCATCGATCTGCTCATCGACGCCACTCATCCTTTCGCAAGACAGATTTCCGCCAATGCCGGCATCGCCAGTAAGGCGGCCGGTATCCCCCTGCTGCGGCTGGAGCGCCTCGGCTGGGAAGAAACGGACGGCGACCGCTGGACGCGTGTCACTTCTATTGCCGAGGCGGTGACTGCGCTGGGTGGGGAGCCGCGCCGCGTCTTCCTCGCCATCGGCCGGCAGGAGGCCAAGGCCTTCGACGCCGCGCCGCAGCACCACTATCTCGTGCGCAGCGTCGATCCCGTCGATCCGCCGCTCGATGCACCCGATGTGGAGTACTTGCTCGCCCGCGGCCCCTTCGCCGTCGAGGCAGAGGTGGCGCTGCTGCGGGATCGCCGCATCGACGTCATCGTCAGCAAGAATTCCGGCGGTGACGCCACCTATGGCAAGATCGTCGCCGCGCGCATCCTCAGCCTGCCCGTCCTTCTGGTCGAGCGGGCGGCGGCGGGCGATGGTCATCGCGCCGGGACGGTCGAGGAGGCGTTGCGGCTTGCCGATCATTTGCTCGGCGCCTTCAGGAAGCGCGGCGTATAGACGAGGTCCGGCAGGTCCGGCCGCGCGATGACGCGGGTTTCCGGCGAGCCGATGACGACACAGGTCGCCATGTCGGCGCGCTCCGCCTCTGCTTCTCCGAGCGGCATGACCAGCATGCGCTCGTCCGGCCGGCCCGCCGCGCGGCCGAAGATGACGGGTGTCTCACCCGGCAGGACCTCTCGCAAAATCTCGAAGGCCTTGCCAAGCTGCCAGGGCCGTGCCTTGCTGATCGGGTTGTAGAGCGCGATTACGAGGCCGGCTTCGGCGACCATGCGCAGCCGCCTCTCGATGATCTCCCAGGGCTTCAGGTTGTCCGAGAGCGAGATGGCACAGAAATCATGACCGAGCGGCGCGCCGATGCGTGCCGCGACCGCCAGCATGGCCGTGACGCCCGGCACCACGACGAGATCGACGGACTTCCATTCCTCCGGCCCGGCATCGATGGCCTCGCAGACCGCCGCCGCCATGGCGAAGACGCCCGGATCGCCGCCCGAGACGACGCAGACATTCACACCCGTTGCGGCCCGCGCCAGCGCCGCCTCGGCACGGTTCAGTTCCTCGCGATTGTCGGAAGCGACCTTGATCTGGTCCGGCCGCAGATTCAGCCGGTCGATATAGGGGAAATAGCCGAAGAACTCGGTCGAGGCCTCGACGGCACGCAGCGCCTCCGGCGTCATCTGGTCCGGATTGCCGGGGCCGGTGCCAATCACATGGAGCCTGCCGGTCATGGACGGCCGCTCCAGCCGGGCACGAGCACCAGCGAGAAATAGGGCGCGGTATCGTCGAGCTTTTCGGAAAGGCGCATGGACTTGCCTGAGGGCGTGGTGCCGCGCTCCACATAGACCGCCTCGCCGAGCCGCCCGGCATTGGCAAGCGCCCGGCGGATCTTCGGCAGGTTGCGCCCGACCTTCATGATGACGGCGGCCTCGGTATCTCCGAGCCGGCGCGACAATTGCTCCTCACCCATCGTGCCGGGCAGCACGGAGAGCACGTCGTCGCCCTGCACGATTGGCAGGCCGGAGAGCGACCAGCAGCCGGACATGGCGGTGATGCCGGGTATGACCTCCGTCGGGAACCGGCCGGCAAGGCGCACATGCAGATGCATGTAGGAGCCGTAGAACATCGGGTCGCCCTCGGAGAGGATCGCGACCGTGCGGCCGGCGGCAAGGTGTTCCGCGACGGCGGCGGCGGAAGCATCGTAGAAGGCCGTGATCTGGCTCTTGTAGTCGTCGTGCTCCTTGTCGATCTCGACCGTCACCGGATAGTAGAGCGGCAGCTCCACCATGCCGGACTTCAGAAGGCCCTCGACGATGGCGCGGCCATTGCCGGAGCGGCCCGCCTTCGCGAAATAGGCCAGCACATCGGCTTCGCCGATAGCCCGCACGGCCTTCAGCGTCAGGAGTTCCGGATCGCCCGGGCCGGTGCCCACGCCATAGAGTCGTCCCGTCATAGTCATACTCCCGGCCTTGCCAGCGAATTGAGGGCGGCGGCCGTCATGGCGCTGCCGCCGAGGCGGCCGCGCACGATGGCGAAGGGCACGCCGTAGGAATTTTCCGCCAGCGCATCCTTCGATTCCGCCGCGCCGACGAAGCCGACCGGCATGCCGAGGATCGCCGCCGGTTTTGGCGCGCCGTCGCGCAGGAGTTCCAGCAGATAGAAAAGGGCTGTCGGCGCATTGCCGATGGCGACGACCGAACCGGCCATGCGCTCCAGCCAGAGGCGGATGGCGGCGGCCGAGCGGGTGTTGTCGATCTCTTTGGCAATCTCCGGCGTGCGCGGGTCGCGCAGCGTGCAGATCACGTCATTGTTTGCCGGCAGGCGGGCGGCGGTGACGCCGCGCGCCACCATTTCGGCATCGCAGAAGATCGGCGCGCCGGCCTGAAGCGCCGTGCGGGCCGAGCCCACGAAATCCGGCGAGAAGACGAAATGCGCCGCCGCCTCGACAAGACCGGCCGCATGGATCATGCGCACGGCGACATCCGATTCCGCCTCGGAAAAGCGGGAAAGATCGGCCTCGGCGCGGATGATCGCGAAGGATTTTTCATAGATGGCGGTGCCATCTTTTATGTAGTCGTAGTCTGTCATTGCGGGCCTTGATAAGCGGAAACGAGGGCGGCAGGTGCGGTGCGGTCGATAAAACTCTTCGCCGTCTCGCCCTCCTTGCGCTGCGCGCGCAAGAGAGTGCCGAGACGCCGGATCGCGGATGGGAGGTCTTCGACGGGAAGGGCAGCGGCCGGCGCATCACCGGCACGCCCATCGAGCACAAGCCCGACGCCTGCGGCCGTGCCGCAAAGCGTGACGGCGGCGCGAGCGGGATGTGCGCAGCCCTTCGGGCAGCCGGAAATATGCACGTCGACGGAACCATCGAGCAACTCTCCGGCACCCCTCACGACGGCATCGGCTGCGGCATGGGTATCGAAACGGGCCGAAGCGCAGCCGGCGGCACCGGCGCAGATCGAGATGGAGCGGCCGGGCGCGGTATCCGTGCACCAGAAACCTTCAAGGCTGGCACAGGCTTCAGCCTCCGCCAGCCCTTCCCCAGAAAACCCACGCACGAGCAGCATGCGATGCGGCGCGAGCCGGAATTCGGAAGCACCACAGGCGACAAGGCCTTTCACGAGGGCAGCGAGCTTATCGGCCTGCATCTGGCCATAGGCTGGGGCGATGCCGAGCACGCGTTCGCCACCTATACGGTGAATGCCGAGCGGATGGCGGGAAAGAGCAGCGAAAGGGGGCGGTTCCGAGACCACACCGAATTCAGCGGCAAGCGCCGCAGCGTCGAGGTCACGCCCGCGGGCAGCCGGGCCGAGGGCGGCAAGGGCGGCGATGACGGTCATCGTACCGGCAATGACGCGATCTTCCGCCAGCACCGCGACGGGTCGCGCCGCCTGCCGATCACCGCCGACCGACAGCCGCCAGCCGGCCGCAACCGCATCGAGCCGGATATCGGCCACCATGTCGCCAAGGGAGAGCACGCCGCCGCCATCGACGACGATGGCAAGCTTGGGCGCGAGAATGAGCGAAGCCGCCGCGATGGCCTTGCGCAGCGCATCGGCCACCGGCGTCGCATCGACAGTCTCGGAGGGGTCGATGCCCGAGAGCGGCGGGATTTCGATGGCGACGCCCGTCTGCGGCACGATGCCGGCGGCGGCTAGCCCTTCGGCAAGGCGCGGCACCGAAGCCTCCGTCAGGCCACGAAGCTGGAGATTGCCGCGGGCGGTGATCTCGATCAGGCCATTGCCGTGTTCGCGGGCGAGGTCGGCAAGGGTGAGCAGGTCTTCGGCCGCCAGCGCCGGGGCGGCGGGGCGCAGGCGCACGAGAAGGCCGTCGCCGGTCCGCATTGGCGCGGACAGCGAAGGGCAGGCGCCGCGGCGCAGGGTGTCCAGCGCAGGAACCGTCATGCGCCCTCCTCCTCGCCGGCCGGGCGGCGGATCAGGTAGGTGTCCATGATCCAGCCATGCGCCTCGCGCGCCTTGGCCCGGGTTTCCGTGATGGTCTCGGCAATGTCCGCAAGCTTGCCGGACAGCAGGATTTCGTGCGGCGTGCCAAGATAGGCACCCCACCAGATTTCCGCCTCCGGGTCTTCCACCGTGCGGAAGGCCTGCACGCCGTCGAGCATGACGAGCGCATCACGGGAGGATTCCGGCCAGCCCTCCGAAAGGCGGCGGCCGGTGGTGATCTCGACGGGCAGGCCGATGCGGTTGAGCGCGATGCCATGGCCCGCGCAAAGCGCCTGCACGCTGGTGATGCCGGGGATGACCTCGGTTTCGAAGGCGACGTTTCCGGCAGTGCGCACATGCTCGACGATGCGCAATGTGCTGTCGTAGAGCATCGGGTCGCCCCAGACGAGAAGACCGAGCGTCTGGTTCTCGCCAAGCTCGTTCAGAAGCGTGCGCTCGTAGATACCGGCAATGGCGCGGTGCCAGTCGTGAACGCCGTCCTCATAGGTGCCATCGGCGCGGCGCACCGGCACGGCATAGTCGAGGATACGGCATGAAGAATTTTCGAGGAAACGGTCGCAGATCTCGCGGCGCACGTCGGCAAGGTATGCCTTTTCCGCGCCCTTGGTCGGGATGAGCAGCACATCGGCCCGGTTCAGCGCCTTGATGGCCTGCACGGTCATGTGCTCGGGATTGCCCGCGCCGATGCCGATGACCAGTATCTTCCTCACATCCGTCTCCCGTGCGGCTTGCGCTCCCGGTTCGCGGCCCTGTTTGGGTCCCGCACCTCTTCCTAATCCCAAAAGCCGGCGGAATACAGTCCCCGGATCGCGTCCTTTGCCGGTCTTTTTGAGACGTCGCGCTCAGGCGGCCTTGCGATCGGTGAGATAGACGCGCGGCGAGGTGCCGAGCATGCGCTTGAACATGGTGGTGAAGGCCGGCACGCTCTCGTAGCCGGCATCGAGCGCCACGCGCGTCACCGGCTCGCCGGCCGCAAGGCGCGGCAGGCAGGCGAACAGGCAGGCCTGCTGCCGCCAGGTGACGAAGCTGACGCCCATTTCCTGCCGGAAGAAACGGGTGAAGGTGCGCCGGCTCATGTTGAGACGCCGCGCCCAGTCGTCGATCTTCACCGTCGGCGAAGGCTGCTCGACGAAATCGCGGCAGAGGCCGGCAAGCCGCCCGCTTTCCGGGAAAGGCAGGCCGAGGCGGCGCTCGGGCAGCCGGCCGATCTCGTCCAGAAGCAGCGCCATCACAAGTTCGGCCCGCGCGCGATCCTCCGCCATCGCCCCCTTGCGCACGGCCTCGGTGATGAGCTGGCGGGCAAGGTCGGTGACTTCGAGCACGGTCGGCTCCTGCGAGGCGGCCCGGCCCTCCGGCGAATAGATATAGACCGAGCGCATGCTGACATCGCTGTACATTTCGACCGAATGTTCGAGGCCGCGGGGGATCAGCAGCGCATGGCCGGGCGGGATCATCCAGCGCCCGCGCCCCGTCGCCACCAGCACGACACCGGAGAAGACGCAGAGGAACTGCGTGCGGCGATGCCGGTGCGGCGGCACGGTATAGCCGCCCGGAATATCCGAACTGTGGACCAGAACGTCCTCGTTCGACTGCTCCATGCGGGCGAGGTTATGGACGTGGTCCTCGTCCAGCGCCTTGAGGCGCGCTGCGGTCAGTTTTTCCATTTTGGCCCACTCGCGTAAGAAATGGACCTCAGCACAAAAGCAGGCCGCAAGCAATCCTTGTATTTGAGCAAAAAATGCCGAGCCGGGCATCTCATCTTTCGAGGCAACCATGTCGACTGTCGTTCCCGCGGCGCCCCGTAGCGCCGCTGCCGCCACCACCTATTCCGTCATCATCGCGGTCAGCGCCTGCCACATGCTGAACGACATCATGCAGTCGCTGCTGACGTCGATCTATCCGCTGCTGAAGGAGAACTACGCGCTCGACTTCGTGCAGATCGGCCTTCTGACCATGGCCTTCCAGGTCACGGCCTCGCTGCTGCAGCCGGCCATCGGCATGGTGACGGACCGCTGGCCGATGCCCTTCTCCCTGCCGGTCGGCATGGGCAGCAGTTTCGTCGGGCTCATCCTGCTCGCCTATGCGCATTCCTTCCCCATGCTGGTCCTCGGCGCCTGCATGATCGGTCTCGGCTCGGCGATCTTCCATCCCGAATCCTCGCGCGTCGCACGCCTTGCCTCCGGCGGGCGGCATGGCCTTGCGCAGTCCATGTTCCAGGTCGGCGGCAATGCCGGCACGGCAATCGGCCCGCTGCTTGCCGCCTTCATCGTGCTGCCCTTCGGCCAGACGAGCGTCGCCTGGTTCTCGGCGGTGGCGCTGATCGGCATGATGATCCTGACCTGGGTCGGCAACTGGTATGCCGGCGAGCGCCGCAACGCCGCAAGCCGCCCCGCCATCAGCCGCACGCTGCCGCTGCCGCGCGGCCGGGTCGCCTGGGCGCTCATCGTGCTCATCGTTCTGACGACCACGAAGAACGCCTATCTCTCCAGCCTCTCCAGCTACTTCACCTTCTACACGATCGGCCGCTTCGGCCTCGACGTGCGCGATGCGCAGTTGATGCTGTTCCTCTTCCTCGGCTCCTCGGCAGTCGGCGTCTTCCTGGGCGGCCCGATCGGCGACCGCTTCGGCGCGCGCTTCGTGATCTGGTTCTCGATCCTCGGTGTCATCCCCTTCGCGCTGATGCTGCCCTATGCGAACCTGTTCTGGACGGGCGTGCTGACGGTGCTGATCGGCCTGATCTTCTCCTCGGCCTTCTCCGCCATCGTCGTCTTCGCGCAGGAACTGGTGCCGGGCCGCGTCGGGCTGATCGCCGGCATCTTCTTCGGCTTCTCCTTCGGCGCGGGCGGCCTTGCCGCCGCCCTGCTCGGCGGCGTCGCCGACAGCCACGGCATCGACTATGTCTACAAGCTCTGCTCGTACATGCCGCTGCTCGGCATCCTCACCATCTTCCTGCCGCGCCTGCCGGCAAGGCACTGAGCACCTCCAGCTCAGACGAAAACGCCCGGCGAAAGCCGGGCGTTTCTGTTTTAGGCATTGCCCTCAAAGACCGAAGGCATCCTTGAACTGGTACCACCAGGAACCGATGGTCGAATACTGCGCACGGAACATGCGACCGCCCGGGAAGGGAATCCAGGGCAGCTTCTCGAACTGGTTGAAGCGCGACAGATCGCCGTGAATCGCTTCGCTCAGGATCTGGCCGAAGAGATGCGAGCCGGTGACGCCGTGACCGCTGTAGCCATGGGCGAAATAGGTGTTCTTTCCGATCTTGCCCATCTGCGGCACGCGCGAGAAGGAGAGCGCGAAATTGCCGCTCCAGGCATAGTCGATCTTCACGCCCTTCAGCGACGGGAAGACTTTTTCGAGGTTCGGGCGGATTTTCGCCCTGACGTCGGCCGGGTCCGTGCCGCCATAGACGGTGCCGCCGCCGAAGATCATGCGCTTGTCGGCCGAGAGGCGGAAATAGTCGAGGATGTAGCGCACGTCCTCCACGCACATGTCGCTCGGGATCAGTGCATCGGCGCGATCACCCAGCGGCTCGGTGGCGATCATCTGGGTCGAAACCGGCATGACGCGCGAGACGAGCTTCGGCACGACATGGCCGAGATAGGCGTTGCCGCAAAGCACGGCGGCATTCGCCGTCACGCTGCCTTTCGCGGTATGAATGACGGGCTTTTCCGCCTCATGCTCGACGCGGATGACGGGCGACTGTTCGTAGATCACGCCGCCGAGCGATTCCAGCGCCTTCGCCTCGCCGAGGGTCAGGTTGAGCGGGTGCATGTGGCCGCCGCTCGTGTCCAGCATGCCGCCGATATAGGCGTCGGTATTCACCAGCTTCTGCATGGCAGCCTTGTCCAGCAACTGGTAATCGTCCATGCCGTAGCTCTTCCACAGCGCCTTCTTGTGCTCCAGCTCCTTCATATGGGCGGGCGTATAGGCGGCGTAGATATTGCCATTCTTCAGGTCACAGTCGATCTGGTACTGCGAAACGAGGCGGCGGATGATCTTGCCGCCTTCCTGCACCAGACCGCCGATGAAGGCGCCGGCCTCGTCGCCGTAGCGGCGCTTGATCGTGTCGAGGCTGGCATTGAGGCCATTGACGAGCTGGCCGCCATTGCGCCCGGACGCGCCCCAGCCGATGCCGGCGCCTTCCACCATCACGACCTTGTAGCCCTTTTCGGCAAGGTGGATGGCGGTGGAGAGGCCGGAATAGCCGGCGCCGAGCACGGCGACATCGGCCGTGACCGCGCCCTCCAGCACCTTCGGCGTGCGGATGATGTTGCGGGAAGCAGCGTAGTAGCTGTCGGGATATTCGCCGTTGCCGGCATAGGAAGCTTTGTTGGCCATCAGACGATTTCCAGGTAGGCGCTGAATTCGAAGTCGGTCACCTGTTCGGCGAAACCGGCGATTTCCTGCCGCTTGCAGGCGATCAGCATGGAGCGGAGATCCGCATCGAAGATTTCCGAGACGATCGAGCCGTTCTCGAAGGCGGTGACGGCAGAGCCCCATTCGCTGGGAATGCGCGGCAACTGCGAAAGATAGGCCCGGCCCGAGACCGGCGCCGGCGGCTCCCACTTGTTGCGGATGCCGACGAGGGCAGCGCCGAGAATGGCGGCCATGACGAGATAGGGGTTGGCGTCGGCGCCGGCGACACGGTGCTCGATGCGCCGCGCCTTGTTGTTGCCGCCCGGAATGCGGATGGCGGCCGTGCGGTTCTCATAGCCCCAGGAAATCGAGGTCGGCGCATGGGTGTCCGGGCGCAGGCGGCGATAGGAATTGTAGTGCGGGGCGAAGAGCAGGGTCGATTCCGCCATGCCGCGCGTCAGGCCGGCGACGGCATGTTTCATGATGGCCGAGCCTTCCGCCGTGCCGTCGTCGAAGACATTGTTGCCGTCCTCGTCGATCACGCTGAAATGCATGTGCATGCCGCTGCCCGAGCGCATGCCGTAGGGCTTGGCCATGAAGGTGGCGGCAAAGCCGTGCTTGCGCGCGATGCCCTTGACGATGCGCTTGAAGAACAGCGCGTCGTCGGCCGCTTTCAACGGATCGTCGGAATGCATCAGGTTGATTTCGAACTGGCCGATGCCGTTTTCCGCGACGGCCGAATCCGCCGGCACGTTCTGCCGCTCGCATTCCGCATAGACGTCGGAGAAGAACTGGCCGAAATCGTCGAGTTCGTCGATGGAGAGGATGGCGTCGGAATCGAGGCGCTTGCCGGTATAGGGCGAGATCGGCGGCTCGGCATGATCCGGCTCGGCGTCGATCAGGTAGAATTCCATTTCCGAGGCGACGACCGGGCGAAGGCCCAGCTCGTTATACTGCCGCACGATATTGGCGAGCGCCTGACGCGGATCGGCAAGGAACGGCTCGCCGCTCTCCTTGAACAGCCAGAGCGGCACGACGGCGGAAGGCTTCAGCGTCCAGCTGACGGGCAGCGGCCCGCGGCCGGTCGCCGCGCAGATGCCGTCCATGTCGCCCGAGGCGAAGACGTGGCTCGAGCCGACGATATCCTCACCCCACACATCGACGCCGACGATGGACAGCGGCATGCGGATACCGCCCTTCAGCACCTTTTCCGCCTGCCCTACCGGCACGCGCTTGCCGCGCAGAATGCCGTTCAGGTCGCAGACGACGGCCTGGATGCTCTCCACGCCATCGGCATTGATCAGCCAGTTGGAATCGTCAGTCACGTCAAATCCCCTTCCGTATCACATAATTATTTTTGTGATCACATTTTCCAGATATGCACACTTTCTTGTCACGGGTCAAGCTGCTAGAACCTGTCACGAAGGACAGGCTGGCACCCGACAGCCTTTCACAGGAGGTATGGATTGGGCAACTTGGCGCTGGAATCGCTGGAGCGGCCGGAAGGCATGACGACGCATGAATATGCGCATCGCCGCCTGCGCCAGGCCATCATGGTCGGCTCGATCCGCCCCGGCGAATCGCTGACCATCCGCGGCATTGCCGAGGCGATGGAGAGCAGCCCGACGCCGGTGCGCGAGGCGCTGCGCCGTCTCTCCGCGGAAGGCGCGCTGCGCGTGCTCGACAATCGCCGCATCATGGTGCCGCGCATGACGGCGGACCGTTTCAGCGAACTCGTCTCGCTGCGCTCCATGCTGGAGCAGCACGCCGCCCGCCGGGCCGTGCCGCATATCACCGAGCGCCGCATCGACCAGCTCGCCGAGATCGACCGCGCGCAGGACGAGGCCATCGCCCGCAAGGACAACGGCACCGCCCTCCTCCTGAACCAGGAATTCCATCGCACGCTATACACCGCCAATCCCGAGCAGGTGATCATGCCGATGGTGGAGAGCATCTGGCTCCAGCTCGGCCCCTTCCTCGGCATCGCCATGGAGCATGTCGCCCAGCTCTATTTCGTCGATCGCCACCAGGAGGCCATCGAGGCGCTGCGCAAGCGCGACGAGGACGCCGTGGCCACGGCGATCAAGGCCGACATTTCCGAGGGCATCGGCGGTTTCGAGCGTTCGGCCATCGAGAATCTCTTGAAACTTGCAGGACAATAAACGCACCGGCCAAAGGCCGGGCAACAGGGGGAATGGCAGATGAAGGCGGATGTGATTGTTCTCGGCGCGGGCGTGGTCGGCATTTCGGCGGCGATCCATCTGGCCCGGCGCGGCAAGAAGGTGGTGATGATCGACCGCCGCGGCCCGGCCGAGGAAACCTCCTACGGCAATGCCGGCCTCATCCAGCGCGAGGGCGTCTTCCCTTACGGCTTCCCGCACGATTTCGGCGCGCTCTTCCGCTACGCGCTGAACAACACCATCGACGCCCATTATCACCCCTCGGCGATCCCGAGCATCATTCCCTTCCTCGCCCGCTACTGGTGGCATTCCGGCTTCCGCCAGCACCAGAGCATCGCCCATCTCTATGCCCCGCTCATCGAACATTCGATCAGCGAACACGCCGACCTCATCGCCGCCTCCGGTGCCGACGACCTCATCCGCAAGGACGGCTGGATGAAGGTCTTTCGCACGGAGAAGGAGCGGGACAAGGCCTATGCGGAGGCGGAAAAGCTTTCGGCCAATTTCGGCGTCAACCACCAGAAGCTGACGACGGCGGAAGTGGCCGCCGCCGAACCGCATATCCGCGCGGAACTGACCGGCGGCCTGCGCTGGACCGACCCATGGTCGATCCGCGATCCCCAGAGCCTCCTCAAGCGCTACCTCGCCTATTTCCAGTCCCTCGGCGGCGAATTGAAATCCGGCGACGCGGCGACCATCGAACATGTGCTTGAAGGCGAAGGCTGGCGCATCGCGACGCCCGAGGGACCGCTGGAAGCAAGGGACGTCGTCGTCGCGCTCGGCCCCTGGGCCGATACGGTGACGCGCAAGCTCGGCTATCGCTTCCCGCTCGCCGTCAAGCGCGGCTACCACATGCATTACGGCGCGGAAGAGGGCGCGACGCTCAACAACTGGGTGCTCGACGCCGAGCGCGGCTATTTCCTCGCCCCCATGCTGCGCGGCATCCGCCTCACCACCGGCGCGGAGTTCGCCAGGCGCGACACGCGCAAAACCCCGGTCCAGCTTCGCCGCGCCGAAAAGGTCGCCCGCGAATTCTTCCCGCTCGCCGAACGGCGCGACGAGGAACCGTGGATGGGCGCCCGCCCCTGCACGCCGGACATGATGCCGGTCATCGGCAAGGCCCCACGCCATGCCGGTCTCTGGTTCGCCTTCGGCCATGCCCACCACGGCATGACCCTCGGCCCCATCACCGGCCGCGTGCTGGCGGAAAAGATGCTGGGCGAGCGCACGGTGATCAATATCGGGCCGTACCGGCCGGAGCGCTTTATCGCCTGATCCGCGTCGACAGGATGATCGACGACAGCGTGCGCTCCACGCCGTCGATGGCGCCGATGCGGTCGATCAGGTGGTCGAGTTCCGCAATGGACGCCGCCTCGACCACGGCGATGAGATCGAAGCTGCCGCTCACCGAATGCAGCGTGCGCACGGCGGAAATGGCGTGCAGCTCCGTCGTGATGCGGGCGAGGGTCTTGGGCGCGATGGTGATCAGCACATGGGCCTTCACCATGCCGCTCTCATAGGCGTCGGAAAGCTTGACGCCGTAGCCGGCGATCACGCCGTCGCGCTCCAGCCGGTCGATCTTCGCCTGCACGGTCGTGCGCGACAGGCCCAGCTTGCGGGCGATGGTCGCCGTCTGTTCGCGGGCGTTCTCGCTGAGGATGGCCAGAAGCGCGCGATCCTTGGCGCCTAGCGTCGAAATGCTCATTTTCACCGTCGTTCTGCCGATAATGATAACGCATTATGCCAGATATGGCGCTTTAAATCGACAGCCCCTCCCCTCAAAATAAGTGCATCAATTCATGCCGGAGGGTAATCACATGAAGGACATCGTCGTCATCGGCGCAGGCAAGATCGGCTCGACCATCGCGCGCATGCTGGCCCATTGCGGAGACTACCGCGTCACCGTCGCCGACCGCTCGGAAGACCAGCTCGCCGCCATCGAGAAGCACGATGCCGTTTCGACCGTCGTCGTCGACATCGCCGACGCCGTCGCCATGAAGGCGCTGCTCACCGGCAAGTTCGCCGTTCTCTCGGCTGCCCCCTACCACCTGACGGTCGCCATCGCCGAAGCTGCCGCCGCTGCCGGCGTGCACTATCTCGACCTCACGGAAGACGTCGAATCCACCCGCCAGGTCAAGCGCATCGCCGCGAACGCCAAGACGGCCTTCATTCCGCAGTGCGGCCTCGCACCGGGCTTCATCTCCATCGTCGCCAATGACCTCGCAAGCCGCTTCGACACGCTCGACAGCGTGCGCATGCGCGTCGGCGCCCTGCCGCAGTACCCGTCCAACGCTCTCAACTATAACCTGACCTGGAGCACGGACGGCGTCATCAACGAATATATCGAGCCCTGCGAAGCCATCGTCGAAGGCTCGCTGATCGAGGTTCCGGCCCTCGAAGAGCGTGAAGAATTCTCGCTCGACGGCGTCACCTACGAAGCCTTCAACACCTCGGGCGGCCTCGGCACGCTCTGCGAGACGCTGAAGGGCAAGGTTCGCACGCTGAACTACCGCACGATCCGCTATCCGGGCCACGCCGCCATCATGAAGGCGCTGCTCAACGACCTCGGCCTGCGTCACCGCCGCGAAGTCCTCAAGGACATCTTCGAAAACGCCCTGCCGACCACCACGCAGGACGTCGTGATCATCTTCGTGACCGTTTCCGGTCGCAAGGGCGGTCGCCTGATCCAGGAAACCTACGCCAACAAGGTCTACAGCGCCCCGGTCGCCGGCGCCCTGCATTCCGCCATCCAGATCACGACGGCCGGCTCGATCTGCGCCGTGCTCGACATGCTGGCTGACGGTTCGCTGCGCGCCGAAGGCTTCGTACGCCAGGAAGAAATCGCCCTCGAGGCCTTCCTCGCCAACCGCTTCGGCCACTACTACGCCCAGGAAAACCGCGGCGCGCACGCCGCCTGATTTTCCCGACCTCTTCAACGCCCCGGCCAAACCGGGGCGTTTTCGCATCGTGGCCCAGCCGCGGGGAAGCAAAGAACGCCACAAAGGCGCAAACCAATAAAAATGGGGCCTCCTGCGAGGCCCCTTTTCTTTTGGCATCAGGCGGCGCTCGGCCGAAAGGCGATCACGCCCTCCGTCCGCGACCGCACGGCCGGCGTCGCAAGGCATGTCGCGACCGCCTCGTAGCCCCGCGCGCCCTTGCGCGGCGGCACGATCATCGGCATGTCGTGATTTGCCGGGCAGTAGAGGATGGTTTCGTCCGCGGACATATCGGCAAGATCGAGCATCGACGAGGAGCGCGTGAGCAGGAAAAGCGGACGCTCCCCGAAAGGCCGGCTTCGCAGATAGCGCCGCAACGCCTGCTGCGTGACCTGATCCAGCCCTTGCTCCACCATATCGATGACAAGGACTGCCGCCTCCGAGGCCTCGACGGCGAAGAGCAAGGCCGCCAAGGCCGGCGAGAAGTTCGCACCCTGTCCCAGAAGCCGGTGAAGATGACTGTCGCTTCGCGCCTCTACCACCGCATCGCCGTCCACCTGCCGCTCCAGCCCGATAAAGGCGGCATCCGGCAGGGCTTCCGAAATCGCCAGCGCCAACCGTGTCTTGCCGCTCCCCAGAGGACCGGTGATGTAGGTGAGGGGTTTCAGGGCCGGGAGCTCGAACCGCTCGCCACCCCATGGCCAGGGCAAATCCAGCGAGACGGCCGCCTCTACGGCCGACGCCACCTTCTTTCGCGCCGCCTCGACGGATTGAACCGTCTCGGCCATCCGGCCGATCTGGCTTTCGAGACCCGCCTGATGGGCGGCAAGCGCGGTATCGAGGCTACCGCCAGCCGACAGGACACCCTTGATCTGCGTAAGCCCCATCCCGAGCCGCCGCAGGGCGGCAACCTCTCTTGCGCGCGCCAGTTCGGACGGGCCGTATATCCGCCAGCCGGCGGTGGTGCGCAGCGGGGTCAGCAATCCATTCTGCTCGTAGAGCCGGAGCGCCTTGGCCGAGACGCCGAGTTCCCTTGCCGCCTCGGCGGCGGTCAGATGAAGGCTGGACCTGCGCACGAATCACCTCCCTGTCGTTCACCACCCTCTTATGCGGCCGGCCCCCGGGGCCGGGTCAAGCAGACGTTTCGGCAAAGAAAAACCCGCCGCAGGCTGGCTGCGGCGGGTCGGAAAGGCGAGGTGCGTGGCGGCTCAGGAAAGCCGTGCGCAGGCGTCCGCGATGCGCTTCAGCGCTTCCGTCAGTTCCGCTTCCAACGTGGCGTAGGAGATGCGGAAAAAGGGCGAGAGGCCGAAGGCCGAGCCCGGGACGACGGCGACATTCGCGTCTTCGAGGAGGTAGTCCGTGAAGTCGCTGTCGGCCTCGATGCGCTTGCCCTTCGGCGTTGTCTTGCCGATCACGCCGGCGCAGCCGGAGAAGGTGTAGAACGCGCCTTCCGGGGTGCGGCAGGCAAGGCCGGGAATGGCGTTGAGTGCGGAGACGACGAGGTCGCGGCGATGCTTGAAGCTCGCCTGGCGGTCCTTCAGGAAGTCCTGGGGGCCGTTCAGCGCTTCGACCGAAGCGGCCTGGCTGACCGAAGACGGGCAGGAGGTCGCCTGGCTCTGGATCACGGCCATGGCCTTGATCAGCGCCTTGGGACCACCGGCATAGCCGATGCGCCAGCCGGTCATCGCATAGGCCTTCGAGACGCCGTTGATCGTCAGCGCGCGGCTTTTCAGGCGCGGTTCGATGGCGACCGGGGTCACGAATTTGAAGCCGTCATAGACGATGTGCTCGTACATGTCGTCGACCATCAGCCAGACATGCGGATGACGCAGCAGCACGTCGAGCAGCGGGCGGTAGTCCGCTTCGCTGTAGGCCGCGCCCGACGGGTTGGACGGCGAGTTGAAGAGCACCCAGCGCGTCTTCGGTGTGATCGCCTTTTCGAGCTGTTCGGCCTTCAGGCGGAAGCCGGCTTCCGCGTCGCAGGGGATCAGCACCGGCACGCCGCCGCAGATCTCCACGATGTCGGAATAGGACGTCCAGTAGGGCGTCGGGATGATCACCTCGTCGCCCGGATTGACGCTCGCCATGAAGGCGTTGAAGAGGATCTGCTTGGCGCCCGTCGCGACGGTGACTTCGTCGATTGCGTAATCAACGTTGTTCTCGCGGCGGAATTTTTCGGAAATCGCCTTCTTCAGCTCCGGCGTGCCGTCGAGCGCGGTGTATTTGGTGTCGCCCTTGTCGATGGCGGCCTTGGCGGCGGCCTTGACGTTGTCGGGCGTGTCGAAGTCAGGCTCGCCGGCGCCGAGGATGATGACCGGCAGGCCTTCCTTCTTCATGGCAGCGGCGCGGGCGCCGATCTGCAGGATTTTCGAAACGCCGATGGCGGCGATGCGCGAGGCGGGCACGAAGCCCGCCTCCTCGATCTTGGTGGATACGGTCATGGCCGCTTACTCGATATCGAAGGAGACGCCCTGGGCGAGCGGCAGGGCCTTCGAATAGTTCACCGTGTTGGTGGCGCGGCGCATATAGGCCTTCCAGGCGTCGGAGCCGGATTCGCGGCCGCCGCCGGTTTCCTTCTCGCCGCCGAATGCGCCGCCGATTTCAGCGCCCGAGGTGCCGATGTTGACATTGGCGATGCCGCAGTCCGAACCGTCGGCCGACAGGAAGCGCTCGGCTTCCTGAACGTTGAGCGTGAAGATCGACGAGGAGAGGCCGGCCGAAACGGCGTTGTGGTCTTCCAGCACGGCTTCGAAGTCGGAATACTTCATGACGTAGAGGATCGGCGCGAAGGTCTCTTCGAGAACCGGGCCGGCCTGCTTCGGCATTTCGACGATGGCGGGCTTGACGTAGTAGGCCGTGTCCTTGCCGGCTTCGGCAACGCGCTCGCCACCGGTGACGGAACCGCCCTCGGCCTTGGCCGCTGCGATTGCCTTCTGCATGCCGTCGAAAGCCTGCTTGTCGACCAGCGGGCCGACGAGAGCGGAGGTTTCCAGCGGGTTGCCGACGGAAACGCTGGTATAGGCCTTCTTCAGGCGCGGAACGAGCTGGTCATAGACGCTGTCATGCACGAAGAGGCGGCGCAGCGTGGTGCAGCGCTGGCCGGCGGTGCCCATTGCGCCGAAGGCGATGGCGCGCAGTGCCATGTCGAGGTCGGCCGAGGGGCAGACGATGCCGGCATTGTTGCCGCCGAGCTCGAGGATCGAGCGGGCGAAACGCTTGGCGAGACGCGGGCCGACTTCCTTGCCCATGCGGGTGGAGCCGGTGGCCGAGACGAGCGCGACCTTGTGGTTGTCGACGAGGGCTTCACCGATGGTGCGGTCGCCGATAAGGACGATCGACAGGTTTGCCGGGGCATCGCCGAAGCGGGCAAGCGCGCGCTCGAAGATCGCCTGGCAGGCGAGCGCCGTCAGCGGGGTCTTTTCAGAGGGCTTCCAGACGATGGAATTGCCGGCGACGAGCGCCAGAGCCGCGTTCCACGACCAGACGGCGACCGGGAAGTTGAAGGCCGAGATGATGCCGACGACGCCGAGCGGGTGCCAGGTTTCCATCATGCGGTGGCCGGGACGCTCGGTGGCGATCGTCAGGCCGTAGAGCTGGCGGGAGAGACCGACGGCGAAATCGCAGATGTCGATCATTTCCTGCACTTCGCCGAGGCCTTCGGAGGTGATCTTGCCGGCCTCGATGGAGACGAGGCGGCCGAGATCGGCCTTGGAGGCGCGCAGCTCTTCGCCGAGCAGGCGAACCAGTTCGCCGCGCTTGGGAGCCGGAACGAGACGCCAGGCCTTGAAGGCTTCGTGGGCGGCATCGATGGCCTTGTTCGTCTCGGCGGCCGAGACGGTCTTCAGCTTGCCGATCTCCTCGCCGCTGACCGGGCTGAAGGAGGCCATGTCGCCACCCTGCCAGTCGGCGCGGGCAACGCCGAGCTTGTCGAGAAGGGCTGCGGTTTCGGTTTTCACGTCGACTTTCGTCATCGGGTATCTCCCTGTTGTCTCTTGGGTCTCTTGGCGCCCGGCAGGCCCGGCGCTTTAATGGTTTCACCCCGGCCGTCCGCTTGCGCTTCCCGTCCGGGGTGTATCTGTCGTGGAAGGCCTTTGCCGTCCGTTATTCCGCGGCTGCCGCCATGTTGACGATGCCGAGGCACATTTCAAGCGAGGCGCGCTGGATGCCGGCATAGTGGGCGAATTCGTCCAGTACCGTGGCGCCCATGTCGCGTTCGAACATCACCTGGTTCGGGCTCGCGACGAAATCCTGCGTCGCGTCGTCGCCGAGATTCGACTGGAAGATGCCCGCGGCGCTGACCGGCAGGAAATCCTCGTAGACGATGGGGTCGAACTGGATCAACCCGGCTTCGATGGCGGTTTCGAGATCGGCGTTGCGGCCGGTGACCGCCTTGCCCTTCTCCGTCAGGCAATAGCGGAAATAGCCGAGGCCTGCCTTGCGGATGCCGTCCCATGTGTCGGGGAAGGCCTTGAAGACATCGGCGAGCGCGGCTTCGTATTCGGCGGCGTTGGAGCCGTCGGCGGCCGGGCGCACGCGGGCGCGGGTGTCGTTCAGGAGCTGGTCGTAAAGCGCGCGGCCCTTCGGCGTCAGCGCGACGCCGCGCTGTTCGATCTCGCCGAAGCGGGCGGTGTGCGAGCCCTTCTGCCAGCTGCCGTCTTCCGCGATGAAGGAGACGGCTTCTTCCAGTGCCTTGAACGAGGTCTGGCGCAGCAGGATCGGGCAGGTGCGGGTCGGCGGGCCCTCGACGATGGCCTTGGGGGCGATGCCCTCTTCCGGCATGCGCGCCTGCACCTTGTCGATGTCGAGCGTGCGCGGCGTCAGGTGATTGATGTGCGGTCCCTTGAAGGACACGACGTCGGCGATCAGGCGGTGCGCGTCGTGCAGGCGCTTGTACATGTCGGCGCTGACGATGGCATGGTCGTGCCAGCGGAAGGTCTCCAGCACCTCGGTGACGAAGCGGGCGGCGTCCGTGCGGTCCAGCCCGCCGTCGCGCTCGGCCTTCTCGACCAGGGCGACAGCGGCGCTGGTGAAGATCTTGCGGCCGGCGAGAACCGTAGCGGCTTCTGCGCGCAGCGCTTCGTCCGCGATGAGATCGAGGCGGAGCAGCGAGGTGAAGACGCGGAACGGGTTGCGGCTGAGGCTTTCCGCGCCGACCGGGCGGAAGGCGGTGGAATGAACGGGAACGCCGGCCGTCGACAGGTCGTAGTAGCCAACCGGGAACATGCCCATGACCGCGAAGACGCGGCGCATCATGGAAAGTTCTTCCGGCGTGCCGAGGCGTATGGCACCGTGACGCTCCTCGGAAATGCGCTCCAGCGAGTCCGTGGCTTCGAGGCGCGTCTTCATATGCGGGTCGGCGGCGAGCGTCTCGTCATTCACCTTTGCGACCAGCGACATCAGCGTGCCGTAGGCCGGAACCTCGTCGCGATACATGACGGACATGGCGGCGGAAAAATCCGAGCGGATCTTGTCGGCGGAAATGTACGAATTTGCTTTCATGGGAAGCGGTCTCATCTTACAAGGAGGGAGGCCCTGTTCATTCTCAAAACGGATAATACCGGATCGTTTCCTTGAGCGATTGCGACCGTTCTGACTATGTTGATGCGAGGAAAGAATGAAGCTCAGTCGCAGGCTGATCCCTGACGTCACCACGCTGCAGGCGTTCGAATGCGCCGCCCGCCATGGCAGCTTCACGCAAGCCGCGCACGAGCTGAACCTGACCCAGAGCGCCGTCAGCCGCCAGATCAAGGACCTCGAGGAACAGCTCGGCGTGCTGCTCTTCGAGCGCGTGCGCCAGCGCGTCGTGCTGTCCGACGACGGCCGTCGCTTCTTGCCGGAGGTGCGCAAGCTGCTGCACCAGACGGAAGAGACCATGCTGCGCGCCATGGCGTCGGCTTCCTCCGAGCATAGCCTCGCCATCGCCACGCTGCCGACCTTCGGCAGCCGCTGGCTGACGCCGCGCATTCCGGGCTTCCTTGCCGAGCATCCCGGCACGATCATCAACATCGCCTCGCGCTCGGCGCCTTTCGATTTCGACGAGGAGAATTTTGACCTCGCGATCCATTACGGCCAGCCCGTCTGGGCGCGCGCGGCCTGCTCCTATCTCTGCAGCGAGGAAATCCTGCCGGCGGCGAGCCCCGAACTGCTGAAGTCCTGGAACCTTGCCGAGCCGAAGGACCTGGAACGGGCGCCGCTGCTGCACCTCGCCACGCGGCCGAAACTCTGGGCGCAGTGGTTCGAGCTGAACGGCGGCTCCGCCGACACCGCCTATCGCGGCCACCGCTTCGACCAGTTCGCCATGGTGATCGAATCGGCCGTCGCCGGCCTCGGCTTCGCGCTGCTGCCGAAATACCTGATCGAGCAGGAGCTTGCGAACGGCCGCCTTTGCGTCGTCTTCGACCGGCCGATGGAGATGGAGAACAGCTATTATCTCGTCGTTCCCGAGGGAAAGCTGGAGAACCCGCTGAGCCAGGCTTTTCGCGCCTGGATCGCCAAGCAGGTTCCGAGATGACGGGCACAAGCCCCCTTCATGCGGAGGGGGCATGACCCGGTGCTGATTTTTTGCTTTAGTGGAAGGGCCGCATCGTCGATGGTGCGATGACCATCCTCCTTCCGAAAAGACAGACCACCATGCTCAACGACCCGCGCTCCCATGGCCTCTGGGAGATGACCGCCCCATCCGCCCCGCAAACCGTCGCCTTCTCCGGCAAGGCGGATGCGGACGTGGTGATCGTCGGCGGCGGCTATACCGGCTTTTCGACCGCGCTGCACCTTGCCGAGCGCGGCACGCGGGTGATCCTGCTGGAAGGCGCCGAGATCGGCTATGGCGGCTCGGGCCGCAATGTCGGCCTCGTCAATGCCGGCATGTGGGTCATGCCGGACGAACTGCCCGGCGTGCTCGGCGACCTCTACGGCAGCCGCCTGCTCGAAGTGCTCGGCAATGCGCCGCGCCTCGTCTTCGACCTCGTCGAGAAGCACCAGATCGATTGCGAGATCAATCCGGCCGGCACGCTGCACTGCGCCGTCGGCCAGTCCGGCCTCGACGAATTGAAGCAGCGCGCCGAGCAATGGGCGCGCCGCGGCGCGCCGGTGCGCCTGCTGGATGCCGCCGAGACGGCCGCCAAGGTCGGCACCGAAGCTTATACGGGCTCGCTGCTCGACATGCGCGCCGGCACGATCCAGCCGCTCGCCTATGCGCGCGGCCTTGCCCGCGCCGCGATTGCCGCCGGCGCGAACGTCTTCACCGGCAGCCCGGTGACGGGCGCCGAGCGGAACGGCAAGCGCTGGACGGTCAACACCGCGGGCGGCTCGGTGACGGCGGACTGGGTGGTGGTCGCGACGAACGCTTACACCGTCGCCCCGTGGAACGAGGTGCGCGCCGAGCTCGTGCATCTTCCCTATTTCAACTTCGCCACCGTGCCGCTGTCGGCGGAGATGCAGGCTAAGATCCTGCCGGAAAAGCAGGGCGCCTGGGATACGCGTGAAGTTCTCTCTTCCTTCCGCTTCGACAAGCGTGGCCGGCTGGTCTTCGGCAGCGTCGGGGCGCTGCGCGGCACCGGCACCGGCATCCACAAGGCCTGGGCGCGCCGCGCGCTGAAGAAACTGTTCCCCGAGATCGGCGACGTCGCCTTCGAGGCGGAATGGTATGGCAAGATCGGCATGACGACCGACAACCTGCCGCGCTTCCATCGCCTCGCCGACAATGTCGTCGGCTTTTCCGGCTATAACGGCCGCGGCATCGCCCCCGGCACCGTTTTCGGCCGGACGCTCGCCCAGCTCGTTTCCGGCGAGATCGCCGAAATGGACCTGCCGCTGCCGGTCACCGATCCGGAGGCCCAGTCCTTCCGCTCGGTGCGCGAGGGCTACTACGAACTCGGCGCACAGATCGCCCACTTCGCTGGCGCGCGTATCTAGGCAACTCACCCCATCAAGCAGAAAGGCCGGCGTCTCCGCCGGCCTTTTCGTTTGTCACCCCATGCGCTCGGAGGCGTAGGAGCCTGGCGACGGCGGGAAGACGATGGTCTTGTTGCCGTTCATGAAGACGCGGTGATGGATATGGGCATGCACGGCGCGCGCCAGAACCTGGCTCTCCACGTCGCGACCGATCGAGACATAGTCCTCCGCCGACTGCGCATGCGTGATGCGCGCCACGTCCTGCTCGATGATCGGACCCTCGTCGAGGTCTTCCGTCACATAGTGCGCCGTCGCGCCGATCAGCTTCACGCCGCGCTCGAAGGCCTGCTTGTAGGGGTTCGCCCCCTTGAACGACGGCAGGAACGAGTGGTGGATGTTGATGATGCGGCCCGACATCTTCTTGCAGACCGCATCCGACAGCACCTGCATGTAGCGGGCAAGCACGATCAGCTCGGCCCCGGACTGCTCGACCACTTCCATCAGCCGCGCCTCGGCCTGCGGCTTGTTCTCCTTGGTCACCTTGATGTGGTGGAAGGGGATGTCGTGGTTGACGATGACCTTCTGGTAATCGAAGTGGTTCGACACGACGCCGACGATGTCGATCGGCAGCGCGCCGATCTTCCAGCGGTAGAGCAGGTCGTTGAGGCAATGGCCGAAGCGCGAGACCATCAGCAGCACCTTCATGCGCTCGTCGCTGTCGTTGAAGCGCCAGGTCATCGCGAACTTCTTGGCGACCGGAGCGAAGCCGGACTTGATGTCGTCTTCCGACACGCCTTCCTGCGACAGGAAGGTCAGGCGCATGAAGAACAGGCCCGTCTCCAGATCGTCGAACTGCGACGAATCGGAGATGTAGCACCCCTTCTCGGCGAGGTAGCCGGTGATCGCAGCGACGATGCCGCGGGTCGATTGGCAGGTTACGGTCAGGACGTGGCTTTTCATCGGTTTCAATCTCGCGTTCGGCCGGTGCTGGGGGCAGGCAACGGCGA
The DNA here is from genome assembly GCF_022682305.1 of Shinella zoogloeoides. Taxonomy (NCBI): domain Bacteria; kingdom Pseudomonadati; phylum Pseudomonadota; class Alphaproteobacteria; order Hyphomicrobiales; family Rhizobiaceae; genus Shinella; species Shinella zoogloeoides. The sequence goes on from NZ_CP093528.1 coordinate 3,870,705, forward strand.
TCCCCTTTTGATGCGCCGCACATGACGGCTCGGCGCATATTTCAGGCTGCCTGCGGCTGCGCAAGCCCTGCAATGGCGAGAAGCTACGCCGCCTCTTGTCAGGAATCCCTCCGGTTCGCGACATCCAATGCGTCGAAAATGCCAAGAGATGCGATCCGCTTTCCGCAAAAGCCGGAATCGATGGCGCGCAGGTAAATTCCCGCTAGACACTATTATGGACGCATGTTCTACATAATGGACAGATTTGACCGGAGCACATCATGCATCTTTCCATGTGGACCTATCCCTGGGACATTCAGGACCAGGGGCTCGAAACGCTCGCCGCCGACCTTGTCGGCCGCGCCGGGCTGAACACGGTCAGCATGGCGACCTCCTATCATGCCGGGCGCTTCCTGCAGCCGCGCAGCCCGCAGCAGAAGGCCTATTTCCCGGAAGACGGCACGATCTATTTCCGCCCGGACGAAAGCCTCTGGCAGGGCAAGGAAATCCAGCCGCTGGTGGCACAGAACCTGATCGAACGCGGCGACATGCTGGAGGCGCTGACCAGGGCGCGCGCGACGACCGGCCTCAAGGTCTCCTGCTGGACGGTCTGCCTGCACAATACCCGCCTCGGCACGCTGCATCCCGATCATGTGACCCGCAACGCCTTCGGCAACGCCAACTATTACAATCTCTGCCCCTCCAGCCCGGCGGCACGCGACTATGTCGTGACGCTCGTGCGGGACATCACGGCGAACTACAAGCCGGACATGCTGGAGCTGGAAAGCCCCAATTTCATGGGTTACGCCCACGAGCATCACCACGAGAAGGACGGCGTCGGCCTCAATGCCGAGGACGATTTCCTGCTCTCGCTCTGCTTCTGCGATCATTGCACGGCGCGGGCGCAGAAGGCCGGCATACCCGTTGAGGCCGCGCGCAAGACCGTGGCGCGCTTCATTGCCGAAACCTGCGAGCGGGCCGTGCCGGAAAGGCAGTTCGCCGATTTTCCCGACGCCGGCATCGACGCCTTCCGGGCCTATCCCGAACTGCACGCCTTCCTCGCCTGGCGCACCGAGCCGGTGACGAGCCTGATCGGCGAGATCAAGGCGGCCGCAGATCCGGCGACACGCATCGTGCTGATCGACCTCAAGGACGCCTGGCTGGGCGGTGTCGATCTCGACGCGGTCGGCAAGCTTTGCGACGGAGCGATCCTCTGCTGCTACGACATGACTCCGGAAACCGTGGGCGACGTCATCCGGGCCGGCCGGGCGATCCTCGGCCCGGACAAGTTCCTCGGGCTGGGGCTGCGCGTCTTCTATCCGGAAGTCGACGGCCCGGAGATCCTGACGGCACGCGTGAAAAACGCCGTCGAAGCGGGCGTCGACGGCGTCAATTTCTACAATTACGGACTTATTCCGGCCAAACGCCTCGACTGGGTCGGCGAGGCGGTCGCGGCCATCAGCCGCTGATCGGCTCGGCCACCTGGATCAGGCAATCGCCCGCCTGGCTGTCGGTGTGCAGCCGGTGGGAGATGACGATGCCGCCCTCGGCAAAGCGTAGCGCTTCCTCGGGCTGATCCAGCCGTTCAAGATCGTGATACCAGCCGGCAAGATCGCCAGCGGCAACGCGCGCGCCGAGCGGAACGGCCGGCTCGAACCAGCCGCGCCGGTTGGCATAGATGCCCTGGCTGTGCCGCGACAGGGAGAGAAGCTGCAGTTCCGGCGAGGCGGGCAGCGCCTGCCGCGAGAGAACCGGCCCCTCCGCAATGCCGAGCGCCACGAGCAGCCGGTCGATGGCCGCCGCCGTGAAGGCCATGCTGTCTGGTGTCACCGTGCCGCCGCCGCCGAATTCGCCGGAAAGGCCGATTGTGCCTGCCCGGCCCGCCGCGCCCATGGAGGTCGGCGCCGCCGGGCCGTTATCGGCGATGAAGGCATGGGCCGCACCCATGGCACGCATCAATTCCAGCGAGCGGGCGAAGCGCGCCGGATCGGCCTGCCGCTCGATAAGCGTGCAGGCGAGATGGGCCATGGAGGTGCCGCCCGAATGCAGGTCCAGCACCGCATCGTGCTGTGGGAAAAGCACATGCTCCAGGAAGTGGGCGAGGCGCGCCGTCGGCGTGCCTGCGGGGTCGCCCGGGAAGGCGCGGTTGAGATTGCCGCCGTCGAAGGGCGAGCAGCGCCTGGCCGCCATCACCGCCGGCAGGTTCGCCATGGGCAGGATGGTGACGACGCCACGGATTTTTGCAACATCGAGCAGCCGCATCAGCCGGCCGAGCTGCAGCTCGCCCTCATACTCGTCGCCGTGATTGCCCGCCATGAGCAGGAGGCTCGGCCCCGCGCCGTTCTTCAGGCGCAGGATCGGGATGCGGATCTGGTAATAGGGCGAACGGTCGATGGAATAGGGGATGGCAAGGTGGCCGTCCTGCCGGCCCTCGGCCGCAAAATCGATCGGGTTGACGACGCCGCTATGCATGGTCAGAGCGCCGCGACGGCGGTCATCTCGACGCGCAGGTCCGGATCGGCAAGGCGTGCCTCGACGCAGGCGCGGGCCGGCGGGTTCGCCGGGTCGATCCAGGTATCGTAGACGCTGTTCATGGCGTCGAAATCGACGATGGCGGGCAAGAAGACGTTGACGGCGAGGAGCTTCGAGCGGTCCGTGCCGGCTTCCTTGAGCAACGCGTCGATCTTGCCGAGCACGTCGCGGGTCTGGTCCTCGATGCCGGCCTTGCGGTTTTCCGCGACCTGGCCGGCAATGTAGACGAGACCGCCATAGGAGACGGCCTGGCTCATGCGCGAGCCCTTCTGGTAACGCTGGATCATGGTGTTTTCCTTTCGTCCTGGGAGGATCAGCCGAAGCTGGTGAGGTAGGCCGTCACGACCTGGTGGTCGGGGTCGAGGCCGTAGAGGATGGCGTGCCGGTCGAGGCAGGTGCAGGGGTGGGAAATGCCGAACTCCACCACATCGCCCACGGCGACCGCACTGCCGGCGGGAAGGGCGACGAAGGCGTGCTGGTCGTTAAGGCGCAGCACCTCGGCACTGGTGAGGTCGGCGGCCTTCGCGCCGTCCCGGTAGAGCGCCAGCGGGCGCGGCAGGCCCTGGTCGATGGCGACGTCGCGCAGGCCCATGCCGCAGATGGCAAGGCCGGGCTCCGGCAGCGACAGGACTTCCGCCCAGACGCGCAGCGCCGGCTGGAATTCCCGCGCCACCGAATGGACCTTGCCGCCGAAGCGGAAGCCTTCGCGCGCATCGAGGCCGGAAAGGCCACGCTCGTAGACGCCGTGATCGTGGAAGAAGATCGCCCCGCTGCGCAGGATCAGCTTGCAATCGGGATCGGCCGAAACGGCTGCGGAAAGGCCGGCGACGACACGGTCGAAGAAGACCGAACCGCCGGCGGTGACGAGAAGCGGCCGCTCCTTGCCGATCCGGGCGCGCACTTCGGGCAGGAAGGCGGCGGTCAGGGTGACGAGGCCGTCGATGCGGCGCAGCGTCTCCGCCGCATCCGCTGTTGCGGCCGCGCCTTCATAGGCGGCGATGCCGGTGAGCTTGAAGTTCGGGCTTTCCGCCGGAAGGATCACGTCGAGGATCGCGTTCGCGGCGTCAGCGCTGCGCGCCCCGGCGCGGCCGGCGCCGAACTCGACCAGCAGGCCCAGCGGCGGCAGGTCGCTCCGCTCTCGCCATGCGGCGACGAGCGCTTCGGCGAGCGGCACGGAATCGACGAAGATATGCACCTCGGCCGAGGGATAGCCGGCCAGCAGGGCGGCGAGGCGGCGCGCGGCGGCGGGACCGCCGATCTCGTTGGCGAGGATCAGCCGGCGCTGGCCGGCCTTCAGCATCACGGCGGCCTGCCTTATATCGGCGACCGTCGTGCCCCAGGCCCCGGCGGCCAGCAGCGCGCCGGAAATCGCCGTCGACATGGGCGTCTTTGCATGGGGCGCGATCTCGACGCCGTGATCCCTCACATAGGCCATCATCAGGTCGACATTGGTGGCGAAGGCCTGCTGGTCGAGCGAGATCAGCGGCAGCGCCATCTCGCCGTCATAGGGCTTCCAGCCTTGTGCGCCGATGGCGTCGAGCGGCAGGGGGGCATGGCCCGGCGGAAAGCCGCGGATACGGTCGTCGATGACGGGATTGCCGGTTCCGGTGGTGTGAAGGTCAGACATGGTGCTCTCCCATCCCGAGACGGTAGGTCTCGTTCGCGGTGGTGAAGAAAAGGGCGCGCTGCTCGTCGAGCGACAGGGATGCAGCCGCGTTGCGGAAGACGCCGTAGACCTCGTCGAAGGTGGCGTGCAGGCCGGCGACCGGGAAATCGCTGGCGAACATCGACCGCGACGGGCCGAAACAGTCCAGGCAATGGTCTATCACCGCGCCGAGGCTTTCGGGCGTCCAGTCATTGTCATAGGCGACGAGGTCGGAGATTTTCAGACGGGCATTCGGCTCCCCGCCGAGCGCGCGAAGGCCCTTGCGCCAGAGCGCCATGCCTTCCGCGCTGCGGTCGGCCGGGCTGCCGCCGTGATTGAGCACGAAGAGCGTATCCGGGAAGGATCGCATGAGATGCAACGCCTCCTCCATCTGCCAGGGATAGAGCATGAGGTCGAAGACGAAGCCGAGGCGGGAGAGATGGGCAAGGCTCGCCCGCCAGACGGGATCGGCCATGCGGTGGGCGCGCGGCGCGAAGCTCTTGGCAGGCTCGGGGTGCCAGCTCACGATGTCGCGGATGCCGACGACATCGGGATTTGCCGCCTCCGCTTCGAGGAGGCGAAGGGCATCGGGGCTGTCGAGTGGAACGCGGGCTATGTAGCGCCGCGCGACGCCCGAGATACGGTCGAGGCCATTCAGCCAGCGGGTTTCCTCCAGCGGGTGATCGTCGGACCAGCCGGCTTCCACATGCACGGTGGCGACGATGTTCTGGTTCGCGGCGTCCGCCAGATAGTCCTCGATGCCGTAGTCCCTGAGGATCGGCGCGAGGCTGCCGAACACCATCTCGGTTCCCTCGCCGCGCGCCTTTTCCAGCCAGGGATGGCGGTTGAGCGAAAGGTCCCAGAGATGGTGGTGCGGGTCGATGACCGGCCCGCCGTAGCGCAGCGTCATCGCCGGGCCTCTCGGCCGGAAATGAGCAGGAGCGCCAGGATCAGCGTGCCGAACATGATGGAGCGCCAGCCGGGCGAGGCATTGACCACCGTGATCAGCGCCGTCGTGGTGACGAGCAGGATCGCGCCCGGAATGGTGCCGGCATAGGTGCCGCGCCCGCCGAGGATGGACGTGCCGCCAAGCACCACGGCGGCGATCGACGTCAGGAGATAGGGATCGCCGATGCCGACATAACCCTGCCGGTTCATGCCGAGCACGAGAATGCCGGCAAGGCCCGCGAAGAAGCCCGAGAGCGCATAGAGGACCAGCGTGTTGCGCGTGATGCTGACGCCCGAGAGGCGCGCGGCGAGCGGATTGGCCCCGATGGCGAGGAACCGCGCGCCGATGGGCATGCGGTGGATCAGGATGAGCACCACGGCCGAGACGGCGAGCCAGAGGAGGACGCCGGCGGGAACGCCGAGCGGGCGCGCCTGCCCGAGCAGGATGACGGCCGGGTTGCTGACCGTGACGGCGCTGCCGCCGGCGACGATGACGAGCAGGCCCTGCAGGAACGTCGCCATGGCAAGCGTCATGATGATCGGCGGCACGCGAAGGTAAGCGGCGCCCGCGCCGTTGAGGAAGCCGATGCCGGTGGCGATGGCAAGCACGAGGGCGATGCCGACGAGGCCGGTCGGATCCCAGGCCGGCGAGATGATCGGCAGGAGGATCGCCGTGACGGTGATGACCGCGCCGACGGAGAGGTCGATGCCGCCCATCAGGATGACGAGCGTCTGGCCGGCGGCGGCGATGCCGATGACGGCGGCAAGCTCCAGCAGGTAGCGCAGGTGCCCGTAGGCGCCGAAGCCGCGCAGCGTGAGGCCGGCGACGAGCCAGACCAGCGCCACGAGCACGAAGGTGAGGAGCGGGGGATTGCGGAACAGGGAACGAGCGGCATTCATCGCCTTGCCCTCCATTGTGCGAGCAGTTCCGGAACGGCGACGGCGCCGACGATGATCAGCCCCTGCGCGACATATTGCGCGACCGGCGGAAAGCCGAGGAAGAACATCACGTTGATCATGACCGAGAGCAGCAGGCTGCCGCAGATCGCTCCGCGCATCGTGCCCTTGCCGCCGAGGAAGCCGACGCCGCCGAGCACGGCCGCCGCGATGGAATTCAACGTGAAGGGCGTGCCGATGACCGGATCGCCAGAACCCGTCTGGGCTGCAACGAAGAGACCGGCAAGCGCGGCGAGCAGGCCAGACAGCGCGAAGGCGACGATCTTCACCCGCTCGACCGGCACGCCGGAGCGGAAGGCGCCCACGGGATTGTCGCCGGCGGCATAGATGCCGAGACCGAGGGGCGTCGCAAGGAACGCCTTCCAGAGCACGAGGACGACGACGAACAGCAGGAAGGCGACGGGCGTGTGGCCGGCGAGCGTGTTCGACAGCCAGCCGGGAATGAAGCCGCCCGGGCGCGGCAGGAGGATCAGCGCGACGCCGGTGATGATGAAGGAACCGGCAAGCGTGACGATGATGGCGGGGAGCCTCAGATGCGCGACGATGACGCCGATGACGGCGCCGATGGCAAGCCCGGTGACGGCGACGGCCAGGAAGCCGCCGGGCACGCCGAGCGCCGTGCCCATGGTGGTCGCGGCAATGACCGCGCCGAGGCTGACGAGCGGGCCGATGGCGAGCGTGATGCCGCCGTTCAGCATGAGTAGCGCCTGCGCCATGGTGACGAGGGCGAGCGGGAACCAGTTCTGCGTGAACTTGGAGAAGCCGCCGACCGAGAGAATGCCGGGGAAGAGCACGGCATAGAGGATGAGGAAGGCGGCGACGACGAGATAGAGGCCGCCGAGGCTGCGGTTACGGCGGCGCTGGATGGCGCCGTAGAGCCAGCCGGAGGATGAAACAGCGCTCATGCGGCCGCTCCTTGTGTGTTGACGCCCATGGCCGCGCCGACGATGGCCTCTTCGGTGATCGCCGTGCCGGACAATTGCGCGGCGACGCGCCCTTCGCGCAGCACCACGACGCGGTCGCTGAGATGCACGAGCTCCGGCGTGTCGGAGCTGACGATGACGATGAGCCGGCCTTCGGCGGCGAAGGCGCGCAGCATGTGGTAGATTTCGCGCTTGGTCTCGATGTCGACGCCGCGCGTCGGATCGTTGAGCAGCAGCACGGACGGATCGAGCGGCAGCCACTTGGCGAGCGCCACCTTCTGCTGGTTGCCGCCCGAGAGCGCCTGCACCGGGCGGGCGACATCGCCCTTGATGGTGAGGCGGCGGGCGAGATCGGCGATCAGGTTCGTCTCCGCCGCCCGATCACGCAGGCCGCCGCGCGCGAGCCGGCCGAGCGAGGGCAGGATGAGGTTGGAGGCGATGGAATGGGGCAGAACCAGCCCCTCGTGCTTGCGGTCCGCCGGCACATAGACGAGGCCGGCGGCATTGGCCGCGCCGACATGGGCGGGAAGGCCGGGCTTGCCGGAAACTTCCGCCTTCGCGGCCCGGGCCGGAATAGCGCCGTAGAGGCCGAGCAGCAGGTCTTCCTGGCCCTGCCCCACCAGTCCGCCGATGCCGACGATCTCGCCGGCCCGCGCGGAAAAGCCGATGTCACGGACGAGACCGGCGGAAAAGCCTTCGACGCTGATGCGCAGCGCGCCCGGGCTGGAAACGGCGCGCGGCGGGAAGAGATCGCCCGTCTCGCGCCCGACCATCAGGCGTACCAGCCCCTCGCCGTCGATGCCGGAAAGCGACTGGTCGGCGGTCACGCCGCCGTCCTTCAGCACCGTGACGTGCGAGCAGAGCGCCTGCACCTCGTTGAGGCGGTGGGAGATATAGAGAAGCGCGGTGCCGCGATCCCTGAGCGTCTCGATGAGGCGGGCGAGAATGCCGGCCTCATGGGCGGAGAGCGAGGAGGTCGGCTCGTCGAGGATGAGCACGCGCGGCTTGCGGTAGAGCGCCTTGGCGATCTCCACCATCTGGCGGCGGCCGAGCGCGAGATCCGCGACCGGCATGTCGAGCGGTTCGGTGAGGCCCACCATGTCGCAGACCTCCCGCACGCCGCGGTGAAGCGCGGCATAGTCGATGAGGCCGAAGCGGCGCGGGAAGGCGCCGAGGCCGATATTCTCGGCGATCGACAGGTCGGCCGTCAGGCTCAGCTCCTGCTGCACCACGGCGATGCCGGCCGCGCGGGCGGCGGCCGGGCTGAAGCGCCCGACCGGCTTGCCGTCGACGACGATGGCTCCGCTATCCGGCTGGAGGGCGCCGGAGAGAAGGTTGATCAATGTGGATTTTCCCGCACCGTTCTCTCCGAGCAGGGCGTGAACCCTGCCCGGAAGAAGGGCGATATCGACGCCCTTGAGAACCGGATTGCCAAAAAATCCCTTGAACACCTGCCGGGCTTCCAGCAGGGGTTTTGCATCCGTCATGACGGCGTCCTCGGGTCGGAATTACTGGGCCAGCAGCTTGTCGAAAAGCGCCTTGTCGTAATCCGAGTAGATGTAGCCGTCGGCCGGGAACTGATCGGCGCGGGCGAGGTAGCCGTCGATGGTGCTGTCGTCGATGACCGGCAGCGGCACCTTGATGAAGGCCGGAACGTCCTTGCCTTCGAGCGCCTGGACGGCCGTGTAGACCGAGAGCGCGCCCAGCCAGTTCGGCTGCATGGTGGCCCAGCCCTTCAGGCCCTTTTCCTTCCACAGTTCCAGGAACTGGCGGGCGTTCTCGCCGGTGATCGGAACCTGCTCGCGGCCCTGGCGGTCGAAGGCCATGACGGAGCCGGCCGAAAGCGCGCCGCCGAGCGAAAGCACGCCGTCGATTTCCGGATTGGCGAAGAGGAGGCTGGTCATGGCTTCCTGCGCCGGGGCGGCGTTGTATTCGGTGTTCGTCTCGGTGATGATTTCGAGACCCGGATTGGCTTCGAGAACCGGCTGGGCGCCCTTGCGGCGGTCATCGCTGACGGAAATGCCGGCCGGGCCGTTCATGACAATGATCTTGCCCTTGCCGCCGAGCTGGTCGGCGAGCCACTTGGCGGCGCCCGCGCCCCATTCATTGGAATCGGTGTTGATCTTCGCCGTCACCTTGTCGGTGTTGACGAGGCTGTCGAAGTTCACGACGGCGATGCCCTTGTCGCAGGCATCCGAGATGACGCGGTCGAGCGCGTTGGACGAGCCGGCGATGACGACAATGGCGTCGACATTGGCGTCGATCATCGACTGGATGTGCTGGATCTGCGTCTGGGCGTTGCCCTGCGCGTCCGTGATCATCAGGTCCTTGACGAGGCCGGCCTTCTTCAGCTCCTCGACCTCGGCGGCGATGGTGCCTTCGGTCTGCTTCATCCAGGTCGGTACGGAATAGATGTTCGCCCAACCGACCGTATAGGGCGCCTTGCGATCACCCTTGATGCAGTTTGCGGCGGCAGACGCCGTGCCGGCGGACATGGCGAGAAGCGCCGCAGCAGCCGCGGCACCGGCCAGAAGGCGGTTGCGCAGCGTGGTGGACGAGCGGTTTGCAGAATTCTTCATGGTGTTCCCCTTTTTGTGGCCAGCGTTCGGGCTTGCCATCCGTCATTGTCCAATATAATGTACAAATGATCTTAATAATGGACGCCGTGATCTTATGCCGATTTTTCCGGCCTGCAAGAGGGGGCGGGAAATTTCGTCCGGCCGGGACCAGCGTACGGATTGACAGACGGGACGGCGGGTATGAGAAGCTTGGCCGACGACAGCCGAGGAATGAATGCGATGGATGCAATTGCCGACGAAGCAGGGGGAAAGCGCGCCCGCGGGCTGGACCGCGCGTTCGAGATCCTCGATTTCCTGCGGCAGAAGCGACAGGCGCTGAAACCCAACGAGATCGCGGCGCAGATCGGCGCGCCGCGCTCCTCGGTCTATGAACTGGTGAACCTGTTGCTGCGCAACGGCATTCTGGAATTCACCGGCGGCGAGGGCCGCGTCTATCTCGGCCGCAAACTCTATTTCTTCGGCGCGGCCTACGAGAACCATTTCGATTTCACCCGCGAATGCGAGGCGGCGCTGGAAAGGCTGGCCGACGAGACGCGCGAGACGGCGCAGTTCTGCATGCTCGACGGCAACAAATACACCGTCGTGCGCATGCGTGAGGGCGCGCGGCCCTTCCGCATCTCCACGGATATCGGCCAGTCCGTGCCGATCCCGTGGACCGCCTCCGGCCGCCTGCTGGTCGCCCATATGACGGACGAGGAAATCCTCGCCTTCATCCCGCCGGAGGATTTTCGTCTTCCGGGCGGCGAATGGCTGGAACCGGCGGCCTTCCTTGCGCAGGTGCGCCAGGCCTGGCGCGACGGCTTCTTCACCTTCGACAGCATCGTCGACAGCTTCACACATTGTTTCGCCGTACCGGTCATGGACGACGGGCACGCCGCAGCTACGCTCTGCCTCGTCGCTCCGCGCGCCGATGGCATCGCCAACCGTGACCGCTACCTCGAATCCTTGAAAATGGCCGCCGCCGGCCTCAGCCACGCGCCAAGGCGGGGCTGACCCGCGCTATCCAGTACCATCGCATAGCCAGCGATCCATGCCTTCGGCCGCTGCGCGCCCCGTGGCAAAGCACGCCGTCAGAAGGTAGCCGCCGGTCGGGGCTTCCCAGTCCAGCATCTCGCCGGCGACGAAGACACCCGGCATCGCCTTCAGCATATAGCCCGCGTCGACGGCATCGAAGCCGATCCCACCCGCCGAGGAAATCGCCTCGGCGATGGGCCGCGGCCGGACAAGGGAAAGCGGCACGGCCTTGATCGCCGCCGCAAGGCTTTCCGCGCCGAATGTCGATGCCCCGGGCACACATTCGCGCAACAGCGCCGCCTTGACGCCATCCAGCCCCGCCGCCTTGCGCAGACGCGTGGAAAAACTGGCCTTACCGCTCTGCCGGGCGAGGTCCCCGGCAAGCCGCTCATGGCTCCGCCCCGGCGCAAGATCGAGCACGAGGGTCGCAGCGCCCGCCTGCTCCAACGCATCGCGCAGAGCGGCGGAATGGGCATAGACGAGGCTGCCCTCGATGCCGGTTTTCGAGATGACGAACTCGCCCGGGATCGTGCCGGCGGCCGATTGCGCCGTGACGCCCTTGACCGGCGCGCCGGCGAAGCGCTCCACAAGGAAAGGCGACCAGTCCACGTCGAATCCGCAATTGGCGGGACGGAAGGGCGCGATCCCGACACCCCGCTCGGCCAGCTCTTCCACCCACGCCGCATCCGACCCGAGCCGTGGCCAGCTCGCTCCACCGAGCGCCAACAGCACCGCATCGAATGCCAGCACCACCGCGCCCTCCGGCGTATCGACCCGAAGACCATCCGGCGCAAAACCCGTCCAGCGATGGCGTACGCGGATATCGACACCCTGTTTCCCCAGCCGTGCCCGCCAGGCGCGCAGCAGGGGCGAAGCCTTCATGACGGTCGGAAACACCCGGCCGGAAGTACCGACGAAGGTTTCGGTCCCCAGTTCCGACGCCCAGGTGCGAAGATCGTCCGGCGTGAAGGCATCGAGTGCGGCGCGCAGCCGACCGTTCGCCGCACCGAAACGAGTGGCGAAGCGCTCATAGGGTTCGGAATGCGTGATGTTGAGACCGGATTTTCCGGCGAGCAGGAACTTGCGGCCCACGGTCGGCATCGCCTCCAGCACCGTAACGGCATGGCCGCGCGCCGACAGCACGTCCGCCACCATCAGCCCCGCCGGCCCACCGCCGACAATCCCGATCCGCTTTACCATCCGCCCGTGCCTCGAAACTCTTTGCCCCCTCATAGAGCGTCCGCGGCGGCTTCGCCAGCGGCACGTGAAAGGGCCGGTCAGCCGGCCGGCGGCATGTATCTCCGCGTGAACGGCACGCCGTTGAAGGTGTGCGTGCAGCAGGCGCAACCCGGCTCCATATGTTCCACCCGCAAATCCGGATCCACCATTTGAAGCCGTCCGCCCGCATCGACGAACAGGCCGGAATAGTAGGCATTTTCTCCGATTCGTACGAAAGGCGTCTTCTCCGCCTCGGATCGGGCGACTATCCAGAAGACCGGTTCGTCCCTGTCGAGCCGCGCCACCACCTCGGCGAAGACGGCACCCCACTCCTCTCCGACCCGCGACAGCAGAAACTTGAAGAGCGGCGTATAATCGCGCCCATGGTGCTGCTTGCCGCGCATGGCCCCGTCATGCGTCCGGTCCTCGCGCCGCCGTGACCAGCGGTATTCGCCGCCCGAGCCATGGCGCACGCCATGGGTCCGCGTGTTGACGCTTCGATAGAGCGGCTTCTTTCGGTCCATCATCCCCCACGATATCCCGATGCGCCGGATGGCTGCAATCAGTTGGCGAGACCTGGCGCCTCGTGGCCGCTCTGGGCGACATATTCCGTGTATCCACCCGGATATTGATGCACGTCGTCGCCGTTGAGTTCCAGCACGCGGTTCGACAGGGCGCCGAGGAAATGGCGGTCGTGCGAGACGAAGAGCATGGTGCCCTCGTAGTCGGCGAGCGCCTTGATCAGCATTTCCTTGGTATCAAGGTCGAGATGGTTCGTCGGCTCGTCGAGGATCAGGAAGTTCGGCGGATCGAACAGCATGGCGGCCATGACGAGCCGCGCCTTCTCGCCACCCGAGAGCACCCGGCATTTCTTCTCGACGTCGTCGCCCGAAAAGCCGAAGCAGCCGGCAAGCGTGCGCAGCGGCCCCTGCCCGGCGCGCGGAAACTCCTGCTCCAGCCATTCGAAGACCGTCAGGTCCCCGTCGAGCAGATCCATCGCATGCTGTGCGAAATAGCCGACCTTGACGCTCGCCCCGATCGTCACGCTGCCCGTATCCGGATTGGCTGTGCCGGCGATGAGCTTGAGGAGCGTGGATTTGCCCGCGCCGTTGACGCCCATCACGCACCAGCGCTCCCGGCGGCGGATCAGGAAGCTGAAATCCTTGTAGATCGTGCGGCTGCCATAGGCCTTGTCGACATTCTTGAGGTTGACGACATCTTCGCCCGAGCGCGGCGCCGGCTGGAATTCGAACATGACCGTCTGGCGCCGGCGCGGCGGCTCGACGCGCTCGATCTTGTCGAGCTTCTTCACCCGGCTCTGCACCTGCGCGGCATGGGAGGCGCGCGCCTTGAAGCGCTCGATGAACTTGATCTCCTTGGCGAGCATCGCCTGCTGGCGCTCGAACTGCGCCTGCTGCTGTTTCTCGTTCTGCGCGCGCTGCTGCTCGTAGAAGCCGTAGTCGCCGGAGAAGGTGGTGAGCGAGCCGGCGTCGATCTCGATGATCTTGTTGACGATGCGGTTCATGAACTCGCGGTCGTGCGAGGTCATCAGCAGCGCGCCGTCATAGCCCTTCAGGAACTGCTCCAGCCAGATCAGGCTTTCGATGTCGAGATGGTTGCTCGGTTCGTCGAGCAGCATGACGTCGGGCCGCATCAGCAGGATGCGGGCCAGCGCCACGCGCATCTTCCAGCCGCCCGAGAGCTTGCCGACATCGCCGTCCATCATCTCCTGGCTGAAGCTGAGGCCGGCCAGGACCTCGCGCGCCCGGCTCTCCAGCCCGTAGCCGTCGAGTTCCTCGTAGCGCGCCTGCACCTCGCCGTAGCGCTCGATGATGGCATCCATCTCGTCGAGCCTGTCGGGATCGACCATCGCCGCCTCGAGCTCGCGCAGCTCCGCCGCGACCGAACTCACCGGGCCGGCCCCGTCCATCACCTCGGTGACGGCGCTGCAGCCCTCCATCTCGCCGACATCCTGGCTGAAATAGCCGATGGAGACGTTCTTCTCGACGGAGACCTGCCCCTCGTCGGGCTGCTCCTGCCCGGTGATCATGCGGAAGAGCGTCGTCTTGCCGGCGCCGTTCGGCCCCACGAGGCCGATCTTCTCGCCGCGGTTCAATGCGGCGGAGGCCTCGATATAGAGGATGCGGTGGCTGTTGGACTTGCTGATATTCTCGATGCGGATCATGGAAGGGCGGCCTCGTCGTGTTGCGCGCCCTATGCCATGGCGCGGCCGGTCCGTCCATGCGCAAGGCCCGCCGGACCGCCTCAAATCGCCTATCCGAAGCGGAAATGACAAGCATCATGGCAGGAAGGCTTCGAGCCAGCTTCCGATGCTACGTGCGCAAACAACGGGAAATCCGATTTAAGGGGCAGGCATGAGAAGCCGCATTCTGGCGCACAGGGGCTACTGGCTGGAGCCGGGGGAGAAGAACAGTCTCACCGCCTTCCGCCGCGCCTTCGAAGGAGGCTTCGGCATCGAGACCGACATTCGCGATCTCGACGGCGAACTGGTGATTTCCCACGACCCGCCCGCGAGCCGGAACGCCCCCATGCCGTTTTCGGCGTTTCTCGACCTCTATCGCTCGATGAAGGCGGACGGCTGGCTGGCGCTCAACATCAAGGCGGACGGCCTTGCGCAGGCGGTCGCCGCGCAGCTTGCCGAATGCGGCGTCGCCAATGCCTTCGTCTTCGATATGTCCGTGCCGGACATGCGGGGCTACCTGAAGATCGGCGCCACGACCTTCACGCGCCGGAGCGACGTGGAGGCCGCGCCTTCCTACTACGCGTCCAGCCAGGGCGTATGGCTCGATTGCTTCGAAATTCCCCACAGCCCCGGCGAATGGATCCGGCAGACGCTTGCCGACGACAAGCGCGCCGCCCTCGTCTCGCCGGAACTGCACGGGCGCAGCCACGAGGCCGCATGGGCGGAGTGGCGCGCGACGGTGAACATGGCCGAGGACGACCGCGTGATGCTCTGCACGGACATTCCCGAAGCCGCTTTGAACTATTTCCGGGGTACGACATGATCAAGGCCGTTCTTTTCGACATGGATGGCGTGCTGATCGACGCCAAGGACTGGCACTACGAGGCCTTGAACCGCGCGCTCGATCTCTTCGGCATGGCCTGTCAACGGCGGAGTAAAAACCGGCCACGGGGCGGAGCAAAAGTCGGCCACCTTGGCGCGGGGCCTGAGACCGCCGGGAGGGCGTAGCCCGAGCGGGGGTCTCGGGCGCGCGCGGCGATTTTCAGAGAAGGCGTCAGCCGGCCTTTCGGGCGCGGCTTTGGGCGAGACGGTAGCTGTCGCCGTTCATCTCGAGGATGTTGACGTGGTGGGTGATGCGATCGAGCAGGGCGCCGGTCAGACGCTCGGACCCCAGGGTTTCCGTCCATTCGTCGAAAGGCAGATTGCTGGTGATCATGGTCGCACCGCGCTCGTAACGCTGGGAGATCAACTCGAACAACAATTCCGCGCCGGTCTTGGACAGCGGCACGAAGCCCAGCTCATCGATGATCAGCAGCTTGTAGGCTGCCATCTGCTTTTGGAAACGGAGCAGACGCCGCTCGTCACGCGCCTCCATCATCTCACTGACCAGGGCGGCGGCCGTGGTGAAGCCGACGGACAGCCCCTTCTGGCAGGCCGCCAGTCCGAGGCCGAGTGCGACATGCGTCTTGCCCGTGCCGCTGGGGCCGAGAGCGATCACGTTCTCGCGGCGGTCGATCCACTCGCAACGTGCCAGCTCCAGCACTTGCATCTTGTTCAGCTTGGGGATGGCTGTGAAGTCGAAGCTGTCGAGGCTTTTGACGACAGGGAATTTGGCCGCCTTGATCCGGCGTTCGACCTTGCGGCGATCGCGTTCGATCATCTCCCGTTCGGCAAGCCGGAACAGGTAGTCGATGTGGTCGACGCCCTCGGTGGCGCATAACCGGGCCAGCTTCTGATACTCGCGCTGGAAGGTCGGCAGCTTCAGGGTCTTGAGATAGTGGGCAAGCAGTATCTCGGGTGCTTCGGTGCTCATGCCGCTTCTCCCGCATCAGACGACAAAAGCCGCATGTAGGCTTTCGCCGAGGTCTTCTCGACCGTCGCCCTCGGCAGGTAGGGATAGATCGCCAGGTCCAGTCGAGGTGGCCGTCGCTCGACCCGGCACAGGATCAGATGCTTGACCGCATCGAATCCGATTGCGCCGAGCTGGATTGCCTGCTTCACCGCCGCATGCAGGTCGGCGAGCTCGAAGCTCTCCAGCAGGCGCAGAACCTGAACGTATTCCCGCCGACCATGCTTGGCCATGCGGCCTTCCATCAGCCGGCGCAGCGTAGCGAACTCTTCCGGCAGGTCCCAGCCTTGCAGAGGGGCGGCCTGATCCAGGGAATTGATCTTCTGCTCGATCAGCGGCAGGTAGTGGATAGGGTCGAAGACGACGTCTTCCCGATCCCAGCACCGCGGATGGCGAGCAATGATCTCGCCACGGCAGCCGATCACCACCTCGTCGACATAGCCCCGCACCCAGACGTCCTGATGACCGTAGGCGACCGGCACGGAATAGTCGTTGGTCTTGTATCGCACCAGGGACTGGGCCGTTACGCTGGTGCTGGCCTGATCGCAGGCATCGAAGGGTGATGTCGGCAATGGACGCATGGCCGCCAGATCCCGCTGCAGGCGCTCGCCGATCGTCTCGCTCTCGCCGCGCAGCCTGTCGCGCTGGCGTTTGCGGCACTGCTCCTCCAGAAAGGCGTTGAACGCATCCCATGTCGCAAACTGCGGGATCGGCACCATGAAGTTGCGCCGGGCGTAGCCCACAAGGCCCTCGACATTCCCTTTGTCATTGCCCTTTCCCGGCCGCCCATAGCGATCCCGGATCAGGTAGTGGGACAGAAGCCGCTGAACAACACCGCCCGCTTGCGTGTACCGTCGGGCAGGATCTTTGCGACCAGGCAACGGTCGTTGTCGTAGACGATCGACTGCGGCACGCCCCCGAAGAAGGCAAATCCATGGATGTGACCGTCCACCCAGGCCTCGGCCACCGCCGCCGGATAGGCCCGAACATAGCAGCCATCACTATGCGGAAGATCCAGCACGAAGAAGCGGGCCTTCTGTTCCACACCGCCGATCACCACCATCGCCTCGCCGAAATCGGCCTGCGCGTGGCCCGGCGGATGGGCAAGTGGCACGAACACTTCCTGCCGGCGCTGATCCCGCTCGCGCATGTAGTCCTTGATGATCGTGTAGCCGCCGGTGAACCCGCACTCGTCGCGCAGGCGGTCAAATACCCGCCTGGCCGTATGCCGCTGCTTGCGCGGCACCTTCAGGTCCTCGTCGAGCCAATGCTCGATCGTCGAAACAAACGCATCCAGCTTCGGACGCCGGATCGGTGATCGCCGCTGGTAACCGGGTGGCGTCGAATACGACACCATCTTCGCCACGCTGTCGCGCGATATGTTGAAATGCTTCGCCGCCTGACGCTGCGTCATCCCTTCCGAAACAGCCAGACGAACCTTCAGATATAGTTCCACGGTGTAGATCCCCTGTCCCTCCTGCGATCATTGCAGAAGGAAGATAGGTGGCCGGATTTTACTCCGCCCGCAGCAGCATTATGCCGCCGCTACCGTGGCCGACTTTTGCACCGCCGCTCTCACCCGGTCTCGATCGCCAGGATGAGCAACGTCCGGAGATATGGAATCTTGCCACCATCGCAACCATCGAGAAGGCGCTGCTCCTCGTCACCGGTCAGGCGTCGGCTACGCTCGTTCCGAATGACCGGACGGCGCACGAGCTTCACGACGTTCCTGGCGAGCGGCATGCCCCAATCGCGGATAGCGACCTCGATGACGTGGCTGAGGATAGCAAGCTCGCGAACGGCGGTAGATGGAGCTACCGACTGCAGGCGCTCGTCGCGGAACGACGCGATGTCCTGCTGGCTCAGGCCGATCAATGTCCGGTAGGCGAGATCATGACGCTGGAGAACGTCGATCCGCTGGATCTCTTGGACGGATCCGCGCTTCATGGGTGACACCTCACGCTGATAGCGTTCGAGGAGTTGCCCAAGCGTCGTGCTTTCAAGGATCTTCGTGTCCGGCGCAGCACCGAACTTGTCAACTTGAGCTTCCAGATCGCGCGCCCACTTATCGGCCTCCTGCTTTGTGTCGAAGGATTTGCAGCGAGACTTCATGCCGCGCCGACGCACCTGCGCCTGCCAGCGTCCTCTGAGCTTCCGGATCGTTGCCATGTGGCCTCCAATGATTATTGAAGATCACGCGTAGGATGCCCTTGAAGGGGAGCCAAGGACTATCCCGGCAGCGGGCCGCGCGAATATGCTTGGCCGGAGTGGCGAATCGCAGCAAGAATCACAGCTACCAACGCGTCTCGCCCATTCTGGAGAAGATGGATATTTGAGCTCAACACCGTCTGAAATGGAAGCTAAGCTGGAACGCCTTCTTGTTGAGGGCGACGATTTCCACACGCTCGAAAAGGAATTCGAGCAGTTCTGTCCTTTCGAAGCTTTGGGGATGGTTCGGTCAGAAGTCCGTCACGGAAACTTCCTCGCATACCTTTTGGACCCGAAGCGTCCTCATGGCTTTCACAGCGAGATCCTCCGAGCTTTCCTCTTAGCACTGTCTCGAACCACCTCACCGACAAGCGGGAGTTTTCGCTTAAGACCCCTCGACGTTCACCTGATGGACATCCAGCAGGCTGAGGTCCGACGCGAATGGCGAAACATCGATCTGCTCATTGTCATGCCCTCCGAGAAAATCGTAATTCCCATTGAGTTGAAGATCGACTCAACGCAAGGCGTCGATCAGCTTCAACGATACCGACACATCGTTGAAAGCGAGTGGCTTCTTGATCATGGATGGAAGCACCTGAATGTGTTCCTCACGAAACATGACGAAGCACCACTGGACGCCGATCAATGGCATCCCCTCAGGATGAGTGACCTGGTCAACGAACTTGAGCCGATAGCGAAGACCAACGGCTCGAGCGTCGCGAGCGAGAGCTTGCGCGCATATCTTAGGATGCTGAGGAGGCACCACTTGGAAGACAAACGCCTTGAAGAAATCGCGAGCAAGCTATGGTCGAGGCATAAAGAAGCGCTTGAATTTCTTGCTGACCGAAGGCCCGACGCGGTTGGCAATCTGTTCGATGCTCTGAAAGATCGCAGGGGCGAATTGGCGAAAGCCCTCAGCGAAGTCGGCCCCCAAGTCGTTCTAGACGCGGATTACAAGACCATTGTCCGCTTCGCTTTTGCAAAGTGGGATGATCTTCCAGGATTTAAGCAGGCAACTTGGACAGAGTCGAAGCGGTTTGTCCTATTGGAGCTGAAGCGCGAGGGTCCCAAGATCAACGCCTACCTCTATCTCGGTCCCGGCGAGGAGGATGCTCGGGCAGCATACGCTTCCTTGTTAGACAAGAAGAGACTGCACCGGCCCAACACACGCGTGGGGCGTGACTGGATGTGTCTGGCTAAGTCGGAGATGCTCAGCAGTCAGATCGATGAAGAAACAGATATGGAGACTGCCATTGAGATCGTGACGAAATCCCTTCAGCTTTTCGCTCGAAAGGTCTTCGATCATTTTGATCCGGTTCTCGCCTCGCTTACCACGTCGTCCAAGAACTGACCCGGGCGCGGGCGCACCTGGGCATGCCAGCATCCTCTGAGCTTCCGGATCGTTGCCATGTGACCTCCAATCGATGTTGAAGATCACGCATAGGATGCCCCTAGAGGGGAGCCAAGGATTATCCCGGCACTGATCTTGGACTTCTTATCGTGGGCGGGATATGTTGGTCAGCAGCCAGAAGCGAAGAGAGATACCCAACAGCGAGCTATTGCTCCATCGCGCTGATTAGCTCATTCTCATTTCCCGCATCTACCACCTTGATATCGTTCGCACGGAATAAATCCACCGCCTCCAGGAAAGCCTGCTTACGCTTTAGGGAGTCTTTCGGCCCCTCAACTGCAACAACAACGTCGGGTGGGAGCTTGTCCTTCAAGCGGTTGATGGTGAACAGCCATTTGTTACCATGGTCGAGAATACGCGTCGGTTCATCCTGCCCGAGATAGATCGGCTTCAAGACTTTGAGGGGCTTGTCCTGGACAATTTCCACGAACGGGAATTTTGCCGAGTATAGTCCGTCCGAAAAAGCCATTGGCTTAAAATTGCGGCCAATATCGCGCAGCTTTAGAATTCCACGAACCTGCTTTTCGAGTAACCCTTCACGATAAACCGAGCTAGCGAAATTCCGCCTGACATAATAGTCAAAGAGTTCATCTAACTTGCTCTTGGGGTTATCCGTCATAGCAAAGCGAACTTCGCTGAAGCGGATGATCCCTTCGCGGTCCTTAGTCAAAGCATGAAAAAGATGTTCTGCGTTGTCGCTCAGCTCGAACTCGAACCGACGCTGCCCACTGCCCGTATGGCCAGCTAGATCTCTGATCCGCTTCAGTTCTGTGTAGTAGCTTTTGAGGACGCCACGAATAGTCGCCCCCTCGACACTGTCGAAGAAGCTCGTCAGCCTCCCCAGACGCCTTGTCTCAAGCCTGAAGTCCAAATAGCTCGCGCGCGGGGCAACGAGCACGATACCGATGTTGGCGAATTCTTCCGTTTCGACATGTGGTTGGAAACGGATTATCGCATAGCTCACAGCATGCTTTTTCATGTTCGTTCCCAAAACGCCGGCACTCTATGTCGCCTCAGTGTGTTTTCGACACGATCGAGCGACAAGTTGATATCGACCGTGCGGGCGTCGTCTACATAGTGCCACCGTTCTGGGATGTCACCAAGGATCTGGGGTAAGTCCGTCAAGGCCTTCTCAAACCTTGTATTATAATGACCCTGCAGAGTCGGTTGGTCGCAAATCTCAGACAGGGAACTACGGAAAATATGGCTTTCAAGCTGTGAATGAAGAGTTACCCCTTCGTCGAAGGCCAGATTATGATCGATGACAACCAGCCGGCGAGCCGTTTCCGACCAGAGGAGATTGGGATTTCCTCCAGCATCAGTTAGCGTCCGGTCGCCGTTTTGGATCCACCAATCGAATGCAGCGATATCACGCTTAAGCTCTTCCGGAGCTTGCTGAACGTTAACGAACGATACTTCATTGGCGTTCTCAACATTTTCTGAGCCGAACAGAAGTCCGTATCCCAGGTCTCGCAACACCCCATCTCGGCCTGCCTCATATAGTTCTCGCGGCACCGCAACGACGCAGAAACGCGGAATGGGCAAACCCAGTTGTCGTGCTAGCTGACCGGCCACCCACTCTTTCACGAGCGAATCGTAACCAGCTCCCCTGCCTTTAACAAAGTAGAGTTTGCCATCCGAGCCTCGACAAATATAGGGCTCCGTAACCCCCTGCTCGGAGCGTCTCAGCACTTCGTCGATTTCGATCGGCATCGGTCCTCACGCACGCGATATAACAGCACGCTTTTAGAGCACACCGTAAATCGAAGTCCAAGAGCGAGGTCGTGCCGAGAGTGTGGCCCTACCACGAGGAACCTATCGTTGGCAGGTCTGTCAGATACCGCAGTTATGCGGTCAAACGCCGGAAACCCAGGCCCAGGGTGGCGGAGAGGGTGGGATTCGAACCCACGATACCCTTGCAGGTATGCCGCATTTCGAGTGCGGTGCATTCGACCACTCTGCCACCTCTCCGGATGTCGGTCGGCGCCTTCAGCGCGGGCGGTACATAGCGGGTGTCGGGTGGGGTTGCAAGGGGGTAGAATGCATCTAATTGCAACGGTGACGGAAATCTCCTTGACAGTTTTCATCAGCTCACCTATTGCGCAAGGTGCAGCGGCATAGGTCTGACCTGTGCCGCGACGATGGTTCTTTGTGCCGTACTTCCTCGCTTCACGGGGATCATGCCGGCAGGAACCGACTAAACCGGCGGGGCGCCAATGCCTCTCCATTCGTAGCGACTGACAAAAAGACGGCCGTGCCCTCAAGGGCAAAGAGCCGGCACGAACATGAAAGGATATAAAATGTTCGCAGTCATCAAGACCGGCGGTAAGCAGTACCGCGTGGCCGCCAACGACGTCCTGACGGTTGAAAAGCTGTCCGGCGAAGCTGGTGCGAAGATCGAATTCACCGAAGTGCTGATGGTCGGCGTCGGCGCCGATGCCACGATCGGTGCGCCCTTCGTCGAAGGCGCCGTCGTGACCGCCGAAGTCGTCGAGCATGGCCGTGGCAAGAAGGTCATCGCCTTCAAGAAGCGCCGCCGCCAGAACTCAAAGCGCTCGCGCGGCCATCGCCAGCACAACACGACTGTCCGTATCGTCGAGATCGCGGCAGCCGGCGGCAAGGCAAAGAAGGCTTCCAAGAAGTCTGAAGCCGAAGCCGTTGCAGCAGCCGAATAATCCGGACAGGTAAAGGAGAACTCCCATGGCACACAAAAAAGCTGGCGGTTCCTCGCGCAACGGTCGCGATTCCCAGTCCAAGCGCCTCGGCGTGAAGAAGTTCGGCGGCGAAGCCGTCCTCGCAGGCAACATTATCGTTCGCCAGCGCGGCACGCAGTGGCATCCCGGCGCCAATGTCGGCATCGGCAAGGATCACACGATCTTCGCCCTTACGGCTGGCAATGTGAATTTCCGTACGAAGGCCAACGGTCGCGTTTACGTGTCTGTAGCCACGAAAGCGGAAGCAGCGGAATAAGCCGGTAGCGCTCTAAAACAGCCGGCGTCTCATCGACCCGGCTGACGCTACAGGTTTCGGACCTGCAGGAAAAAAGGGAGATGAGGCAAGTCCTTATCTCCCTTTTTTACGTTCTGGAGGAACGAGCCATGCAGACCGAATTGTTGCGGGAAGACCAATCGAGGTCTCCCAAGGAAAGGCTGAGGCCCGAGCGGCCAAGGACCGATTGCCCGATCTTGCTGTCGCCGAGGCTCGTCATGAGAGCCCCGCACGAAGACGACATCGACGCCCTTGCCCATCTTGCCAACAACGCCAACATCGCCAACATGGTCGCCCGCATGCCGCACCCGTACACGGTTGCGGATGCCGCCGATTTCGTGCGACGCACACGCGCCGGCACGATTGGCAAATGCGTCTATGCCATTACGAAAGCCGACAACGGCGCCTTCCTCGGTTGCTGCGGGATCGAACCGCACGAGGACGGACGGACGGTCGAGCTGGGCTACTGGCTGGGCGAACCCTATTGGAACGACGGCTATGCCACCGAGGCGGCCCACGCGCTGATCGACATGGTCTTCCGCACCCGCGATGTCGAGCAGATCGATGCGCGCTGCCGGGTCATGAACATTCCCTCGCGCCGGGTCATCCAGAAGTGCGGCTTCCAGTTCCAGGCGACCGGCATGGTGCAAAGCCTTGCCGTCGGCGGCATGGTGCCCGTCGAATGGTACAGGCTCGACCGCAAGACCTGGGTTTCGCTGAAGAGCTGGGGAGGCATGCGATGAACGCCATGCAGACCCAGAGGGAACGTGAGCGCGTTACTGGCCCGGGCCCCTGCCCGACCATCCGGACGGCACGCCTCACCCTGCGTCCGCACCGCATGTCCGATGCGGATGCCATCGCCCAGTCGCTCGGCGATTTCGAGGTCGCGCGCATGCTGGCGCGGGCCCCCGCCCCTATGACCGGCAGGATGCGGCCGAATGGCTCGCTATTGCCACCACCGATCTCAACGAGGGCTGGGCCTTCGCCATCACCACCGGCGACGACGTGCATATCGGCTGCGTTTCCTTTGAGTGGCTCGGCGGGGAATGGCATCTCGGCTACTGGCTGAACCGCTTCTACTGGCGGCGCGGCTATATGAGCGAGGCGGTGCATGCGGTAACGGCGCGGTTCATGACGCGCATACCCGGAACGGACATCCATTCCGGCATCTTCGCCGACAATCCCGCTTCGCTGCGGGTCCAGGAGAAGGCGGGCTTCCGCATCACCGGATGCAGCGACCTCTACTGCGTCGCCCGGGGCTCGATGGTCCCGCATATCGAGACACGGTTGGAGCCGGGCGACTTCCGCCCAGCAATGCCGAGGCAATAAAAAGGAGCGGGGCGGAGCGATCCGCCCCGCTTTCATGTCAGGACAATTCGAACCAGACCGGCATATGGTCGGAGCCGAAGGCGGTCTCGTCGACCCAGGCATCCTTCAGGCGCTCCACGAGGCCATGGCTGAGGAAGCAATAGTCGAGAAACATGCGGTCGGCATGGTCCGTGGGGTTGATCCAGCTGAAGCTTCCGGCATGACGCTTGCCGAGGCCGGCCAGCGCATCCACCGGGTTGGTGGCGCGGATCTGCCGTCCGTAAAGGGGGTCGACGCCGCCCGCCATCTCGCAATATTCCGGCGATTCCGGCACCATGTTGAAGTCGCCCATCAGCACGTAGTCGTCGGGCGCCGGCGGCTCGGCAAGGCCAAATTCATGCGCGCCGGAAATGGCCCCGCCCTCGTCGCCGTAGAGCCTGGCGCGGTCCTTGAGGTAGCGGATCTGCGCGATGCGCTCGTCGCGGTGGACATGGTCGAGATGCACGGAATAGACGCGGATCGGCCCGCCGGGCGTCGCGATGACCGCTTCGGTCGCGCCGCGCTGCAGGTTCAGCTTGTCGAGGGTGCGCGTGCGCGGCAGGAGGATCGTGCGGGTCGAGAGGATCGGCCAGCGTGAGAAGATCATGTTGCCGAACTGGAAGCGGCGGTTGACCACCCGGCCCTTCTCGATCGCCGAGCCGGCATCGAGATCGCAGGCCGGGCCGAAGACGGAATAGTGGTTGGCGAGCAGCGTGCGCAACTCGGCGACCATGTCGACATGGCCGTTGCGGTGGAAGTTCCGCGTCACTTCCTGCAGGGCGATGATATCGGCGCCGTGAATGCTGGAGGCGATGCGCGGCAGGTCGAAACGATCATCGAGACCGATGCCGTACTGGACGTTGTAGCTGACGAATTTCACGATAGTCTTTGACCTCTGCGGGAAGCGGCTATATCGAAGACGGCAAAATGACCATGACGATCAAAGTAAAGCAAACGGCGAGCCAATGAAGTTCCTGGACGAAGCAAAAGTCTATATCCGCTCCGGCGACGGCGGGGCAGGGGCTGTCTCGTTCCGCCGCGAAAAATTCGTGGAATTCGGCGGCCCAGACGGCGGTGACGGCGGGCGCGGCGGCGACGTGTGGGTGGAGGCCGTCAACGGCCTCAACACGCTGATCGATTTCCGCTACCAGCAGCATTTCAAGGCCTCCATCGGCACGCACGGCATGGGCCGCAACCGCACCGGCGCGAACGGCGCCAGCGTGACGCTGAAGGTGCCGGTCGGCACGCAGATCTTCGAGGAAGACAACGAGACGCTGATCATCGACCTCGTGACCGAGGGACAGCGCTTCAAGCTGGCGGCCGGCGGCAATGGCGGCTTCGGCAACGCGCATTTCAAGTCGGCCACCAACCAGGCGCCGACCTGGGCCAATCCCGGCCTTGCGGGCGAGGAGAAGACCATCTGGCTTCGCCTGAAGCTGATCGCCGATGCAGGCCTCGTCGGCCTGCCGAATGCCGGCAAGTCGACTTTCCTTGCGACCTGCACGCGCGCGCGTCCGAAGATCGCCAACTATCCGTTCACGACGCTGCACCCGAACCTCGGCGTCGCGACCATCGACGGCGCGGAATTCATCCTTGCGGACATTCCGGGCCTCATCGAGGGCGCGCACGACGGTATCGGCCTCGGCGACCGTTTCCTCGGCCATGTCGAGCGCACGCGCGTTCTGCTGCATCTCGTCTCCGCGCAGGAGGAAGATGTCGCGAAAGCCTACAAGACGGTGAAGCGCGAGCTGGAAGCCTATGGCGGCGGCATCACCGACAAGCCGGAGATCGTCGCGCTGTCGCAGATCGACGTGCTCGACGAGGATGAGCTGAAGAAGAAATCCAAGGCGCTGGCGAAGGCCTGCGGGCAGACGCCGCTGCAGCTTTCTGCGGTCGCCAATGTCGGCATGGTCGGCACGCTGCGCGCGGTGCGCGACATCATCGTTCAAGCGAAGAATTCCGGATCCGACGACTGAGATGACGAAGAACCGCAAACCGCTCGGAAAATACCGCCGGATTGTGATCAAGATCGGCTCGGCACTGCTCGTCGACCGGGCGAGCGGCTTGAAGAAGGCTTGGCTCGACGCCATGTGCCGGGATATCGCGGCGCTCCGGGCCGGCGGCACGGACGTTCTCGTCGTCTCCTCGGGCGCCATCGCGCTCGGCCGCTCGGTGCTGAAGGTGCCGGCAGGCGCGCTCAAGCTGGAGGAAAGCCAGGCGGCGGCGGCCGTCGGCCAGATCGCGCTTGCCCGCGCCTGGTCGGAAAGCCTTTCGGCTGACGGCATCGTCGCCGGCCAGATCCTGCTGACGCTGGGCGACACGGAAGAGCGCCGCCGTTATCTCAACGCCCGCGCGACGATCAACCAGCTCCTGAAGCTCGGCGCCGTGCCGATCATCAACGAGAACGACACGGTCGCCACGACGGAAATCCGCTACGGCGACAACGACCGGCTCGCTGCCCGCGTCGCCACGATGACGGGGGCGGACCTGCTCGTGCTGCTCTCGGATATCGACGGACTCTATACGGCCCCGCCACATCTCGACCCGCAAGCACGCTTCCTTGAGACCATCGACGCCATCACGCCCGAGATCGAGGCGATGGCGGGCGGTGCGGCCTCGGAACTGTCGCGCGGCGGCATGCGCACCAAGATCGACGCCGGCAAGATCGCGACGGGCGCTGGCTGCGCCATGATCATCGCCTCGGGCAAGGTCGACCATCCGCTGCGCGCCATCGAAGAGGGTGCGCGCTCCTCCTGGTTCGCCCCCTCGGGTTCGCCCGTTACCGCGCGAAAAACCTGGATTGCCGGGCAGTTGCAGCCGGCCGGACGGCTGGAGATCGATGCGGGCGCGGAAACGGCGCTTTCGGCCGGCAAGAGCCTGCTGCCCGCTGGCGTGCGCGGCGTCTGGGGTTCGTTCTCGCGCGGTGACACGGTTTCGATCTACGGCACGAACGGGCGCGAGATTGCGCGCGGCCTTGCCGGCTACGATGCCGACGAGGCGCGGCTGATCGTTGGCAAGAAATCGGCGGAGATCGCCGCCATTCTCGGTTATGCCGGTCGCGCCGCGATGGTACACAGGGACGATCTCGTGGTGACCGGGCTGCCTGTCGTCACCGAGGCGGGGAGGGATTTGAGCCATGCTTGACCAGGTGAAGACCGACATCGACAGCCTGATGGCCGAAATCGGCCGCAACGCCCGCGCCGCCGCCCGCCCACTTGCCATCGCCACCGCCGATCAGAAGAACCGCGCCCTTGAAGCCATGGCTGCGGAAATCCTCGCGCATCGCGAGGCGATCCTTGCCGCCAATGCCATCGACCTTGCCAATGCGAAGGAGAGCGGCGTCGCAGCCTCCTTCATCGACCGGCTGACGCTGACGGCCGAGCGCATCGAAGGCATTGCCGGCGCGATCCGCGATATCGCCGCGCTCAAGGACCCTGTCGGCGACGTCATCGCCGAATGGGATCGGCCGAACGGCCTTCATATCGAGCGCGTTCGCACGCCGCTCGGCGTCATCGGCGTCATCTACGAGAGCCGGCCGAACGTGACGGCGGATGCCGGCGCGCTGTGCCTGAAGGCCGGCAATGCCGTGATCCTGCGCGGCGGCTCGGACAGCGTGAATTCATCGCAGGCGATCCATTCCTGCCTGGTCGCCGGCCTGAAGGCAGCCGGCCTTCCAGAGCATGCGATCCAGTATGTGCCGGTGACGGACCGCGCCGCGGTCGGCGCCATGCTGTCCGGCCTTGGCGGCGCCATCGACGTCATCGTGCCGCGCGGCGGCAAGAGCCTCGTCGCCCGCGTGCAGAGCGAGGCGCGCGTGCCGGTCTTCGCGCATCTCGAAGGCCTCTGCCATATCTACGTCGACAAGTCCGCCGATCTCGACATGGCGAAGTCGATCGTCGTCAACGCCAAGATGCGCCGTACGGGCGTCTGCGGCTCGATGGAGACGCTACTGATCGACCGCGCCATCGCCGACACCCATCTCGCGCCGCTGGTCGAAGGCCTTGTCGCCGCCGGCTGCGAAGTGCGCGCGACGGACGAAATCCGCGCCCGCATCCCAAACCTCGTTGCCGCGACGGAAGCGGACTGGTCGACGGAATATCTCGACGCCATTCTCTCGATCTCGCTGGTCGACGGCATTTCCGGCGCCATCGAGCACATCAACCGCTGGTCCTCGGCCCATACGGAAGCCGTGGTCGCCGAGGATCCCGCCGTCGTCGAGCGCTTCTTCACGGAAATCGACTCGGCGATCCTCCTGCACAATGCCTCCACCCAGTTCGCCGATGGTGGCGAATTCGGCATGGGCGGCGAGATCGGCATCGCCACCGGCAAGATGCATGCGCGCGGCCCCGTCGGGGTCGAGCAGCTCACCTCCTTCAAATACCGGGTGCGCGGCACCGGACAGGTGCGGCCCTGACGTGACGGCGCAGGCGGTGGCAGAGCGCTATCTGAGGATGCCGCATGTCGAAAAGGGCATGAAGGTCGGCCTGTTCGGCGGCTCCTTCAATCCGCCGCATCAGGGCCACGCGCTCGTCGCGGAAATCGCGCTGCGCCGCCTCGGCCTCGACCAGCTCTGGTGGATGGTGACCCCGGGCAATCCCCTGAAGGATCACCGTCAGCTCGCCCCGCTCGCCGAGCGTATCCGCCTCAGCGAAGAGATTGTGCCCGGTCCGCGCGTGAAGGTGACGGCCTTCGAGAAGCGGCTCGGCCAGAGCTATACGGCGAAGACGCTGGAGCGCGTGCAGGACCTCAATCGCGGCGTCCACTTCATCTGGATCATGGGCGCGGACAATCTCGGCACCTTCCACCGCTGGCAGAACTGGCAGAAGATCGCCTGCACCTTCCCCATCGCCGTCATCGACCGGCCCGGCTCGACGCTCGCCTATCTCTCCTCGCGCATGGCGAAAACCTTCGACTATGCGCGCGTTGATGAGGAGGATGCGATGTCGCTGGCGGGCCGCCGTGCGCCGGCCTGGACCTTCATTCACGGGCCCCGCTCGCCGCTTAGCTCCACTGCGCTGCGCGACCAGATGAGCTCTAGAGAAAACCATCCCTCAGAAGTGACGTCTTGAAACTGATGGCCATCAGTGCCTACATTTAGTAGGTGCCGGCGCGGTTTGCCGGTACAGACGTGCTGTTTCGTTATTCGGAAAGGAACGAACCTGACAACAGTGCACGCAAAGGGAAACGTCGTCGGCGTTTTCTCCAGGAGCGCGGGAAGGGGCGATGATGCCGCCGACCGGGCCCTTCAACTGGTCCTCACCAGCCTCGAGGACTCCAAGGCGGAAGATATCGTCACCATCAACATTGCCGGCAAATCGGCGCTGGGCGACTACATGGTGGTCGTGTCCGGACGCTCGAACCGTCATGTCACGGCGATCGCCGATCACCTCATCACCGATCTGAAGGACGAAGGCCTGGGCAATGCCCGCGTCGAGGGCCTTGAGGCGGGCGACTGGGTGCTGATCGACACGGGCGATATCATCATCCACGTGTTCCGGCCGGAAATCCGGGAGTTCTACAACATCGAACGGATGTGGGCGGCTCCCGAGATCGAAGACGGTACGGTACACTAGCAATTCCAGCAAAAGTGCGCAGCGGTTTTGCGTCCGGAATTGCGATAGAGAGACCTAATTCAGACGCCGGGCGCCTGTCCGGCGAGGAACAACGGTGGCGCGGCTGAGCGCCGCCCGAACGGACAGGGCTTTGGGCGATGCGGGTGGGACTTTTTTCGGTGGGACGGCTGAAGGCCGGCCCTGAGAAGGAACTTGCGGCCCGCTATATCGACCGTTTCGCGAAGGCCGGTCCCGCCATCGGCCTCGAGCTCGGCAAGCTTGCCGAAGTCGGCGAAAGCCGGGCCGGCAATGCCGACACGCGCAAGCGTGAGGAAGCGGCGATGCTGGAAAAGGCGCTGCCCGACGGCGCCGTTCTGATCCTGCTCGACGAGCGCGGCAAATCGCTCGACTCCCCCGCTTTTGCCGATCTTCTCGGCGGTTTTCGCGATGCGGGAAAACGCGAGCTGATGATCGCCATCGGCGGCGCCGACGGGCTGGACCCCGCCCTCTACGAGCGCGCCAACGCCACGCTCTGCCTCGGCAAGATGACCTGGCCGCACCAGCTCGTGCGCATCCTGCTCGCCGAGCAGCTCTATCGTGCCGTCACCATTCTTTCCGGCCACCCCTATCACCGCACCTGAAAACGGGCGTGGATCGCGGGGAGAAACACGCCACCACCGCGCAAGCCCTGACGTTCATGATGGCCAGGCCGTATTTTCGGCGCTGTTTCTTGGCGA
This sequence comes from Shinella zoogloeoides, assembly GCF_022682305.1. NCBI lineage: Bacteria > Pseudomonadati > Pseudomonadota > Alphaproteobacteria > Hyphomicrobiales > Rhizobiaceae > Shinella > Shinella zoogloeoides. The sequence continues at coordinate 3,900,795 of NZ_CP093528.1, forward strand.
AATCGGCAAATCAGCATAGAGCGGGCATAACGGACATTCGGGGAGCGATGAGGAAGATCGGCACAGCCAATTCCGGCAAGGGTGTCAGCCGCCTGCTGCGGCCGGCATTGCTGTTTGCCGTCCTGCTGCCGGCGCTCATGTGCCAGCCTCTCCGTGCCGAACCGCAGGAAGCCGCCGCCGCACTGGAAAAGACCGGCGCATTGCCCAAAGCCGAGCCGGACCCCGCCGCCGCCCTTGCGCTGCGCCGCGACAGCACGCGACGCGAACTGGAAACGCTCTCCCAGTCCATCACCGTTTCCGACGAGAAGACAAAGCAGCTCGAGGCCGAGATCGCCACGCTGGAGAAGTCGCGGCAGAACCTTCGCGAGGAGATCGTCAAGTCGGCCGCGCTGCGCAAGGAGATGGAAGGCAAAATCCTGGCGGGCGAGAAGCGGCTGGAAGGCATGCGCGAGGAGGAGGCGGGCGTACGCGCCTCGCTGCACGAGCGCCGCGGACTTCTTGCCGAAGTGCTGGCTGCGCTCCAGCGCATGGGCCGCAATCCGCCGCCGGCCCTTCTGGTGACGCCGGACGATGCGCTCGCCTCGGTGCGCAGCGCCATCCTGCTCGGCGCGGTCGTGCCGGGCATCCGCAAGGAGACCGACGCGCTCATCGACGACCTCTCCGCCCTCATGGACATCAAGAGCGACATCGACCGCGAGCGCACCGAGCTGACCGACGCCATGCAGGTGCGCATCGAGGCGGAAAAGCGCGTCGAGCTTCTGGTCGCCGAGAACGAGGCGCTGACGCAGACGAACAGCCGCACGCTCGCAGCCGAGCGCCGCCGCGCCGAGGAACTCGCCGCACGCGCCACCAGCCTCGAAGGCCTGATCGGCAGCCTGGAGCAGGAGATCGGCTCCGTGCGCGACGCCGCCGCGCTCGCCCGCACCAGGGAAGAGGAGCGGCGCAACCAGAGCGATGCGGAGCGGGAGAAGGCAAGGGCCATCGCCCGCGAGACGATGCCCGACAAAAACCGCATTGCTCCGGCATATGAATTCCAGGAGCTGCAGGCAAAACTCGATTTTCCCGTGGCGGGCGACGTCCTGCGCCAGTTTGGCGAGGCGGACGGCACCGGCCATGATTCGCAGGGGCTGACGCTGGCCGCCAATCCGGGCGCGCTGGTGACGGCACCTGCGGACGGTTGGATCGTCTTCGCCGGAACGTTCCGCAGCTATGGGCGCATGATCATCCTGAACGCCGGCGAGGGCTACCATCTGGTGCTGGCCGGCATGGACAAGGTGAATGTGCGCGAAGGGCAGTTCGTCGTGGCGGGAGAACCGCTTGCCACGATGGGCGAGAAAAGGGTCGCGAGTGTCAACGCCTTGACGCTGGAAACAGACAAGCCGACACTCTACATTGAATTCCGAAAGAACGGAAAACCGGTTGATTCCCGGCCGTGGTGGTCCGCAAGAAATCCTGGAAAGGCACGCAATGATTCGTAGGGCTTCACTTGTTATTGTCGGTGCACTCATGGGTGCCACGGCCATGAGCGTCATCAACACGGTCACGCTGCCTGCCGAAGCCGCCGGCTCGTCGACCTATCGCGAGCTTTCCATCTTCGGCGACGTCTTCGAGCGCGTGCGCGCCCAGTACGTCACTCCGCCGAAGGAAGACCAGCTCATCGAGAACGCCATTAACGGCATGCTCACCTCGCTCGATCCGCATTCGTCCTACATGAATGCGAAGGACGCCGAGGACATGCGCACCCAGACGCGCGGCGAATTCGGCGGCCTCGGCATCGAGGTCACGATGGAAGACGAACTCGTCAAGGTCATCACCCCGATCGACGATACCCCGGCCGCCCGCGCGGGCGTTCTTGCCGGCGACTTCATCGCGAAGATCGACGGCGTGGACGTACGCGGTCTGAAGCTGGAGGAAGCGGTCGAGAAGATGCGCGGCGCCGTCAACACGCCGATCAAGCTGACGCTGATCCGCAAGGGCGCCGACAAGCCGATCGAACTGACCGTCGTGCGCGACATCATCGCCGTGAAGGCGGTCAAGTCGCGCGTGGAGGGCGATGTCGGCTACCTGCGCGTCATCTCCTTCACCGACAAGACCTATGACGACCTGGAAGCCGCCATCAACAAGATCAAGGAAGAGGTTCCGGCCGACAAGCTGAAGGGCTACGTGCTGGACCTGCGCCTCAATCCGGGCGGCCTGCTCGACCAGGCGATCAACGTCTCCGACGCCTTCCTGGAGCGCGGCGAGGTTGTCTCGACCCGCGGCCGCGACGAGGAGGACACCCGCCGCTTCAACGCGACGCCGGGCGACATCACCGACGGCAAGCCGGTCATCGTCATGGTCAATGGCGGCTCTGCCTCGGCATCGGAAATCGTCGCCGGCGCACTTCAGGACCTGCGCCGCGCCACCGTGCTCGGCACGCGTTCCTTCGGCAAGGGTTCCGTGCAGACCATCATTCCGATGGGCGACGCCGGCGCGCTGCGCCTGACGACGGCGCTCTACTACACGCCGTCGGGCAAATCGATCCAGGGCACCGGCATCACGCCGGACATCACGGTCGAGCAGCCGCTGCCGCCCGAGCTTCAGGGCAAGGTCGAGAATGCCAGCGAATCCAGCCTGCGCGGCCATATCCAGGGCCAGAGCGAGACGGACGCCGGTTCGGGTTCTTCGGCCTACGTGCCGCCGGAAGCCAAGGACGACAAGCAGCTCCAGTATGCGCTGGAACTGCTGCGCGGCCAGAAGACCGACCCGGCCTTCCCGGCCAATCCGGAAAAGGCCGAGCTGAAGCAGTAATCCGCCTTCACGAGGCCCGTGACCGCACGGGCCTCGTTTTCCCGCACCTTCCGGCCAGCGCGGACTGACCTTGGGCACAGATATTCACGCACCTCTCGGCCAGAACCGCAAGGCAAGGCCAGGACCCGCGGGACCGTCCCGGTTCTCCCGCGGAACGATTGCGCTCACATTTGCGGCTATCGGCCTCCTCGGCTTTTCCGGCTGGACGGCGCTCGCGCCGAGCGGATTGCGCACCGCCTCGCTTGCCATCCCCAGCGAAAAAGCCGCCACGGAGGCGAAACCCGACCAGAAGATCGCCGAGGCCGGCGACGGCGTGCGTAGGGCCAAGGGGCTTTCCGGCGCCCGTGTCGAGGAAACGTTGACCGAGAATGGCAATGTGGTTCGCAAATATTCCCCCGGTGCCCGCGACGGCGCAGGCCCGCTGATCATCGAGGCGAACCGCATCGGCCAGGATGCCCGCACTGCCGCCTTCCCGAACGAGGAGCTGCTGGAAGAAACGTCCGACGGCAAGATCCCGGTTGTCGGTCTCGATGGCACGCGGCCGATGGATCAATACGCCCGACCGTGGTCCGGCGCGCGCGGCACGCGCATCGCCGTCGTCGTCGGCGGTCTCGGCCTCAGCCAGACGGGCACGCAGCGGGCGATCCGCGAGCTGCCCGGCGAGGTGACGCTCGCCTTTGCCGCCAGCGGCAACAGCCTGCCGCGCTGGATGCAGGAGGCGCGCCGCGACGGCCACGAGATCCTGCTGCAGATGCCGCTCGAACCTTTCGACTATCCGCAGAACGATCCCGGCCCCTTCACGCTGCGCACGAATATGAGCGAGGCGCAGAACCTTGCGGAACTGCACGGCGCCATGGCGAGGCTCACCAATTATACCGGCATCGTCAATTTCATGGGAGGCCGCTTCCTTTCCGATGCCGACGCGCTAGAGCCGGTCATGCGCGACATCGCAAGTCGCGGCCTTCTCTTCCTCGATGACGGCAGCACGGCGCAGTCGCTCTCCGGCACCCTTGCCGGCGCGATCGAAGCGCCGCACGCCTTCGCCGACCTTCAGCTCGATGCCGATCTTTCCGAGGCGGCGGTGCTGAAGAAACTCGACGAGCTGGAACGCATCGCGCGGCGCAACGGCACGGCCATCGGCATCGCCTCGGCCTTCGACGAAAGTGTGGACGCCATCCGCAAATGGTGCGAGGAAGCGGAGACACGCGGCGTCGAGATCGTCGGCGTCGCCTCGCTCGCAGGCGTTCCCGCCAGAAAATAGGACATTTCGATGGGCAAGGATAAGGACAAGGTGGTGCGGGCCGAGGATCTGCCCTATCGCCCCTGCGTCGGCATCATGGTGCTGAACGCCGACAACAAGGTCTGGGCCGGCCGGCGCATTCCTGTCGGCAATTCGGAATATGACGGTTCGCCGCAGCTCTGGCAGATGCCGCAGGGCGGCATCGACAAGGGCGAGGACCCGCTGGAGGCCGCCTATCGCGAACTCTACGAGGAGACCGGCATGAGGACCGTGTCCCTCATCGCGGATGCCGGCCGCTGGATCGACTACGACCTGCCGGCCCATCTCCTCGGCATCGGTCTCAAGGGCAAGTATCGCGGCCAGACCCAGCGCTGGTTTGCCTTCCGCTTCGAAGGCGCGGAAAACGAGATCGCCATCAACCCGCCGCCGGGCGGCCACGACGCGGAATTCGACGCCTGGGAATGGAAGGCGATGCGCGACCTGCCGGACCTGATCGTGCCCTTCAAGCGCAAGGTCTACGAAGAAGTCGTCGCAGCCTTCGCGCATCTGGCGCCCTGAAACAAAAAACCCCGGCAGAGCCGGGGTTCTTCGTATCTGCGGAAGCCGAAACTTATTCGGCTTCGTTGGCCGGGGCCGCGTTGAGCTGGCCGTATTTCGATTCGCCGATCGTGCCGAGCAGTTCGAGCTGGGTTTCGAGGAAGTCGATATGGCCTTCCTCGTCGATCAGCAGCTCCTCGAAGAGCTTCATGCTGACATAGTCACCGGCTTGGTAACAGATGTCGCGCGACTTCTTGTAGGCCGCGCGGGCGTCGTATTCGCCGGCAAGGTCCGCTTCCAGCACTTCCTTGACGTTCTGGCCGATGCGCATGGGTGCGACGGTCTGAAGGTTCGGGTGGCCTTCGAGGAAGATGATGCGGGCGACGAGCTTGTCGGCGTGCTGCATCTCTTCGATGGACTCGGCGCGCTCCTTCTTGGCGAGAAGCGTGTAACCCCAGTCTTCGAGAAGGCGGTAGTGGAGCCAGTACTGGTTGACAGCACCCAGCTCGAGATAGAGCGCTTCGTTAAGCTGCTCGATGACTTTTTTGTCGCCTTTCAAGGTCCGCTCTCCTGTTTTCTTCATGGAATTGTTTGAGGCGGGTCATGAAATCAAATATCTCGGCATCCGTCGAGTCACGACGGGCGTGATACTGCTCTGTAGTGCGGATGATGATGTCGACGACGTTGGGGAAACAGCCGCAGCAACGGCCGCGCTTCTGCATCGCGTGGTAGACCTTTGCAGGCACGATAAGCTGCCAACAGTCCTCGTCGAGGAGGCTGTTCACCACATCGACGATTTCCTTTTCGGTGATGAAATTGCAGCTGCACACCAGCATTTCGTCTTGCCCGTCATACGCAAAGCACTGAGTTTCCGGGATTAAGCAAAAGACGACCTTCGTTGTCAAGAATGAACAGGTCAGCCTCATTGACTCATATATTTAGAGTCGTTCTAATCTTGAATAAATCCGTCGCCTTTTCATGGGGTTACAGTTCGATAACACTTGCAACTCTGTGAGCCGGGTGCGGCAAACTGACCGATCACGATTTATTAAAAAACTTTGGACGACGCCCGATCCGCCACGCCTGCCTTGTGGGCGCGACGGGCGTCAAAAGATCGAATCGTGAGGCACCCGGGCCGGACCACGCGCGCAGCGCAGGCGCGACATGCAAATTCGACCCTCGAAAAACCCTGGAAATCGTCTATATGACGGGCAAAGGAGACCCTATGGCCCGCATCGACCAGACCGAGGATTGGCAGACACGCCACGCCCCGACCATCAGCACCTTCGAATCCCTGGCGCTGGAGTCCTATGGCCACCTGCCGGAGGAGTTCCGCGCGCTGACGGGCAACCTCATCATCGAGATCGCAGAGTTCCCGAGCGACGATGTCTTCGAGGACATGGCGCTGGAAACGCCGTTCGACCTGCTCGGCCTTTTCGAGGGCCGCGGCATCAGCGAGCGCTTCACCGTCGAGACCGGCGAGATGCCGAACCGCATCACCCTCTACCGCCGCCCCATTCTCGACTACTGGGCGGAGAACGAGGAAACCCTCGGCGACATCATCACCCACGTCCTCATCCACGAGATCGGCCACCATTTCGGCCTGTCGGACGACGACATGGAGCGCATCGAGGCGAGCGCGGAGATCGCGGCGGGCTGACCCGCCGCGCCCTTGTCGGTCTTATTGCTCCGACAGCTTGATATCCGGCGTGTATTCCTTGCCCGGAACGTCCTTCACCACTGCCTGGCCGCACTGCATGATCTTCGCCTCGGCATTGTAGGCATAGCTCGGCGAGCCGTGCAGCTCCCAGCCCTTGTTCAGCGCCAGCGTGACCTTGTGGCAGAACGAGGCGTCGTCGGGGGCGGTGAGGAAGCGGTAGACTTTCATGCGTTCTTCTTTCTCTCGTTGATCAGGTCGACCCGGGCGATAACCCGCCGGGCCTGGTCGGCATGGAGTTTTTCGACCATGCGGCCGGCGATGCTGACGACCGCCTTGCCGGCATTCTCGGGCGCAGCGAAGGCGGCGACGATAGCAAGCGCCTCGGCAGCCTCGGCCTCGCTCACGCCGTAGGCCGCGTTGGCCGGCGCGATCTGCGCCGGATGGATCAGCATCTTGCCGTCGAAACCCATCTGCCGGCCCTGCCGGCACTCCGCCGCAAATCCATCCGCATCGGCAAAATCATTGAAGACGGCGTCGATCACGTCCAGCCCCGAAGCCCGCGCCGCGATCACCACCTGCAGGAGCAACGGCATGAGGAAGGGGCGGCCCGAAATATCGGCGATGCCGGTTTCCGCGCGCAGGTCGTTGAGACCGATAACGAGGCAATCGAGGCGTCCGCCCAGGGTGCGGCCCACCTCGGCGATGGCCGAAAGGTTGAGGAGACCGGCCGCCGTCTCGATCATCGCCCAAAGGCGCGGCCCGTCGTCGGCGCCGGCCTCGGAGAACCAGTCGGCGACGGTGAGCACGTCCTGCGGCTCGCACACCTTCGGCAGCAGAACCGCATCCGGCATGCAGGCCAGCGCCGTCTCGAGGTCGAGCACACCGTCAGGCCCGTCGAGCGGGTTGATGCGGATGATGTGCTCACGGCCCGCCGAACGGTCGAGCGACTCGAAATGCCGGGCCAGTGCTTCGCGCGCCTCACCCTTCTTCTCCGGAAGGACGGAGTCCTCAAGGTCGAAGATGATCGCATCGCAATCGAGCGTCGCGGACTTGGCGAGCGCCCGGGCATTGACGGCGGGAACGGTGAGTACCGAGCGGCGAAGGTGGAGCGGATGATGGCGGGGCGTTCTGTTCATCCCGCCTTTGTGCCGCGCTTTGCCGCAGGCCGCAAGCGCTACCAAATTCGGCCTTGCAATGAACAAGATCGCCCCCCACATTGCTTGTCAGAGAAAGGGCAAATCAAAATGCAGCGCATCCGCTCCATCGTCTTCACCGTCCTCAGCCTGATGATCGCCGGCGCGACCTTCGTGTTCGCCGCCTCCGTGGGCCTTGCCATCGCCGGCATCGTCGCCGTGCTGATGCTCGGCTCCATGCTTGCCGCCAAGCTCCAGCCCGCTCCGGTACGCGCGACCGCCCGTACCGACCGCAGGGCGCCCGGCCAGCGCGAGCCGCGCATCTGGAACGACGGCCGCGGCACGATCATCGACCTCTGACGTCGATTCCCTCCCGGCGGAGGGACGACCGGGCGTATTCTCGCGCCCGGCTTTTGCGCTTGCAGCCCGGCTTTCCCGAAGATTCTCCTTCAAATCCCGGGAAAACTGATCTAAACGCTTGGCTCAACCGACATCACCGCATTTCGAGGGTTTTCGCATGGACAAGTTCGTCAAGCTGACCGGCGTCGCCGCGCCGCTTCCCGTCGTCAATATCGACACGGACATGATCATTCCGAAGGATTACCTCAAGACGATCAAGCGCACCGGCCTCGGCAAGGGCCTCTTCGCCGAAGCGCGCTACAACGAGGACGGCAGCGTCAACGAGAGCTTCGTGCTGAACAAGTCGGCCTACCAGAACGCTACGATCCTCGTCGCCGGCGACAATTTCGGCTGCGGCTCCTCGCGCGAGCATGCGCCTTGGGCGCTGCTCGACTTCGGCATCCGCTGCGTCATCTCCACGAGCTTTGCCGACATCTTCTACAACAACTGTTTCAAGAACGGCATCCTGCCGATCGTCGTCAGCCAGGAAGACCTGGACAAGCTGATGGACGACGCCAGCCGCGGCTCCAACGCCATCCTGACGGTCGACCTGGAAGCCCAGGAAATCACCGGCCCGGACGGCGGCCGCATCGGCTTCGAGATCGACGCCTTCCGCCGCCACTGCCTGCTGAACGGCCTCGACGATATCGGCCTGACGCTGGAAAAGGCGACGTCCATCGACACGTTCGAGAAGCAGGCCGCCACCTCGCGCCCCTGGGCCTGATCCGATGCGCCGGCTGATTTCATCCGGCTCCCCATTCGAAGCGACGGCGGGCTATTCGCGCGCCGTCGTAGAGGGCGACTGGTGCTTCGTTTCCGGCACGACCGGCTACGACTACGCCACCATGACCATGCCCGAAGGCGTCGAGCACCAGACGCGCAACTGCCTTGCCACCATCGGCAAGGCCCTTGAGGACGCCGGCTTTTCTTTCGCCGACGTGGTCCGCTGCCACTACTATGTGACCGAAGCGGCCTTCGCCGACCGCGTCTTCCCGATCCTCGGCGAGACCTTCGGCTCGATCCGCCCCGCCGCCACGATGATCGTCTGCGATCTGATCCGACCGGAGATGCTGATCGAGATCGAGGTCACGGCATTGCGCCGAAGCTGACTTCCGCGCGCAAAATTCTTTCCTTTCGACGATTTTCCTTGAACGGAAGTTGCGCTAAGAAGCGCGCGACCCTTTCCGTGAGACCAAGGAAAATCCCATGACAGCGCGTACCCTCCTCCTTCTGCCCGGCGACGGCATCGGCCCGGAAGCCATGGCGGAAGTCCGCAAGATCATCGCCTACATGAACGCCGAACTCGGCGCCGGCTTCTCGACCGACGAAGGCCTCGTCGGCGGCTCGGCCTATGACGCCCATGGCGCGGCGATCTCGGAAAGCGACATGGAGAAGGCGCTTGCCGCCGACGCCGTGCTCTTCGGCGCCGTCGGCGGCCCGAAGTGGGATGCCGTTCCTTACGAGGTGCGCCCCGAAGCCGGCCTGCTGCGCCTGCGCAAGGACCTGAAGCTCTTCGCCAACCTGCGCCCGGCCATCTGCTATCCGGCGCTTGCCAATGCCTCCTCGCTGAAGCCGGAGCTGGTCGAGGGCCTAGACATCCTCATCGTGCGCGAGCTGACGGGCGGCGTCTATTTTGGCGAGCCGAAGGAGATCATCGACCTCGGCAACGGCCAGAAGCGCGGCATCGACACGCAGGTCTACGACACCTACGAGATCGAGCGCATCGCCGGCGTCGCCTTCGAGCTGGCCCGCACGCGCGGCAACCGCGTCTGCTCCATGGAGAAGCGCAACGTCATGAAGTCCGGTGTCCTGTGGAACCAGGTCGTGACGGAAACCCACAAGCGCAGCTATTCCGACGTCCAGCTCGAACATATGCTGGCGGATGCCGGCGGCATGCAGCTCGTGCGTGCTCCCAAGCAGTTCGACGTCATCGTGACGGACAACCTTTTCGGCGACATGCTTTCCGACGTCGCCGCCATGCTGACCGGCTCGCTCGGCATGCTGCCGTCCGCCTCGCTCGGCGCGCCGGATGCCAAGGGCCAGCGCAAGGCGCTCTACGAGCCGGTGCACGGTTCGGCCCCGGACATTGCCGGCAAGGGCATTGCCAACCCGATCGCCATGATCGCCTCCTTCGCCATGTGCCTGCGCTACTCGTTCAACATGGTGAAAGAAGCCGACAACCTGGAAAAGGCGATCGCCAATGTCCTCGACAGCGGCATCCGCACCGGCGACATCATGTCGGAAGGCAGCCGCAAGGTCGGCACCGCCGAGATGGGCGACGCCATCCTCGCGGCATTCAAGACGCTCTCGGCCTGAGCCGATCCCGTTACTGAAAAGGCTCCCGGCGCGACCGCTCCGGGAGCCTTTTTCGTTTCCCGCCCTTGAAAAACCGCCCGCCGCCAGCACATGGAGGCAACGCCGCCGTCAAGGGATACCCATGAACCGATCGTTCGCGACCTCCTCGCTCTGGATCCTCGCCGCCACCGTCGTGCTCGTCGCGGCCCTCGTCCCCCTCGATCCGATGCTGTCCCGGCGCGCCCAGGACCTTCCCGCCGCCGTCGTGGCGTTCAACGGGCGCATCACCGACTTCGGCACATTCCGCTGGATGCTTTACGGCTCCGGCCTCACCGCCGTCCTCGCCTATGGACTTGCCCGGGCGAGCAGCCGCGAAACGGTGGCGGGAAAGGCGCAAGCCGCCGGACGACTGGCGCTCTATTTCTTCCTGACCATCGGTGCGACGAGCGTCCTCGTCCACCTCCTCAAGCTGGTCATCGGCCGCGCCCGCCCGGCGCTGTTTGGCGAACACGGCGCCTATAGCCTGACGCCGTTCGCCTATGACGATCTCTATTCCAGCTTTCCTTCCGGCCATTCGGCGGCCGTCGGCGCCTTCTTCGGCGCCTTCGCCATGCTCGCGCCACGCCTGCGCCCGCTCTTCCTCATGGGCGCGCTGGCGATCGGCGTCTCGCGCGTCATCCTCGGCGCGCATTATCCGAGCGATGTCGCCGCCGGGCTGCTGCTCGGCCTGTGGACGGCCATTGCCGTTGCCTACATCTTCGCCCGCAGGCAATGGCTCTTCCGTCTCGACGAACGCGGCTGGCCACTGCCGAAATCGTTCGGCGCGAAATCCCAATGAAAAGCCGGCCCGTGTCGCCACGGGCCGGCTCGCCATGAAAGATCGGAAGGGGGTGATCAATCCATGGCGTGGATATCGCGGTCCTTCGTTTCCGGCAGGAAGAGCATGCCGATGACGAGGGTGAGACCGGCGAAGATGATCGGATACCAGAGGCCGAAGTAGATATCGCCACGGGCCGCGCTCATCGCGAAGGCCGTTGCCGGCAGCAGGCCGCCGAACCAGCCGTTGCCGATATGGTAGGGCAGCGACATGCCGGTGTAGCGGATGCGGGTCGGGAACAGTTCCACCAGAAGGGCGGCGATCGGGCCGTAGACCATCGTGACGTAGATCACGAGCACGGTCAGCACGGCGATGATCGTGACCCAGTTCACGTTGGCCGGGTCGGCGACCATGGTGAAGGCACCGGCAGCCGGGATCGTGTAGACGGCCATGTCGGCGGCGCTACCGACTTCCTCGGCCGTCAGCAGCTTGCCGGAAACGAGGTCGGCAGCCGGCACGGTCGCCTTCTCGCCGGCGCGGATGGCGGCGGCGTCGAGCTTCAGTTCCGGGTTGGCCGCAACGAAGGCGTCAAGCTTGCTGTCCGGAACCTTGGCAGCGCCACGGACCAGCGGATAGCCGCCGTCATGAAGTGCGATGTTGATACCCTTCTTGAAAGCCGCGTCGAGCGCCTTTGCCTGGTCCGCCGAGGCGACGGCATCATAGCTCGTGATGGTCTCGTCGCCGATCTTGACCGTCGCGGCCGTGCCGGGAGCCGCCGTGGTGACGACGTCGTAAGGCACGGAGTTACGGGTCAGGAAGTCGGTCGCGATATCGCAGGACGTGGTGAACTTCGCCGTGCCAGTCGGGTTGAACTGGAACTTGCAGTCGCCGGGAGCGGCCGTGACGGTCGCACGGGATGCCTGCTGCGCCTGTGCCAGCGCCGGATTGCCGGCCCAGGTCAGCGCCTTGAACAGCGGGAAGTAGGTGAGCATGGCGAGCAACAGGCCGGCCATGATGATCGGCTTGCGGCCGATCTTGTCCGACAGCCAGCCGAAGAAGACGAAGAAGCCGGTGCCGAAGATCAGCGAGGCGGCGACCATCAGGTTCGCCGACTGGCTGTCGACCTTCAGCACGCCCGTCAGGAAGAACAGCGCGTAGAACTGGCCGGAATACCAGACGACGGCCTGGCCGACGACGGCACCGAACAGGGCGAGCAGCGCGATCTTGGCGTTGCGCCACTGGCCAAAGGCTTCCGTCAGCGGCGCCTTGGAGCCCTTGCCCTCTTCCTTCATCTTCGCGAAGGCCGGGGATTCGTGCATCTTCATGCGGATCCAGACGGATACGCCGAGAAGGACGACCGAGACGAGGAAGGGAATGCGCCAGCCCCATTCGGCGAAGGCTTCCTTGCCGACCATGAACTGCACCGCGAGGATCACCACCAGCGACAGGAACAGGCCGAGCGTCGCCGTCGTCTGAATCCAGGAGGTGAAGTAGCCGCGCCTGCCGTCCGGCGCGTGCTCGGCGACATAGGTCGCGGCACCGCCATATTCACCGCCGAGCGCAAGGCCCTGCAGCATGCGCAGCGCGATCAGGATGATCGGGGCGGCGATGCCGATGGTGGCGGCTCCCGGCAGCAGGCCCACGACGAAGGTCGAGAAACCCATGATCAGGATGGTGACGAGGAAGGTGTACTTGCGGCCGACGAGGTCGCCGAGGCGGCCAAAGACCAGCGCGCCGAACGGACGCACCAGGAAGCCCGCGGCGAAGGCGAGCAGCGCGAAGATGTTGCGCGTCGTCTCCGGATACTGGCTGAAGAAGGTGGCGCCGATATAGATCGCCAGCGAACCGTAAAGATAGAAATCGTACCACTCGAAGACGGTGCCGAGCGACGAGGCGAAAATCACCTTCTTCTGCTCGCCCGTCATGGGCGCCGACTTGGCTTTGCCCACGGTCGAAACATTTGCCATTCCATTGTCCTCCACGAAAACGGCGTAAGGGGGCAACCCGTATGCGGCCCGGTGTTTCTCCCAAAAACGCCGGGCAGGGTGCGCCTTGATGGAAGGATGGCAGAAAACGCCGGGCCGCATCAGCGCTGCTTTGGGCTTATGACTTTGGGTGTACGACTTAAGTCGCGGACGGGCGGGCGCTGCCAAACGGCCGATCCGTCATGCAAGGCTTGACTCTTCGGCAGATGAGCGTATTCAGCACCCACGCAAAGGAACCGCCATGTACCGCTTTGGGATTGCCATCGCCCGCATGATCGCTCCGGCCTTCAACGCCGGACGGGTTCGCCATTGCGTATCGATTTCCAAAACAACGGCCAAAACGACGACGAAAACCGTCTGACGTCTCTGGCCCACCGCTCTCTCCCCGGTATGGCCGGGGACCGAAACCCGCGTTACGGTCGGCGGGTTTCCCCTCCTGACCCGCGGAGAGACAGAGAAAGAGAGCTTTAGTCATGGGTTTCAAGATCGCAGTCGCCGGCGCGACCGGCAATGTCGGCCGCGAAATGCTGAACATCCTCGTTGAACGCGGTTTCCCGGCCGACGAAGTCGTCGCGCTGGCATCCAGCCGTTCGCAGGGCGTGGAAGTCTCCTTCGGCGACAAGACGCTGAAGGTGCAGAACCTCGAGAACTACGATTTCTCCGACACGGACATCTGCCTGATGTCGGCCGGCGGCACCGTCTCGCAGAAATATTCGCCGAAGATCGGCGCGCAGGGCTGCGTCGTCATCGACAACTCCTCGGCCTGGCGCTACGACGCCGACGTTCCACTGATCGTTCCGGAAGTGAACCCGGATGCTATCGCCCAGTTCACCCGCAAGAACATCATCGCCAACCCGAATTGCTCGACCGCCCAGCTCGTCGTCGCGCTGAAGCCGCTGCATGACCTCGCCACCATCAAGCGCGTCGTCGTCTCGACCTACCAGTCCGTCTCCGGCGCCGGCAAGGACGGCATGGACGAGCTCTTCAACCAGACCCGCGCCGTCTTCGTCGCCGATCCGGTCGAATCGAAGAAGTTCACCAAGCGCATCGCCTTCAACGTCATCCCGCACATCGACAGCTTCATGGAAGACGGCTACACGAAGGAAGAGTGGAAGGTGCTCGCCGAGACCAAGAAGATGCTCGACCCGAAGATCAAGGTGACCTGCACGGCCGTGCGCGTCCCGGTCTTCATCGGCCATTCCGAATCGGTCAACATCGAGTTCGAGAAGGAAATCACCGCCGACGAGGCGCGCGATATCCTGCGCGAGGCACCGGGTTGCCAGGTCATCGACAAGCACGAGAACGGCGGCTACATCACCCCGTACGAATCGGCCGGTGAAGACGCCACCTACATCTCGCGCATCCGCGAGGACGCGACGGTCGAGAACGGCCTCAACATGTGGGTCGTTTCCGACAACCTTCGCAAGGGCGCGGCCCTCAACGCCATCCAGATCGCGGAACTGCTCGTCGCTCGCGGCCTGATCAAGGCGAAGAAGCAGGCAGCCTGACCGGAAATCACGACCTTGCCGCATTTCGGTGAAAAGTGGCAACGGTCCGTTAACCGACTTTAAATAAAAGTCCCGGTTGTTCCGTTCAAGAACAATCGGGACTTCGCTTTGAGCCGGCACGGCTTACGGCGGGCGCGGTGACAGGAACAGGGGAGCATGGCATGCTCCCGCAGCGGAATTCACGAGAGATCACGGGGTTTTTCATGGGCATGACAAAGAGCGTGGCCAAGGTGCTGGCCGCAATGATCGCCACGGCAGCGGTGCCGGCGGCGGCCGAAGCCGCCAAGTGCGGCAACGATGCGGGCGGTTTCCCGGCCTGGGTGGAAGCATTCAAGGAAGAAGCGGCCGGCCGCGGCATCAGCCGCACGACGCTCGACAAGGCCTTCGCCAATGTCGGCTATGCCAAGGCCACGATCCGCGCCGACCGCGGCCAGAAGAGCTTCAAGCTCTCGCTCGACCAGTTCATGCAGAAGCGCGGCGGCCAGGCGATCATCAAGCGCGGCAGGAGCCTGCGCAAGCAGAATGCGGCGCTCTTCGACCGCATCGAGGCCCGCTACGGCGTGCCCGCCGGCCCGCTGCTCGCCATCTGGGGCATGGAGACCGGCTTCGGCGGCTTCCTCGGCAAGGAGCACACGCTTTCGGCCGTCGCGACGCTCGCCTATGACTGCCGCCGCTCGGACTATTTCACCAACCAGCTCTATGCCGCCCTGCAGCTCGTGCAGAACGGCACGCTCAGCCCCACGGCACGGGGCGCGGCGCATGGCGAGATCGGCCAGACGCAATTCCTGCCGGTCAACGTGCTGAAATACGGCGTTGATGGCGACGGCAACGGCCGCATCGACCTCGTCGGCTCGAAGGCCGACGCACTTGCCTCCACGGCGAACTTCCTGCGCGGCCACGGCTGGAGCGCGGGCGCGGGCTACCAGCCGGGCGAGCCGAACTTCGGCGCGTTGCAGGGCTGGAACGCAGCCAGCGTCTACCAGCGCGCGATCGCCATCATCGGCGCGGAAATCGACGGCGACTGATTCAGCCGGCCTATCGGCGGACTCGACTTGCTGACGCCCGGCCCTGCGCCGGGCGTTTTGCATGATGGAGACGGCAATAAAAAACCCGGCTGCAAGCAGCCGGGTTTTCACGATCTGCGATGAAGCGCGGCTCAGAAGCCGTCGTCTTCGTCCTCTTCCGGCGTTGCCGACTTCAGCGACTTGAGCTTGGCGAAGACGGCGTCGGCGTCGATTTCCTTCTCTTCCTCGCGGTCGGTGCTGTAAGGCAGCTTTTCCGTTTCCTGCGCCGGTTCCAGCGTTGCGCCGAGTTCGGCGGCGGTCGGCAGCGGACGGCCCTTCGAAGCGCGTTCGACTTCGAGGTCGAGGTCGATCTGCGAGCAGAGACCCAGCGTCACCGGGTCCATCGGCGTCAGGTTGGCCGAGTTCCAGTGGGTGCGCTCGCGGATCTGCTCGATCGTCGACTTGGTCGTGCCGACGAGACGCGAGATCTGCGCATCCTTCAGTTCCGGATGGTTGCGCACGAGCCAGAGAATGGCGTTCGGGCGGTCCTGGCGCTTGGAGACCGGCGTGTAGCGCGGGCCCTTGCGCTTGGATTCCGGCACGCGGACCTTCGGCTCGGAGAGCTTGAGCTTGTGGTTCGGATTGGATTCGGCGCGGGCGATCTCCTCGCGGGAGAGCTGGCCGGTCGAGATCGGGTCGAGGCCCTTGATGCCCTGGGCCGATTCGCCGTCGGCGATGGCCTTCACTTCGAGCGGGTGCAGTTTGCAGAACGTCGCGATCTGGTCGAACGACAGCGCCGTGTTGTCGACCAGCCAGACCGCGGTCGCCTTGGGCATGAGGAGCTGCTGAGCCATGGATATAATCCTTCTGTCCGTCCGCGCCGGTGTCGCGGGCCGTGGGGTAACCACTATATTTCCGGGAATTGCGCCCTCTATAACGCCACCGTCGCAGAAATGCAATTCTTCAAGAGCAAATGACCTTTTGTCTAATTGCCCGACTGCATCGACCTGTTATGTATGGGCAAGGAGCCGCGGGGACCGGAGGAGATCGGCCCCCGTGAATTGCAGTTTAGGGAGGAATCCATGTCCGCAAAGACCTATCCGGTGCTGAAGTCCGCGAAGAACCGCACGCTGATGGACAACGACACCTATCAGAAATGGTATCGCGAAAGCGTCGAGAACCCGGAGCGCTTCTGGGACAAGCACGGCATGCGGATCGACTGGTTCAAGCCCTATACCAAGGTGAAGAACACGTCCTTTACCGGCAAGGTGCCGATCAAGTGGTACGAGGACGGCATCACCAACGTCTCCTACAACTGCATCGACCGGCATCTCAAGGCGCATGGCGACGACGTCGCCATCATCTGGGAAGGCGACAACCCCTATATCGACAAGAAGATCACCTATAACGAGCTTTACGAGCACGTCTGCCGCATGGCGAACGTGATGAAGAAGCACGGCGTCAAGAAGGGCGACCGCGTTACCATCTACATGCCGATGATCCCGGAAGCGGCTTATGCGATGCTCGCCTGCTCTCGCATCGGCGCCGTCCATTCCGTCGTCTTCGGCGGCTTCTCGCCGGACGCGCTGGCCGGCCGCATCGTCGACTGCGAATCGACCTTCGTCATCACATGCGACGAGGGCGTGCGCGGCGGCAAGCCGATCCCGCTGAAGGAAAACACCGACACGGCCATCGACATCGCCGCCAAGAACCACGTCATCGTCAACAAGGTTCTGGTCGTGCGCCGCACCGGCGGCAAGATCGGCTGGGCGCCGGGCCGCGACATCTGGCACCACCAGGAAGTGCTGACCGTGCCGCACGATTGTCCGCCGGCCAGGATGAAGGCGGAAGACCCGCTTTTCATCCTCTATACGTCCGGCTCGACCGGCAAGCCGAAGGGCGTGCTGCACACGACGGGCGGCTATCTCGTCTATGCCTCGATGACCCACCAATACGTCTTCGACTACAAGGACGGCGAGGTCTACTGGTGCACGGCGGATGTGGGCTGGGTCACCGGCCATTCCTACATCGTCTACGGTCCGCTCGCCAACCGCGCGACCACGCTGATGTTCGAAGGCATTCCGAACTTCCCCGATGCCGGCCGTTTCTGGGAAGTGGTCGACAAGCACAAGGTCAACATCTTCTACACCGCACCGACGGCGATCCGCGCGCTGATGGGCGCCGGCGACGAGTTCGTGAAGCGCTCCAGCCGCTCCTCGATCCGCCTGCTCGGCTCGGTCGGCGAGCCGATCAACCCGGAAGCCTGGGAATGGTATTACAACGTGGTGGGCGAGGGCCGCTCGCCGATCGTCGATACCTGGTGGCAGACGGAGACCGGCGCTGCGCTCATCACGCCGCTGCCGGGCGCGACGGACCTGAAGCCCGGCTCCGCCACGCGGCCGTTCTTCGGCGTCCAGCCCCAGCTCGTCGATAACGAGGGCAAGGTGCTGGAAGGCGTCGCCGACGGCAACCTCTGCATCATCGATAGCTGGCCGGGCCAGGCGCGCACGGTCTACGGCGATCACAAGCGCTTCGTCGAGACGTACTTCTCCACCTACAAGGGCAAGTACTTCACCGGTGACGGCTGCCGCCGCGACGAGGACGGCTACTACTGGATCACCGGCCGCGTCGACGACGTGCTCAACATTTCCGGTCACCGCCTCGGCACGGCCGAAATCGAATCGGCGCTCGTCTCGCACCACCTCGTCTCGGAAGCCGCCGTCGTCGGCTATCCGCACGCCCTCAAGGGCCAGGGCATCTACTGCTATGTCTCGCTGATGGCCGGCGAGGAGGGCACGGAGGCGCTGCGCCAGGACCTCGTCAAGCACGTGCGCCGGGAAATCGGCCCCATCGCGACACCGGACAAGATCCAGTTCGCCCCCGGTCTGCCGAAGACCCGCTCGGGCAAGATCATGCGCCGCATCCTGCGCAAGATCGCCGAGGACGATTTCGGCTCGCTCGGCGACACCTCGACGCTGTCCGATCCGGCCGTCGTGGACGACTTGATCGCCAACCGGCAGAACAAGGCCGCCGGCTGATCGGCCCTTCCGGAAAACGCGAAACGGCGGCCGATGGCCGCCGTTTCCGTTTCAGGCATACAATCTGCCGGAAGCCGAGGGGTTCTTAGAAGTCGATCGCCCGGCCCTTGATCTCCCAGTCGCCGAAGCGTGCCGGATCCTCGCCGCCGCGTCCGCCGGTCTCCGGCGCACGCTCGACGGGCGGTGCGGCCTTGCGGCGCTCCTCCGCCTCCAGAAGTGCGCGCTGGGCAGCAGGCGAAAGCACCTTGCGGCCATCGGAATGATTATCGTTGTCGCTTTGCATGAAATTCGGCATCCTTCCCGGATATTGAAGAATTCCTCTCGGCTTACCATCATATAGGGACGTCAGGGCAGCCTGGAAAGCGCTGATTCACGTGAAACGCGCCCTTGAAAGCAGGGACGCAGCAAACCGGCGGGAAGGCCGGACAGGAGTTGAAGACCCATGAACATCGTTCGCACAGCCATGCTGCTCGCCGTCATGACGGCGCTTTTCATGGGGGTGGGCCTGCTCATCGGCGGCAAGGGCGGCATGATGATCGCGCTTCTCGTCGCGGTCGCCATGAACTTCTTCTCCTACTGGAACTCAGACCGGATGGTGCTGTCCATGTACGGCGCCAAGGAGGTCGACGAGCGCTCGGCGCCGGAATATTACGGCATCGTTCGCGACCTTGCGGCGCGCGCCGGCCTGCCCATGCCGCGCGTCTTCGTCATCAACAGCGACCAGCCGAACGCCTTTGCGACCGGCCGCAACCCGCAGAACGCGGCCGTCGCCGCCTCCACCGGCCTTCTGCAGGCGCTGAGCTACGAGGAGGTGGCGGGCGTGATGGCGCATGAACTCGCCCATATCCAGAATCGCGACACGCTGACCATGACGCTGACGGCGACGATCGCCGGCGCGATCTCAATGCTCGCCAACTTCGCCATGTTCTTCGGCGGCGGCCACAACCGCGAGAACAACAACCCGCTCGGCTTCATCGGCGTGCTGATCGCCATGATCGTCGCGCCCTTCGCGGCCATGCTGGTACAGATGGCGATCAGCCGCACGCGCGAATATTCCGCCGACAAGCGGGGCGCGGAGATCTGCGGCAACCCGCTCTGGCTCGCCTCAGCACTGAAGAAGATCGCCGTCGCCGCTGGCCGCATCCCCAACGAGGCCGCCGAGCACAACCCGGCGACCGCCCATATGTTCATCATCAATCCGCTCTCGGGCGAGCGCATGGACAACCTGTTCTCGACCCACCCGAACACGGAAAACCGCATCGCCGCGCTGCAGGAAATGGCGCGGGGCATGCAGGCGCGCTCGACGGAACCCGTCCGGGCTGATAATCCGGTGCGCAAATCGCGCTCCGTACCCACGACGGGCTGGGGACGCGGTGGTTCCGAACCACCAAAAGGTCCCTGGTCTTGAACGACGACAGAAGAAGAGCACATCCGAAACGGCACCGCGGCAGCAGGGGTCCGAAGCCCCCGGAGGCCGACGCGAACCAGCCGGAAAAGCCGGGCCTTCGCGCCCGGCAGGCCGCGGCGAAAATCCTCGCGGCCGTGGTGGATCGCCGGACACCGCTCGACGGCATGCTCGACCTCGAGAACGGCAACCCCGCCTATCGCCAGTTGAACGATGCCGACCGCGCGCTGGTGCGCGCGATCCTCAACACGGCGCTGCGCCATCTCCCCCGCATCGAGGCGATCCTCGACACGCTGGTCGGCACGCCGTTGCCGGAGGGCGCGCGGGCGCTGCAACACGTGCTGACGGTCGCCGCCGCCCAGATCCTTTATCTGGACGTGCCCGATCATTCCGCCGTGGACCTTGCCGTGGAACAGGCCCAGCTCGACCCGCGCAACCGCCGTTTCGCCAGCCTCACCAATGCCGTGCTGCGTCGCCTTTCGCGCGAAAAGGCCTCGCATCTTACAGCGACCCGCGCCGTCTCCGTCATTCCGCCCTGGTTCCACGAGCGGCTTGTCGCCATCTACGGCGCGGACCATGCGGCCCGGATCGCCGCTTCTCTGCTGGAGCCGTCCTCCATCGACCTCACCGTCAAATCCGATGCGCAAGGCTGGGCCGACCGGCTCGGCGGCCTCGTCCTGCCGACCGGTTCCGTGCGCCTTCCCACCGCCTCCGGCGCCATTCCGGCGCTCGAAGGTTTCGAAGCCGGGGAATGGTGGGTGCAGGATGCCGCCGCGAGCCTTCCGGCGAAGCTTTTCAGCGACCTTGCCGGCAAGCGGGTCGCCGACCTTTGCGCCGCGCCCGGCGGCAAGACGGCGCAACTCGCGCTGGCGGGCGGCGAGGTGATCGCCCTCGACCAGTCCGGCAACCGCCTGAAGCGGCTCATCGGCAATCTTGCCCGGCTCGGCCTGCCGGTCACAGCCGTCGAGGCCAATATGGCGGATTACCGGCCTGCCGAACTCTTCGACGCCGTCCTGCTCGATGCGCCATGCTCCTCCACCGGCACGATCCGCAAGCACCCGGATGTGCTCTGGACCAAAGGCCCGGAAGACATCGAAAAGCTCGCCCGCCTTCAGGAGCGGCTGCTGCGCCATGCGATGACGCTGGTGAAACCGGGCGGGGAACTCGTCTTCTCCAACTGCTCGCTCGATCCGAACGAAGGCGAGGAGATGGTGTCGCGCGTGCTCGCCGACAATCCCTCCTGGCGGATCGAACCCGTCAGCCCTGCGGACTGGCCGGGGCTGGAGGCCGCGATCACACCCCGCGGCGAATTCCGCACCACACCCGCCATGCTGCCCGCGACGGCCACGCATGCCGGTGGCGTGGACGGTTTCTATGCCGTGCGGCTGCGCAATGGCGCATGAGGAAAGGACGGCGCACCGCCGTCATCAACAGTCCATAAGCGCCGACGAATTGACGCCGCTTGCCTCCTCGGCCTACCTATAGGCTTGGAGGCATTCGTTAACCATGCAGCTTTCCGACCGGCAGCGGCTTTCCTATCTCTATCTGCGTGAGGGTTGGCGCCGGTTCTCGCGAAGGCTTGCCTTGGGCCGAATCAGCGCGATGCGCTTTTCCGGCGGCACGCCGGATCGACTTGTCGTGGCGCCGACGGACCTGCACCCCGCCGATCCCTTCGCCGGCGAAGAAATCGCCGCCGGGCGCTTTCCGCTTGCCGGCCGCGTACTGGAATGCGAGGGCGAATCGCCCTTCGCGCTGGAGCTTCCCTCCGAGGAATTCGCCGTTCGCCTGCATTCCTTCGGCTGGCTGCGCCATATGCGGCTGGTCGACCCCGAAAAGGCGGCGCACACGACCCGCTTCATCGTCGACGACTGGCTGCAGAGCCATGGCCGCGTCATCGGAGGCCTTGCCTGGCGGCCGGATATCACGGCACAGCGCATCATCGCCTGGCTTTCCCATTCGCCGGTCATATTGAAAGATGCCGACTACCCCTTCTACCGGCGTTTCCTGAAGAGCCTTGCCTTCCAGGTGCGCTACCTGCGCCATGTAGCGGACACGACCCGCGACGGCGAGCCGCGGCTGCGCGTGCGCATCGCGCTTGCCATGGCCTCCATCGCCATCCCATCCTCACCCTCCAAGATGCGCAAGGCCGCGCGCAATCTCGACGAGGAGCTGGACCGCCAGATCCTTCCCGATGGCGGCCATTGCTCGCGCAGTCCCCGCGCCGCGCTGGACCTCCTGCTCGACCTGCTGCCGCTGCGCCAGACCTATGTCAATCTCGGCCACGACATGCCCGCGCAGCTCATTCCCTGCATCGACCGCATCTTCCCGGCGCTACGCTTCTTCCGCCACCAGGGCGGGGAGCTCGCCCTCTTCAACGGCGCGACCTATACGCTGGCGAACGAGCTGATGTCCGTGCTGCGCTACGACGAGACGGGCGGTGCACCCTTCAAGGCGCTGCCCTCGATCAACTACGACCGGCTCGCGGTGAAGGAGACGGTCGTGCTGATGGATACGGGCGTGCCGAAATCCGTCGATCTTTCCTCGACGGCGGCGGCCGGCACGCTCTCCATCGAGATGTCCTCCGGCAAGAACCGCTTCATCGTCAATTCCGGCCGCCCGCGCTTTGCCGGCGAGGCCATGCGGCAGATGTCGCGCATGACGGCGGCCCACTCGGTCGCGACGCTGAACGACACCTCGTCCTCGCGCATCTCAACCGCCCGTTTCCTCGGCCCCATCGTCATCGGCGGCGTCGGCAAGGTGACGGTATCGCGCACCGAGCGCGATTCCGGCGCCGACGGCGTCACGGCAAGCCACGACGGCTACCTGAAGCGCTTCGGCCTCCTCTATGAGCGCGACATCCTCGTTGCGCCTTCCGGCAGCGAGATCCGCGGGCGCGAGCGCTTTCTCAAGCCCGGCAATCCGCATGCGCCGGTCGAGGGCCTGGCGGTGGTGCGGTTCCATATCCACCCGGCCATCCAGATCTATCCAGCGTCGGAGAACGAGGCCCGGCTCGTGGCGGCCGACGGCGAGGCCTGGGCGCTGACCTGCCTCGACGTGCCGGTGGAGGAGGAAGACGACGTCTTCTTCGCCGATCCCTCCGGCGTGAGGGCCTCCCGGCAACTGACCCTCACCATGCCGCTCGGCACGACGCCGGAGGTGCAGTGGTCGCTGGTGCGGCGGCGCTAGAGCGTTTCCAGCCGAAGCGGAATCGCTTCGGTGTCGGATAATACGATAAAACAAAAAGCTAGAGAAATTCCGATAAAAGCGCTCCAGCTTCCGGCGCCATTCCATCCTTTCGCGGTTTTCTCCGCGCCATGCCTGTGATAACGGGGCGCATGACCATCCGGCCCTCCTCCCGGGCCGTCAGAACGGAGCATCCCAATGGCCGTCATTTCCAAGAAAATCCCCGCCCCCGACCGCGTTACCATGCGCACCGCACTGCTGTCGGTCTCCGACAAGACCGGCATCGTCGAGCTTGCCCGGGCGCTCGCCGAAAAGGGCGTGCGTCTCCTGTCGACCGGCGGCACGCACAAGGCGCTCAGCGATGCGGGCCTTACGGTGACGGACGTTTCGGAAGTGACCGGCTTCCCGGAAATCATGGACGGCCGCGTCAAGACGCTGCATCCTTCCGTTCACGGCGGCCTGCTGGCGATCCGCGACGACGCCGAGCATGTCGAGGCGATGAAGGCGCACGGCATCGGCGCGATCGACCTTGCGGTCATCAACCTCTACCCCTTCGAGGACGTCCGCGCCAAGGGCGGCGACTATCCGACGACCGTCGAGAACATCGATATCGGCGGTCCGGCCATGATCCGCGCCTCGGCCAAGAACCATGCCTATGTGACCATCGTCACCGACCCGGCCGACTATTCCGCCCTGCTGGAAGAACTGGCCGACGGGTCAACCTCCTACGCCTTCCGCCAGCGCATGGCCGCCAAGGCCTATGCCCGCACGGCCGCCTATGACGCGGCGATTTCCAACTGGTTCGCCGAGGCGCTCGACATCGCGATGCCGCGCCACCGGGTTCTCGGCGGCGTCCTGAAGGAAGAGATGCGCTACGGCGAGAACCCGCACCAGAAGGCGGGCTTCTACGTCACCGGCGAAAACCGCCCCGGCGTCGCCACCGCGACGCTGCTGCAGGGCAAGCAGCTCTCCTACAACAATATCAACGACACGGACGCCGCCTTCGAGCTGGTCGCCGAGTTCCTGCCGGAGAACGGCCCGGCCTGCGCGATCATCAAGCACGCCAATCCTTGCGGCGTCGCTACCGGCAAGACGCTGAAGGACGCCTATGCTCGGGCGCTCGCCTGCGATCCGGTCTCGGCCTTCGGCGGCATCATCGCGCTCAACTCGAAGCTGGACGGGGAGACGGCGGAAGAAATCGTCAAGCTCTTCACCGAGGTCATCATCGCACCGGATGCCGACGAGAAGGCCCGCGCCATCATCGCCTCCAAGCCGAACCTGCGCCTGCTGGTGACGGGCGCGCTGCCCGATCCGCGCGTGCCGGGCCTTTCCGCCAAGACCGTTTCCGGCGGCCTGCTGGTGCAGAGCCGCGACAACGGCATGGTCGAGGACCTGGAACTGAAGGTCGTGACCAAGCGCGCGCCGACGGCGCAAGAGCTTGTGGACATGAAGTTCGCCTTCAAGGTCGCCAAGCATGTCAAGTCGAATGCCGTGGTCTATGCCAAGGACGGCCAGACCGCCGGTATCGGCGCCGGGCAGATGAGCCGCGTCGATTCCGCCCGCATTGCGGGCCTGAAGGCCGAGGAAGCCGCAAAGGCCATGGGCCTTGCGGAACCGCTGACGCGCGGCTCCGCCGTCGCCTCCGAAGCCTTCCTACCCTTCGCGGACGGTCTGCTCTCGGCAATCGCCGCCGGCGCGACGGCCGTCATCCAGCCGGGCGGCTCGATGCGCGATGCGGAAGTCATCGCCGCGGCGGACGAGGCGGGTGTCGCCATGGTCTTCACCGGCATGCGCCACTTCCGCCACTGAACTTCGGCTCCACCTGAACGAAACGCCCCGAAAGGGGCGTTTTGCGTTTCAGGCCTCAACCTTGGCGGCCGGGTAGGGCGTGCGCAGCAGGAGCAGGAGGCCAACGACGAGGAAGGCGATCAGCGCCATCATGCCGAGGCGGGCGGAGCCCGTGGCCGTAGTGATGAGCGCAACCGAGAGCGGAGCGAGGAACGATGTCGCCCGGCCCGAAAGGGCATAGAGGCCGAAATAGCGGCCCGCCTCGTCCGGATGGATGCTTCTCGCCAGATAGGAGCGCGCCGAGGCTTGCACGGGACCGAAGGCGACGCCGATCAGAAGGCCGTAGAGGATATAGGCCTTCTCCGCCGCCGTGCCGAAGAGGCCGCCGCTATCGGCGGTCGGCAACGGGATAAGGCCGAAGAGCGTGAAGCCGGGGCCGGTCGAGACGATGCCGATGGTGGCGAGCGTCAGGCAGACGAGGCTCATGACGACGACGATCTTCGAGCCGAGGCGCTTGTCCAGCCGGCTGGCATAGAGGCAGCCGCCGATGGCGACGACATTGAGGATGATGCCGTAGATGCCGAGTTCGAAGGTCTGCCAGGCGAACATGCCGGCCGCAAAAGTGCCCCCAAGCGCAAGAAGCCCATTGACACCGTCCTGGTAGATCATGCGGGCGATAAGGAAACGGAGGATGCCGGGCCTGTTTTTCAGGTCACGCAGCGTCGCGGAGAGATCGGAAAAGCCGGCACGCACGGCCGCGGTGATGGGCAGGCCCTTGCTCTGGTCCGGCGTGAACAGGAACATCGGCAGGATGAAGACGAAATACCAGGCCGCCGAGATCGGCCCGGTGATGCGCGCATCCTCGCCCGTTGCGGGATTTAGACCGAAGAGGGGCGAGATGCCGAGGGCAGTCTTGCCCGTGTCGGGATTGGCGGCGATGAGGGCGACGACGGCGATCAGCACGATCATGCCGCCGAGATAGCCGAGGCCCCAGGCGATATTGGAGACCCGCCCCGTATCCTCGGGCTTCACCAGCCGGGGCATCATCGAATCGTTGAAGACGATGGAGAATTCCGCCGCGACGGTCGCAAGCACGATCATCGCCATGGCGAAGGGCAAGCTGCTGCCCGGCGCCGCCTGCCAGAGGGCGGCGAGCGACAGGATCTTCACCACCGCAAAGACGGCGATCCAGGGCTTTCGCGCACCGGAGGCGTCCGCGATGGAACCCATGACCGGGGCGAGCAGCGCAATGGCGATGCCGGCAATGGTGAGCGTGTAGCTCCAGGCCGCCTGACCGGCCGCATGGTCCTCGGTGAGGCGCGAGACGAGGTAGGGGCCGAAGATGAAGGTGGTGATGACCGTGAAAAAGGGCTGGGCTGCCCAGTCGAACAGCATCCAGCCCGCAATACCGAGACGGCCCGTCCGTGGCTCCCGGCTTTCCGTGACGACCGTCATTGCCCCTCCTTGGCTATGGGGCAACGACCATGCGCCCGTCTGTCGGCTGATGGAAACATGGACCCATCAGCCGGCAGCGGACTGTCTCACTTCGCCCTTTCCTGTGCAAGGTCGCTCAGGATGCCGGCGGCGACGCTGACCTTGGCGAGCGTGGCCTCGCCCGTTTCCGTCAGCGCCGAGAGGTTCGCCGTCACGCGGGCAAGCCGTTCCTTCTCCGCCTGCTGCCAGGCGGCGAGGGGGGCCTTATCGCCCTTGTGGCGGATCAGCACGGCGCTCGAAAGGTCGCGGCGGGCATTGGCGATATCGGTAAGGCTGCGCTGAAGGGCGAGAGCCTCATAGAGATCGCCGGTCGGAATGCGGCCGGCGGCCGAGAGCAGGCGGCCGATATTCAGCGCGGAGCTGATGCCGGCGAAGGTCTGCGCCGTCTTTCCGAGCGTATCGCCGGTCGCCGTCGCGATCAGCATGACTTCCGGCACGAAGGTGAGCGTGGAGAGCGTGGCGATTTCTTCCGCCAGTTCAGCCGGCACGCCTTCGTCCTCATAGGCATGGGCCTTGCGGCGGGCTTCGTCGGCCGCAACCTCCGAAACCAGCGTCGCGAGGTTCGGGCGAAGCTGCTTCAGCGCCTGCCTGAGCTTGTGCACCGCCTGTTCCAGCGGGCCGGAAACCGCGCCCGTCGTCAGGAGCAAGCCGGTGACGGAAGCGTAGATGCGGCCGATCTCCTCATAGAGGTCATTCTGCACCGAGCCGGCGACAACGTTGTCCAGCGCATCGACGCCGGCATAGAGCGCTGCAAGGCCGTAGCCGTCACGGGCGATGATTGCCGCCTTCACCGCATCCGCCGGGCCGAAGCCCGTGCCATCGGTCAGGGTGTTGATGAAGGCCGGGCCACCGCGGTTGATCACCTCGTTGCAGAGGATCGTCGCGATGATCTCGCGGCGCAGGCGATGCGAACGGATATCGTCCGCATAGGCCTTCTGCATCTTGGCCGGGAAGTAGCCCGAAAGGGTCGGCTCGAAATAGGGCTCGTCCGGCAGGTCCGTGTGGATCAGCTCATCGAACAGCACCAGCTTGGCATAGGAGAGCAGCACGCCGATCTCCGGCCGCGTCAGCGGCTTGCCGGCCTGGTAGCGCTCGGCGACCGTACGGTCGTCGGGCAGCGTCTCGACCTTGCGGTTGAGCTGGCCGGCGGCCTCCAGGCGATCCATCAGGCGTGTCAGCGGCGCGCGGTTGGCCGCGCCCTGCTTTTCCGTCAGCGAGATCGCCAGCGACTGCAGGTAGTTGTTGCGCAGCACGAGATGGGCCACCTCGTCCGTCATCGAGGCGAGCAGCACGTTGCGCTTGGCGCGCGTCAGCCGCTCGTCGCGCATGGCCGAGGCGAGCGCGATCTTGATGTTGACCTCGACGTCCGACGAATTCACGCCGGCCGAGTTGTCGATGGCGTCGGAATTGCTGCGGCCGCCCTTGAGGCCGAAGGCGATGCGGCCGCGCTGCGTGACGCCGAGGTTCGCGCCCTCGCCGATGACCTTGGCGCGGACATCCTCGCCGACGATGCGGATCGGATCGTTGGCGCGGTCGCCGACTTCCGCATCCGTCTCGTTCTGGCCGCGGATATAGGTGCCGATACCGCCGAACCAGAGAAGATCGACCGGCGCCTTGAGGATCGCCGTCATGATCTCGAACGGCGTCGCCTTGGCCTTGTCGATGCCGATCACGGCCATGGCTTCCGGCGTCAGCGTCACGGATTTCTCCGTGCGCGGAATGATCATCGCACCCTTGGAGAGCACCGAGCGGTCATAATCCTGCCAGCTCGAGCGCGGCAGGTTGAACATGCGGCGGCGCTCGGCGAAGGACGTATCCGTATCCGGCGAAGGATCGATGAAGATATCGCGGTGGTCGAAAGCCGCGACGAGGCGGATCTTGCGCGACAGCAGCATGCCGTTGCCGAAGACGTCGCCCGACATGTCGCCGACGCCGGCGACGGTGAAGGGCGTCTTCTGGATGTCGATATTCATCTCGCGGAAGTGGCGCTTGACGGTTTCCCAGGCGCCGCGGGCGGTGATGCCCATCTTCTTGTGGTCGTAGCCGGCAGAACCGCCGGACGCGAAGGCGTCGTCGAGCCAGAATCCGGCTTCCTGGGCGAGGCCATTCGCCGTGTCGGAGAAGGTCGCCGTGCCCTTGTCGGCGGCGACGACGAAGTAGGGGTCGTCACCGTCGATGCGGACCGTATCGGCCGGCGGCACTACGTCCTGGCCGACGATATTGTCGGTGACGGAGAGCAGCGTGCGGATATAGGTCTTGTAGGCTTCCGTGCCGGCCTTGAAGATCGCGTCGCGGCTGCCGCCGACGGGAAGCTGCTTCGGATAGAAGCCGCCCTTGGCGCCGACCGGCACGATGACCGAGTTCTTCACCTGCTGCGCTTTCACGAGGCCGAGCACTTCCGTGCGATAGTCCTGCGCGCGGTCCGACCAGCGAAGGCCGCCGCGAGCAACCTTGCCGAAGCGCAGATGCACGCCTTCCACTTCCGCGCCATAGACGAAGACTTCGCGGAAGGGGCGGGGCTCCGGCAGGCCGTCGAGGGCCTTCGGATCGAGCTTGATCGCCAGCGTGCGGCGCGGCCTGCCGTCCGGATCGTTCTGGAAATAGTTGGTGCGCAGCGTCGCCTCGATGGCGTTGACGTAGCGGCGCAGCATCCGGTCCTCGTCGAGGCTCGGCACGTTGGCCAGCGCTCCCTCGATAGCGGCTGCGGCTTCCGCGGATTTCTTCTCGCGCTGGCGGTCCGAAAGCTTCGGGTCGAGGCGGGTGTCGAACAGGCGGAAGAGGTTCGCCGCGATGGCCGGATATTTGTTCAGCGTATCGGCGATGTAACCCTGCGAATAGGCAATGCCTGTCTGGCGCAGGTAGCGCGAGTAGGTGCGCAGCGCCATAATCTCGCGGGCCGAAAGGCCGCCAGTCAGGATCAGGCGGTTCAGCGCGTCGTCGTCCACCTCGCCATGCCAGGCGGCAAGGAAGGCCTCCTCCAGCATCGGGCTGAGCTTGGCAAGATTGACCTCCTGCCCGTCGCGCTGCTTCAACTCCATGTCATGCAGGATGACGCGGCGCTCGCCGCCGTCGAGGCCGACCAGCGTCAGGTCGTGCGTCTGCTCGCTGACGACGTTGAAGCCGAGATTTTCGAGCAGCGGCACACGCCGCGACAGCGAGACCGGCTCGCCGGCATGGAAGATCTTCAGCTCGACCGACGTCAGGTCCGTGTTCCAGGCCTTGCGGTAGAAGGCGATGCGGATCGGATTCTCGGCTGTCGCGGTGGTGATCAGCGTCAGGTCCGCATGGGCCTCGGCCGGGGTGAAGTCCTCCTGATAGCCACGGTCGGTCTCGAGACGCACGCCATCGGCATTGGTGAGCGCCTCGAAACGGTCCGTCCAGCGCGTCGCGATCTCGCGCACGGCCTGTTCCAGCTTTGGCTGCGGGATGCGCGGCGTCTTGCCACCGGAACGGCCGATAATGAAGTGGACACGCGCAAGCCCGCCTTCCGGGAAAGCCGGATAATAGGCGGAGACGCGGCCGTCATAGGCCGACTTCAGGTAGTTGCCGATCTTTTCGCGCACATCCGAGTCATACTGTTCACGCGGAACATAGACGATGACGGAGACGAAGCGGTCGAATCGATCGATACGCGGCAGAACACGGATGCGCGGCCGGTCGGAAAGCTCGTTGATCTGCTCGCAGAAGGTGGCGAGCAGGCCGGTGTCGATCTGGAAGAGATCGTCACGCGGATAGGATTCCAGCGTGTTGATCAGCATCTTGCCGGAATGGCTCTTGGGGTCGTAGCCGAAATGCTCGACCACATGCTCCACCTTGGAGCGCAGCAGCGGGATTTGGCCTGCGGCATGGGTATAGGCGGTTGAGGTGAAGAGGCCGACGATGCGCAGCTCCCCGATCACCTTGCCCTTCTCGTCGAAGCGCTTCAGGCCGACATAGTCCATATAGGCCCGTCGATGCACGACGGACTTCACATTGGCCTTGGTGACGATCAGGAAATCCGGGCCTTCGAGGAATTCGAGGATTTCCGGCGTCGTCGTCACGGCGTCCTTGCCGAGACGCAGCACCCGTACATCGGGATCGGAGAGAATGCCGAGGCCTTCGCCCCCGCGTTCCACGCTCGCCGCCTCGCCCTTGCCGGAATAGCTGTATTCCCGCATGCCGAGGAAGGTGAAATTGTTGCCGCGCAGCCAGTCGAGGAAGGCCAGCGCCTCATCCTTGCCGGGCTTGTCCTTGGCATAACGCGCCATGTCGGCTGTAACGCTGTCCAGCTTTTCCAGCATGGACGGCCAGTCGTCGACGGCAAGGTGCACCTGGTCCAGCACATTGCCGATGCGCTCGGCGAGCGAGGCGGCCTCGGCCGGGCCAAGCTCGGAAAGGTGGATCTCGATATGGCTGACCCGCTGCGTCGGATCGCTTTCCTCTTCCGGCGAGAACAGCTTCGGCGCCTCGCCCGGCGTCACGACGAGGATCGGGTGGATGGCGAGATGGATATCACGATGGGTGCTCGTCACCTCGCCCATCACCGAATCGTAAAGGAACGGCTGGTTGCGGTCGGTGACGGAAAGAACGGAGACCGGCTCACCCTGCGGCCTCACATCGGCGAGCGTGGTAACGGTGACGCGCGGCGCACTGCCGTCCCAGGCCTCGATTTCAGCCATGGCATGGGCGGCGGCGGCGGCCAGCATTTCACCGTTATAATGCTCGATGTCGTCCTTGCTGGCGCGCCCGAAGAGGATGTCGGGATTGAGCGTCCTTGCGCCAAGGGCTGCGGCCGCGGCCTTTGCGGCCTCGATGTGTTTTTCTCGTTTCATGTTGGTCCTGGCACCCATGGAATTCTCCCTCGAATCCGATGCCCGGGACGTTAGCAGAAGAAAAAATACAAGCGACGGAATTTGTGCTTTTGCGAGAAAATTCAATCGATTTTGTCCAAACTAGGTCAGTTTTACTGTCGTTTCGACGTGAAAATCGTGATTTTTCGTCGAAAAGCAGCCAAAAACCTGCTGCAACCGCTCACTCCACTTCTCTTGCCGGAAGGCGAAATATTGACAGGAATGGACCCCCTTGCCATCACTTCGCGAACGAAGGGAGCCGGCTATGAACGAGAGCGGCAAGGGCACGGTCATCGTCATTTCGAGCCATGTGGTGCGCGGTACGGTCGGCAACCGCGCCGCCGTCTTCGCGCTTGAAACCCTCGGCCACCCGGTCTGGGCGCTGCCCACGGTCATCCTGCCCTGGCATCCCGGCCACGGCCGCGCCACGCGCGTCGCCATTTCCAGCGACGATTTCAACGCCATCGTCTCCGATCTCATCCGCGCGCCCTGGCGCGACGAGGTGAAGGCTGTCCTGTCCGGCTATCTCGGCAGCGCCGCGCAGGCCCGTTCCGTCGCAAGGCTCGTCGAGAGCCTGCGGGCGGACAATCCCGACCTTCTCTATATGTGCGACCCCGTCTGTGGCGACGATCGCGGCCTCTACGTGCCCGAGGAAACGGCCACGGCGATCCGCGACAACCTGATCCCGCTGGCCTCCATCGCCACCCCCAACCGCTTCGAGCTTGCCTGGCTCACGGGAACGACGCTGGAGACGAACGCGGCGATCATCGATGCCGCGCTCTCGCTCGGCCCCCCGCGCATGCTCGTCACCTCCGCCCTGCCGATGATGGCCGGCAGCACGGGCAATCTCTACCTTTCCGGCCGCAATGCGCTGCTCGCCGAACACCGCATGATGCCGAACCCGCCGAACGGAACCGGCGACCTGCTTGCGGCAATCTTCCTCTCCCGGCTTATGGAGGACCTTGCCGAGGAGAGGGCGCTGGCGACGGCGACCGCCAGCGTCTTCGAGATCGTCGCCCGCACCGCCAAACGCGGCGCCGACGAACTGACACTGGAGCAGGACGCCTCCAGCATCGCAACCCCGATGGCCATGGTGAACATGCGCCGTCTCCTGCACCCGGCCCAGGCACGCCGGCCCTGAGGCGGGGATACAGGCCCGATCCGGCCTTGCGCCCCGTGCCCCGGAATGGTTTATGCGAGAAGTCGGGTGGGGCCTCATCCGGCGGATCGCTAGAACAGGGGTATTCCGACACCATGAACCGCTTTCCCGATCGTCTTCTGAATGGCTATCGCAACTTCATGTCCGGCCGTTATGCCGAGCAGTCGGCGCGCTACAGGGCGTTGGCCGAGACCGGCCAGAAACCGAAAACGCTCGTGATCGCCTGTTGCGATTCCCGCGCCGCGCCGGAAACGATCTTCGACAGCGGGCCGGGCGAACTCTTCGTGGTGCGTAATGTCGCCAATCTCGTTCCGCCCTACGAGCCGGACGGCCAGTTCCACGCCACATCCGCCGCCCTCGAATTCGCCGTGCAGTCGTTGAAGGTCACCGATATCCTCGTGATGGGCCACGGCCGCTGCGGCGGCATTTCGGCCGCTCTCGACCCGGATGCCGAACCACTTTCGCCCGGCGATTTCATCGGCAAGTGGATGGGCATGCTGAAGCCCGTCGCCGAGCAGCTCCAGGGCGCGGGCATCCTCACCCAGGCCGAGCGCCAGCGCGCCCTTGAGCGCGTTTCCATCCGCAATTCCATCACCAATCTCAGGACGTTCCCCTGCGTGCGCATCCTGGAGGAGAAGGGCCGTATCCAGCTGCACGGCGCCTGGTTCGATATCTCGACCGGCGAACTCTGGATCATGGACGCCGCGACAGGCGATTTCAAACGCCCGAGCGCGTGACGAAAAGCCCGGCGTGAAAACCGCGCCGGGCTTTTCGTCACGCTACGAAGCAAAATTCAGCGCGTGCCAAAAATCGCCGAGCCGACGCGCACGCTTGTCGCGCCGAAACCGATGGCGACATCGTAATCGCCCGACATGCCCATGGAGAGCTTGTCGAGATTGCAGCGCCCGGCAAGTTTGGCGAGCAGCGCGAAATGCGGGCCGGGATTCTCGTCCGCCGGCGGAATGCACATCAGCCCCTCGATGGTGAGACCCAGCTCTTCCCGGCAGAAGGCTACGAAGGCGACCGTATCGTCCGGCGCAATGCCGGCCTTCTGCGGCTCGAGGCCGGTATTGACCTGGACATAGAGCCGCAGCGCGCGGCCCTGCTTCTGCATTTCGTCGGCAAGCGCCCGCGCGATCTTCTCCCGGTCCACCGTCTCGATGACGTCGAAGAGCGCCACGGCCTCTGCCGCCTTGTTGGACTGCAGCGGGCCGATCAGGTGCAGCTCGATGCCGGCCGTCTCCTCGCGAAGGCCCGGCCACTTGCCCTGCGCC
The DNA here is from genome assembly GCF_022682305.1 of Shinella zoogloeoides. Lineage (NCBI taxonomy): Bacteria > Pseudomonadati > Pseudomonadota > Alphaproteobacteria > Hyphomicrobiales > Rhizobiaceae > Shinella > Shinella zoogloeoides. The sequence goes on from NZ_CP093528.1 coordinate 3,934,333, forward strand.
TCCTGCACGCGGTTCTCGCCGAAGACACGCTGGCCCGCTGCGATCGCTGGCCGTATCGCCTCGGCGTCGAAGGTCTTCGATACCGCCACAAGCGTGACCGCCTCCGGCTTGCGGCTGGCCTCGGCCGCGGCCTTGCGCATCCGGCTACGCACATCTTCGAGACGATCCTGAAGGTCCATGGTCATTCTCCATCGGCTGTCGAATGCCGGACCTAGCGAAATTGGCGGCGCTTGCCAAGCGCGCGCGGCGCGGCAAACCCGCGGCGGGCCGGAAAACTTGACGCTTCGGCGGTTTCATGATGAAGGTCTCGGCACCATATTCGCATGGGCGGACCGCCCGCCAAAACCTCCAAAAGACTTCCGGAACATCAAAGACATGGCCACCGAACGTTACAATCCGCGCGATGCCGAACCCCGCTGGCAGGCAAAATGGAACGAAGACGACGTCTTCCTGACGAAGAACGACGATCCGCGCGAGAAGTACTACGTCCTCGAGATGTTCCCCTATCCGTCGGGCCGCATTCATATGGGCCATGTGCGCAACTACGCCATGGGCGACGTCGTCGCCCGCTACAAGCGCGCGCGCGGTTACAACGTCCTGCACCCGATGGGCTGGGACGCTTTCGGCATGCCCGCCGAGAACGCCGCCATGCAGAACAAGGTCCACCCGAAGGGCTGGACCTACGAAAACATCGCGACAATGCGCAAGCAATTGAAATCCATGGGCCTGTCACTCGACTGGTCGCGTGAATTCGCCACCTGCGACGTCGATTACTATCACCGCCAGCAGCATCTCTTCCTCGATTTCCTGGAAAAGAACCTCGTCTACCGCAAGCAGTCCAAGGTGAACTGGGACCCGGTCGATCACACCGTTCTCGCCAACGAGCAGGTCATCGACGGACGCGGCTGGCGTTCCGGCGCGCTCGTCGAGCAGCGCGAGCTGACCCAGTGGTTCTTCCGCATCACGGATTTCAGCCAGGACCTGCTCGATTCGCTGGAAACGCTCGACCAGTGGCCGGAAAAGGTCCGACTGATGCAGAAGAACTGGATCGGCCGTTCGGAAGGCATGCTGGTGCGCTGGGAGGTGACCGAAGGCACGGGCCTGACGAGCGAGAAGGACGTCACCGTCTACACGACGCGCCCAGACACGCTGTTCGGCGCCTCGTTCCTTGCCATTTCCGCCGATCATCCGCTGGCGAAGGAAGTCTCGGCGAAGAGTGCCGAGATCATGGCCTTCTGCGAGGAGTGCCGCCGCGCCGGCACCTCGCTCGCCGCGCTCGAAACCGCCGAGAAGAAGGGTATGGATACCGGTATCCGCGTGCGCCATCCCTTCGATCCCACCTGGGAGCTACCGGTCTATGTCGCGAACTTCGTGCTGATGGACTACGGCACGGGCGCCATCTTCGGCTGCCCCTCCGGTGATCAGCGCGACCTCGACTTCGCCCGCAAATACGATCTGCCGGTCGTGCCGGTCGTCATGCCGAAGGACGGCGACGCCGCCACCTTCGCCATTGCCGACGAGGCCTATGTCGGCGACGGCGTGATGATCAACTCCCGCTTCCTGGACGGCCTTGGCACCGAGGAAGCCTTCGAGGAGGTTGCAAAGCGCCTCACCGCCGCCACGCTCGGCAATGCGCCGGTGGCCGAGCGCAAGGTGAATTTCCGCCTGCGCGACTGGGGCATCTCGCGCCAGCGCTATTGGGGCTGCCCGATCCCGGTCATCCATTGCGACGATTGCGGCGTTGTTCCCGTTCCCAAGGCCGACCTCCCGGTCAAGCTGCCCGACGACGTCACCTTCGACAAGCCGGGCAATCCGCTCGACCGCCATCCGACCTGGCGTCACATCGCCTGCCCGCATTGCGGCAAGGACGCCCGCCGCGAGACGGACACGATGGATACCTTCGTTGACTCGTCCTGGTATTTCGCCCGCTTCACCGCCCCTTGGGAAAACGACCCGACGGATCCGGCTGCAGCCAATGCCTGGCTACCGGTCGACCAGTATATCGGCGGTATCGAGCATGCGATCCTGCATCTCCTCTATTCGCGCTTCTTCACTCGTGCCATGCAGGTCGCCGGCCATCTCGACCTGAAGGAGCCTTTCAAGGGCCTCTTCACCCAGGGCATGGTCGTGCACGAAACCTATAGCCGCGCCGTCGACGGCAAGCGGGAATGGGTGACGCCGGCTGAAATCCATATCGAGGAAGTGGACGGCAAACGCCGTGCGACGCATCTCGAATCCGGCGAAGAAATCGCCATCGGCTCCATCGAGAAGATGTCGAAGTCGAAGAAGAATGTCGTCGATCCGGACGATATCATCGCCTCCTACGGTGCCGATACGGCCCGCTTCTTCGTGCTCTCCGACTCCCCGCCGGATCGTGACGTCATCTGGTCGGAAGCCGGCGTCGAAGGCGCCCACCGTTTCGTCCAGCGCGTCTGGCGCCTGATCGGCGAAGCCGCGCCCGCCCTCAAGGCCGCCGAAGGCCGACCGGGCGTGGATGGCGAGGCGCTGGCCGTCTCGCAGGCCGCGCACAGGACGCTCAAGGCGGTCCAGGGCGATTACGACAAGCTCGCCTTCAACAAGGCCGTCGCACGCATCTACGAATTCGTCAACGCGCTCGCCGCGCCGCTGGCGAGCGCCGCGGCCGGCAAGGCCTCGTCCGATCTCGTCTCCGCGTTGCGCGAGGCCGTGGGCATCCTGATCCGCATCGTCGCGCCGATGACGCCGCATCTTGCGGAAGAATGCTGGCGCGAAATCGGTGGGGAAGGGCTCGTCGCCACCTCCGCCTGGCCGGCCTATGCCGATAGCCTGGTCGCCGAGAACGAGGTCACCCTGCCGGTGCAGATCAACGGCAAGAAGCGGGCGGATTTGACAATCGCCCGCGACGCGGACCAGAGTGCCGTGGAAGCGGCCGTTCTGGCGCTGGAGGCCGTGCAGACGGCGCTCGGCGGCCAGAAGCCCAAGAAGATCATCGTCGTACCGCAGAGGATCGTGAATGTTGTTGTCTGACGGAACCGGTCTCTCGCGGCTCGCCAAGGCGCTTGCCGGCGTTGCCCTTATCGGCATGCTCGCCGGCTGCCAGGTGCGGCCGCTCTATTCCACGCCGGGCGGAACGGAAGGCAAGCTCGCCTCCATCTCGATTTCGGAGGCAGGCGACCGTGTGGAGCAGCAAGTCAGGAACGACCTGATCTTCCTCTTCGCCGGCGGCGCAGGCGAACCGCAGAACGCCGTCTATCATCTGGAAATGGACGTCACCGTCCGAACCGTTGGCGTACTCAACGACGTGAGGGACGATATCGCCCGGTCCGGCCGGGTCACCGTTACAGCGGACTACAATCTCACGAGGGCCGACTCCGGCGAAACACTGGCCTCCGGCAAGCGCTCGGCGGTTGCGATGGTCGATTTCCCGGCTCAGGAATTTGCCAAGCTGCGCGCCGTCCGCGATGCGGAAAACCGCGGAGCGCGCGAGCTTGCCGAGTTGATCCGCGCCGACGTCGCTTCGGCGCTGGCGCGCCGCTGAGCCGGCTATGGCGGAAGTCAAGTCGCACGAGTTCGATGCTTTCGCAAAGCGGAAGCCCTTGCCCGTGCGGCTTTTCCTCATCTACGGACCAGACCGTGGCCTGGTTTCCGAGCGCGCGGCCACTCTTGCCGCCACGAGCGGCGTCAATCTCGATGACGCCTTCTCCGTCGTCAAACTGGACGCCAGCGATATCGGCAACCAGCCCGGCCGCCTGATCGACGAAATGAACGCCATCGGCCTTTTCGGCGGTGAGCGCCTCGTCTGGATCCGCAATGCCGGCAGCGAGAAGGGTCTTTCCGATGGTCTCGACATCCTCGCCGGCCAGCCTCCCGGTCCTTCCACGCTCATCATCGAGGCCGGCGACCTGAAGAAGGGGGCCGCGCTGCGCAAGGTGGCCGAATCGGCATCACAAGCCGTCGCCATCGCCTGCTACGCGGACGACGGGCGCGCCCTCCAGGCGTTGATCGATCAGGAGCTGACCGCGGAAGGGCTGCGCATTTCACCCGCCGCTCGGGAACGCCTGATGGAAACCATCGGTGGCGACCGGCTCGCTTCGCGCAACGAGGTGCGCAAGCTCGCGCTCTATTGCCGCGGCAAGGAGCTGATTGAGGAGGAGGACGTGGAGGAGATCGTTGGCGACGCCAGTGCGATTTCCACGGACGACGCCATCGACGCCATCCTGAAGGGCGACCGCGAAGGCTTTCTCCACGCGATCCAGAAGATCGTATCCTCCAAGACACCGGTCTTCCTCGTCCTGCAGGGGTGCTTGCGCCAGTTCCAGCTCCTGGAACTGATGAGGGCGGAAATGGACGAGAAGCGCGCGCCTGCCGCGCAGGCAATGGCGACGCTCGGTCGTCATCTGCATTTCCGCCGCAAGCCTATTGTCGAGAATGCCCTGAAGACATGGACCGGCCCCGCTATCCGCCGGGAAACCCAGCGCCTTCAGGGCGCGATCCTGCAAAGCCGCCAGCGTCCGGCTCTCGAGGATACGATCGCCATGCAGACGATGCTGGCGACCGTACTTCAATCCGGAAGGCGCTGAATCCGGCTAAGAAAATTATCGCCGCTCAAGAAGCCGGCAGATTTCTTCCAACTGTTCCAATGTCTTGTAAGCAATGCGGAGATGGCCGCCGTTGCCCTTGTGATTCACACTGACTTCGAGGCCGAGTACGTCCGACAGCGTACGCTCCAGCGCCAGCGTATCGGTGTCCTTCTCTTCCTTGCGCCCCTGTACCGGTGTCGGATCGACCTGTGCCTTGATATCGTTTTGCGCAATCCGCTCGGCATCGCGAACGGACATGCCCTTGGCTACAATGGTCTTCGCCAGAGCGGTCGGATCGGAAGTCGGGATAAGGGCGCGGGCATGGCCTGCGGAGAGCGTGCCGGAGGCCAGCATATCGCGAACGGGTTCCGGCAGCTTCAACAGGCGAAGACTGTTGGCCACATGGCTGCGGCTCTTGCCGATGATCTCGCCAAGATCGTTCTGCGTATAGCCATGGTCGGCGATCAACAGCTCATACCCCATCGCCTCTTCCAGCGGGTTGAGGTCGGAGCGCTGCACATTCTCCACGATGGCGATTTCCAGCGCGGTCCGGTCGTCGACATCCCGGATGATCACGGGAATATCGGTTAGCCCGGCGAGCTGTGCCGCCCGCCAGCGGCGTTCACCCGCGATAATCTCGAAGCGGTTGTCCGCGATGGTACGGACCACAACCGGCTGAACGATGCCGTGCTGGCGGATCGAAGAGGCAAGGTCCTGCAATTCCGATTCATCGAAATAGCGGCGCGGGTTGCGCGGGTTACGGCCGACAAATTCGATCGGCACCAGCCGGTCCGGATTGACCGTCGACTGACTGCCGACATCGGCAGCCGGGAGCTGGTCCATTTCACCGATCAGCGCAGCCAGGCCGCGGCCGAGGCGCCGTTTGGAATTGTCATCGTTCATCGGCTCTACTCACAGATACTGAATTCAGGCAGCCTTGCGCTGCCTTTCCCGCTGGATCACTTCGGAAGCAAGCTGAAGATAGGCCTGGCTTCCGGCGCATTTGAGATCGTAGAGGATGGCCGGCTTCCCGTAGGAGGGGGCCTCCGAGACGCGCACATTGCGCGGAATGAGCGTATGATAGACTTTCTCACCCAGATGGGTGCGAACGTCGTTGACCACCTGCTGCGCAAGATTATTGCGCGAATCGAACATGGTCAGCACGATACCCTGGATGTCGAGCCGTGGATTGACCGTACGGCGCACCTGATCGACCGTCTCCAGCAACTGGCTAAGCCCCTCCAGAGCGAAGAACTCGCATTGCAGGGGAACAAGAACAGAGTGGGCGGCGGCGAGCGCGTTCATGGTCAGAAGATTGAACGACGGCGGGCAATCGACCAGCACGTAAGAGTAAGACAACGCGTCCGCGGCGGCGAGGGCGCGCTTCAGGCGGAAGACGCGATCGCTCTGCTGGGCGATCTCCATCTCGATACCGAGCAGGTCCATGGTGGACGGAATGATCGAGAGGTTCGGCACGGCGGTTTCCAGCGCCGTATCGGCAACGCTGTGGCTACCGATCAGAAGATCGTACGAGGACAGTTCACGGCTTCGGCGGTCGATGCCGAGACCTGTGCTGGCATTGCCCTGCGGATCGAGGTCGACAATGAGCACCCGTTCGCCGATTGCGGCAAGCGCGGTCGCCAGATTGATGGCCGTCGTCGTCTTGCCGACGCCGCCCTTCTGGTTGGCAATGGTGATGACCCGGTTCTTCTCGCCTATCATGGACGCCGCCAATCACTAAGGTTTTTGCGAAAGATTCGACAATTCGAGCACAACGGAATCTTGCTCGACGATACTGGCATGTTTTACCAGATCGAATCTCCACCGACCAAGCGCTTTATCGATCTCCCGCTGGTAATCCCGGCCTTTGTGCAGGAAAAACCGAAGGTCCGCATTACGTTCGGCCCAGGGAAGACCGAACTCCATCAGGAGATCAAGATCCGCCAGGGCCCGCGCCGAGATCGCATCGCACCGCTCGATGATCGCCGGAGCCTCCTCGATACGGATCGCATGAACCGAAGCACGAGCGCCCGTTTCCAGTATGGCTCGCCTTAGGAAGGCTGCCTTCTTGTTGTTGCTTTCGACCAGATGAACCCAACCATCTCCAATGCCGGCCAGCAGAATTCCGGTGACGATGCCCGGAAATCCTCCACCGCTTCCCAGATCGACCCAATTGCGGGCGCCGGGATGAAGCGCAAAAATCTGCGCACTATCGACGATATGCCTGTTCCAGGTCTCCGCCAGGGTCGACGGCGCGACGAGGTTGATCGTCTTCGCCCATTTCTGGAAGAGGGCGACGAAGGTGTCGAGCCGGTCTTTGGTTTCACGTGAAACATCGAGGTGGCTCAACGCGCGCGGGAAGGAACTCATGCGTTTGCGGTCCGCTGTGTCTGGCCGGTGGGAAGGCGCTTAAGATGGGCAAGGAGAAGCGTGAGCGCTGCCGGCGTCATGCCGTCCACGCGCGCCGCCTGCGCGAGATTGGATGGACGAGCGACAGTCAGCTTCTGACGCAGCTCGATAGAAAGCCCCGGTAGCAGGCTGAAATCGAAATCGTCGGGAATCCGGCGCTCCTCCTCCCGTCGCGCCTCCGAGATGTCCGCCTCCTGCCGGTTCATATAAACCGCATAGCCGGCCTCAATCTCGACAGCTTCACTGACACGAAGGGAGAACCCACCAAGCTCTTGCGGCCAAATCCTTGCCAAACGGGCATAGTCAATATCGGGATAAGCGAGAAGATCGTAGGCGCTACGGCGAACGCCGTCCTGATTGATCCGGATGCCATGCGTCCCCGCTTCGTTTGGAGACAGCTTCAAAGCCTGGAGTTGATCGCGCGCCGCCTGCATTTCATCCGACCATGCCATGAACCTATCCCGACGCCTGGTCGCAACCAGGCCAAGCTCGATACCGAGTGGCGTCAGGCGCACATCCGCATTGTCCGCCCGCAGGGACAGGCGGTACTCAGCCCTCGAGGTGAACATGCGATAGGGTTCCGTCACGCCTCGTGAGGTCAAGTCATCAATCATGACGCCAATATAGCTGTCCGTACGGCTGAAGATGTGCCCCTCACCATTCCCGGCGCAGCGCGCCGCGTTCAGCCCGGCTACCAGCCCCTGTGCCGCCGCCTCCTCATATCCCGTCGTGCCGTTGATCTGGCCCGCGAGGAAGAGACCAGGCTGCCGCTTTACTTCCAGCGTCGCGGAAAGCTCGCGAGGATCGACATGGTCGTACTCAATCGCATAGCCCGGTTGCAGAATGGAAACCCGCTCCAGGCCCGGAATGGTTCGAATAAATGCGTCCTGTATGTCAGCGGGGAGGGACGTGGAAATGCCGTTCGGATAGACTGTGTCGTCATCCAGGCCTTCCGGCTCCAGGAAAATCTGGTGGCCGTCCCGCTCGCCAAATTTGACGATCTTGTCTTCGATCGAGGGGCAGTAACGCGGGCCGACGCCTTCGATCTGTCCCGAATACATCGCGGACTTGCCGATATTTTCCTCGATGATGCGGTGAGTCACCGGTGTCGTCCGCGTCACGCCGCATTCGATCTGCGGCGTGGTGATCCGGTCCGTCATGAACGAGAAAGGAACTGGCTCTTCATCCGCAGCCTGGCGGCCGACGGCGGACCAATCGATCGTGCGACCGTCAAGCCGGGCGGGCGTGCCCGTCTTCAAGCGTCCAAGCCTTAGCCCGAGCCGCTCGAAGGTCGCTGACAGGCCCATCGACGGTTCCTCTCCGACGCGCCCGGCTGGAATCTTTTCGTTTCCGATATGAATAAGGCCACGCAAAAAGGTACCGGTCGTAATAACAATCGCTCGGCATGCAAGCCGGCGGCCATCCTTAAGAACAATCCCGGAAATTACATTGCTCTGGAAATCGATATCGAAAGCGTTTCCTTCGACAATATCGAGATTCGCAATGGCCGCAATTTCAGCCTGCATGGCTTCACGATAGAGACGCCTGTCAGCCTGGGTGCGAGGGCCACGAACCGCCGGCCCCTTTCGCCGATTGAGCAAACGGAACTGTATACCGGCACGGTCGGCCACGCGTCCCATCAACCCATCGAGCGCATCGACCTCACGGACAAGGTGACCCTTGCCGAGACCGCCAATGGCTGGATTACAGGACATCACGCCTATCGTTGCCGCCTTATGCGTAACCAATGCCGTTCGCGCACCGATCCGGGCAGCCGCAGCCGCAGCCTCGACGCCGGCATGCCCGCCGCCAACCACAACCACATCATAATCCATGATATCCGCCATACTTACCTACCTGTTTCACGTGAAACGTTCAAAGCGACTCGCACACGTTGCACTGTTTCACGTGAATCATTTCCCTATGCAAAACTCGGAGAAGATAACGTCCAGAAGATGCTCGACATCAACCCGCCCCGTTACCCGACCTAGCGCTTGTCCCGCCAGTCGCAGGTGCTCTGCTTGTATGTCCAGTTCCCCGGACTGCATGTCCAGCGCCGACGCGATATGCGTCCGCACAGCTTCGAGATTCTGCGCATGGCGCTGGCGTGTCGGCAGGGACAGAGCGCTGCCCGTCTCCATATCTGGGAGATAGCTCGCCACCAGATCGAGAAGCTCAGGTACACCTTCCCCCGTCTTCACCGAAATCATAGCATCTATGCCCGCGTCACGCAAAGTCGCGGGCAATAGATCGGCTTTCGTCCGTATTCGAATAACCGGACCGGCATAATCACCCAGCATCTCTTTCCAGTCCGCCGCAGGGTCATCCGACAGAAGCAAAACCAAGTGGGCCAGTGCCATGGAGAGCTGCGTGCGACGAATGCCTTCCCGTTCGACAACGTCCTCGGTTTCGCGCAAACCCGCTGTGTCATAAAGACGGACGGCAAAGCCGGAAAGATCCAGATCGACATGAAGGACATCCCGAGTCGTCCCCGGAATATCCGTCACAATAGCAACGTCCCGACGCGCCAGGTGATTGAGAAGGCTTGATTTTCCAGCATTCGGTGGGCCAGCGATCACGACATGCAAGCCGTCACGCAGAATTTCCCCCGTTCGCGCACCTGCAAGATGGTTAATGATTTCCTGTTCCAAGGTGCGCATGTCATTCCATATGGAACCGGCAACGGATCCTGGAACGTCATCTTCGTCGGCGAAATCAAGCTCTGCCTCGATCATAGCGCGACCGTGCGTCAATCGTTTCGACCACGACTCATAAAGCCGCGACAGGCCGCCGGATGCCTGTTCGGCCGCAAGGCGGCGTTGCATCTCCGTCTCAGCCGCGATGAGATCCGCGAGACCTTCGATCTCCACAAGATCCATTCGCCCATTCGTAAAGGCGCGGCGAGAGAATTCCCCAGCCTCTGCCGCGCGAAGACCTTCCAGCGATCCCAGAGCGGCCAGAACCGCTTTTACCGTTGCGCGACCGCCATGGATCTGCAGCTCCGCACAATCCTCACCGGTAAAGGAATTGGGAGCGGGGAAGAACAGTACGAGGCCGTCATCCAGCCTCTCACCATCGCGGTTTCGAATCGAAAGTAGAGAGGCCCGGCGGGCCGGGGGAACAGAACCGCAAAGCTGCTCGACAGCTGCCCGGCTTTCCGGCCCGCTCAGGCGTATTACCGCCACACCAGAGGGTAAGCCGCCGCTGGAAAGAGCAAAAATAGTATCCGTCGTGTCCATTGCGTTACCGTTTCGAGATCGAATCGATAGTTTTTGTTTCGGATTAGAATCGAATCCGTTCGCTCAAAAGAAAATGGTCCCGCCGAAAGACGGGACCACCCATTCTGTGCAGCTCGGCGAAACCGGTCAGGTGTTCATCGAATCGAAGAAGTCGCCGTTGTTCTTCGTCTGCTTCAGCTTGTCGATCAGGAACTCGATCGCATCGGTCGTGCCCATCGGCGCGAGGATGCGACGGAGAACGAAGATCTTCTGCAGGTCCTGGCGCGGCACGAGGAGGTCTTCCTTACGCGTACCGGACTTGAGGATATCCATAGCGGGGAAGATGCGCTTGTCGGCGACCTTGCGGTCCAGCACGATTTCCGAGTTGCCGGTACCCTTGAACTCTTCGAAGATGACTTCGTCCATGCGGCTGCCGGTATCGATGAGGGCCGTGGCGATGATCGTCAGCGAGCCGCCTTCCTCGATGTTACGCGCCGCGCCGAAGAAGCGCTTCGGGCGCTGCAGGGCGTTGGCGTCGACACCACCGGTGAGGACCTTGCCGGAGGACGGAACGACCGTGTTATAGGCACGGCCGAGGCGCGTGATCGAATCGAGCAGGATGACGACGTCGCGGCCATGCTCGACGAGACGCTTTGCCTTCTCGATGACCATCTCGGCGACCTGTACGTGGCGCGTGGCCGGTTCGTCGAAAGTGGAAGACACCACTTCGCCCTTCACCGAGCGCTGCATGTCCGTCACTTCTTCCGGGCGCTCGTCGATGAGAAGAACGATGAGATAGCATTCCGGATGGTTCGCCGTGATCGAATGGGCGATGTTCTGCAGCAGAACCGTCTTACCCGTGCGCGGCGGGGCGACGATCAGCGCGCGCTGGCCCTTGCCGAGCGGCGCGACCAGGTCGAGGACGCGCGGCGAAAGATCCTTCGAGGTCGGAATATCCAGTTCCAGCTTGAAGCGCTCGTTCGGATAGAGCGGCGTCAGGTTGTCGAAATGGACCTTGTGACGGATCTTTTCCGGATCGTCGAAATTGATCGTGTTGACCTTGAGAAGGGCGAAATAACGCTCGCCCTCCTTCGGGCCGCGGATCGGGCCTTCGACCGTATCGCCGGTCTTCAGCGAGAAGCGGCGGATCTGGGAGGGCGAGATGTAGATGTCGTCCGGGCCGGGCAGGTAGTTCGCATTGGCCGAGCGCAGGAAGCCGAAACCGTCCTGCAGCACTTCCACGACGCCCTCGCCGATGATCTCGACATCCTGCGAGGCCAGCATCTTCAGGATGGCAAACATCAGTTCCTGTTTGCGCATCGTGCTCGCGTTCTCGACCTCGAGCGATTCGGCGAAGGCGAGGAGGTCGGTCGGAGTCTTGTTCTTGAGGTCTTGTAGCTTCATTTCGGCCATGAATGGTCCATGCTGGTAATCGTCGGGATGGAAAAAGGCGTGCGGGTCAGGGACGAACTGCGCGGGGATGGGTGCAGCTCACTGAACGAAGACACATGCCACGAAAGATGAGATGGGCGGAAAATAGCGGTTCCCGCGCCGCCTCGCAAGGGGGAGAGCGAATTTCGTCCGTTTTGTCGCGCCCGGTCAGAATGGTTTGACGACGACCATGATCACGATGAGGATCATCAGCGCCGCTGGAGCCTCGTTCCAGATGCGCCATTGGCGGCCGGTTCGCACGTTGCGGTCCTCCGCAAAGGCCCGCACTGCACGGCCGTAAAACTCGTGTACGCCGGAAAGCAGAATAACAAGGAGGAGCTTGGCATGCAGCCATCCGCCCTGAAAACCATAAACGGACCAGGCGAGATAGAGGCCAAGCAGCCAGGTAAGCCCCATGGCCGGCCGCATGATGGTACGGTAGAGCCGCCGTTCCATCACCTTGAAGGTTTCCGACTGAGCCGAACCCGGCGGCGCGTCCGTGTGATAGACGAAAAGCCGCGGCAGGTAGAGCAGCCCCGCCATCCAGGAGATGACGGCGAGGATGTGCAGCGCCTTCACCCAGAGGTAGAGGTCACCGGGCGGATAGAGGATCAGCAGGAAAGCCGCGAGCGCGAAGACGGCAAGCACGATGCCCGCGCGCATGCGCGCCCTGCGTCCCGCCGTCTCATCCGTCTGCTTCTCGCTCACCGGCTTTCACCGCGCACGCGAGCCACCAGCCGCGTGACATGCTCGGGATCGGCCTGCGGTGTGATGCCGTGGCCAAGATTGAAGATCAGCGGCCCGTTGCCAAGCGCCTGGAGGATGGCATCGACGCCTTCATCAAGCGCCTTGCCACCGGCGACAACCCGCATCGGATCGAGATTGCCCTGCACCGGCCCATCCTTCTGCAGTTCGACGGCAAAAGGCAGCGGGACCGACCAGTCGAGACCGATGGCATCGGCCCGCGTCTCCTGACGATAGGATTTCAGTTGCAGGCCCGCGCCCTTGGCGAAGGCGATGATCCTGGCAGCGGGGCGACGTGCCTTCACCGAATCAACGATCCTCCGCACGGGGCGCACGGCGTAATCGGCAAATTCCTTCTCACCGAGCACGCCTGCCCAGGAATCGAAGATCTGCACCGCATCGGCGCCGGCATCGATCTGCGCCACCAGATAATCAGCGGAAAGATCGGCAAGCACGTCGAGCAGACGCGTGAAGGCCTCCGGCTCCCGATAGGCGAACAGCCGCGCGGGGGCCTGGTCCGGCGTTCCATGTCCCGCGATCATATAGGTCGCAACCGTCCAGGGCGCGCCGCAGAAGCCGAGCAGCGCCGTTTCCTCGGGAAGGGACTGCCGGATGCGGCCAACCGTTTCTATGACCGGCCTGAGATGATCCCGAACGCCATCCCCTTTCAGAGCGAGGATGCCGTCCACGTCGATCGGGTCGAGCCGCGGTCCATGACCCTCCTCGAAGCGGACATTCCGGTGAAGCGCGTCGGGTATGACGAGGATATCGGAAAAGAGGATTGCCGCATCGAAGCCGTAGCGGCGGATCGGTTGCAAGGTGACTTCCGTCGCCAGCTCCGGCGAATAACAGAGATCGAGGAAACTTCCCGCTGCCGCGCGTGTCGCACGGTATTCCGGCAGATATCGTCCTGCCTGTCTCATCAGCCAGAGGGGAGGGGGAAAAACCGTCTTGCCATTCAGGACATCGACGATCTTCCGGTTTTTCGCAGCCACCGAGGGGTTCTCCCAATCATGAAATAATCTCTTTTAAAGAGGTTTCTATTTCTTAGAGTCGGTGACTATCAAGGATTAAATCCTCTCCACAGATTGCAGGTCTCCGGCAGGTGCGTGTGGAAAAGGCATGGACTACCAGGCTATTTTGAACCACGAACGGGGGGAACCGGATTCTCCATTTGGAATCAAGTAGATTCGAGCCGGTCAAGGACATCATGGCTTGTGGATAGGCTGTGGAGCGGCGCGACACTATGCCATCGGCGTGAGTCTTATCCACATGCGGGCCGAATCCCTCTCCCGCTGTTTGCCGATTGTGGAAAAAGCGGCACTTATCCTCTTGCCTCCTCGCCCCTCCCGCTTTTAGCTCACCGTTGTCCCGGGCCATCAACAGGGGGCGGAGGATATTGTGGAAAGCACCAAAAACTACTTCCATCTGCACCTCATTTCGGACTCGACGGGCGAGACCCTGATCGCGGCGGGACGGGCGGCGGCGGCGCAGTTCCAGTCCTCCCAGGCGCTGGAACATGTCTATCCGCTGATCCGCAATCGCAAGCAGCTCATGCCCGTGCTCGATGCCATCGACGGCGCGCCGGGCATCGTGCTCTATACGGTGGTCGACCGGGAGCTTTCCGAAATCATCGACCAGCGCTGCCGGGAGATGGGGGTGCCTTGCGTTTCCGTGCTGGAGCCGGTGATCGATCTCTTCCAGTCCTATCTCGGCGCGCCATCGCGCCGCCGGGTGGGCGCGCAGCATGTGATGAACGCGGAATATTTTGCGCGCATCGAGGCGCTCAACTTCACGATGGATCATGACGACGGGCAATTGCCGGCCGACCTGGAGGAGGCCGATGTCATCCTTATTGGGATCAGCCGCACCTCGAAGACGCCGACGAGCATCTATCTGGCAAACCGCGGCATCAAGACGGCCAATGTGCCGATCGTGCTTGGCGTACCGCTGCCGGATCGACTGTCGATGGCCGTCAGGCCCCTGGTCGTCGGCCTGATCGCGACCACCGACCGCATCGCCCAGGTGCGGCAGAACCGGGTGCTCGGCCAGACGCAGGATTTTCGCGGCGACGACTATATCGACCGGGCGCAGATTTCCGAGGAGCTGAAATATGCCCGCGCCATCTGCGCGCGCCACAACTGGCCGATCATCGATGTCACCCGCCGGTCCATCGAGGAAACGGCTGCGGCCATCGTTGCCCTTCGCCCCAAGCTCCGCTAACCCGAAAGGGTAACGGGAGAATTCCATGACGTCGCTGATCCTTGCCTCGCAAAGCCCCTTCCGCCGCATGCTGATGGAAAATGCCGGTCTGGCGTTCCGGGCGCAGGCGGCTGAAATCGATGAGCGCGCCGCAGAGGCGGCGCTTGCCGAACGTAATCCCACACCGCAGGAGGTTGCGGTGGCGCTCGCTATTGAGAAGGCGCGCGATGTGGCCGAACGCAATCCGGGCGCGCTCGTCATCGGTTCGGACCAGACGCTTTCCCTCGAAGGCCGCGTGTTCCACAAGCCGGCCGACATGGCGGAAGCGAAGGGGCACCTGACGACGATGTCCGGCCGGACCCATTCGCTCAATTGCGGTGTCGCGCTGCTGCGCGACGGCGAAACCTTGTGGAGCCATATCTCTGTCGCCCATATGACGATGCGCCCTTTGTCGGAAGCCTTCATCGACCGTCACCTCGCGCGAGTCGGGATGCGGGTTCTGGCGAGCGTCGGGGCCTATCAGCTCGAGGGAGAGGGCGTGCAGCTCTTCGAGCGGATCGACGGCGACTACTTCACCATCCTCGGGCTGCCGATGCTTCCCTTGCTGGCTAAACTTCGCGATCTGGGTGCTATCGATGCATGATTCACGTGAAACATTCGTCCCCCACGCCTTTGTCACGGGCTATCCCGTCAAGCATTCCCGTTCGCCGCTTATCCATGGCTATTGGTTGGAAACGCTGGGGCTTGAAGGGTCCTACACGCGGCAGGAGATTACGCCGGAAAATTTCGCCGGCTTTGTTTCCGGGCTTAAAAGCGGAGAATCCGGCTTTGTAGGCGGTAATGTCACGATCCCGCACAAGGAAACAGCCTTCAAGCTGGCCGACTGTCCGGACGCTCTCAGCGAGGAGCTTGGCGCATCGAACACCCTCTGGATGGAGGATGGCCGGCTTCATGCGACGAACACCGACGGCTACGGCTTTCTTGCCAATCTGGATGCCGCCGCGCCGGGCTGGGATAGAACGGACCGGGCCGTCATCCTGGGGGCGGGGGGCGCCAGCCGGGCCATCATTCAGGCGGTGCGGGACCGCGGCATTGGGGAAATCCATGTGGTCAACCGCACCGCCGCCCGCGCGCAGGAACTGGCCGACCGTTTCGGACCCAAGGTGCACGCCCACGCCATGGGGGCGCTTGCCGAGGTCTCGAAAGGCGCGGGGCTTTTCGTCAATACCACCTCGCTCGGTATGGACGGCGACGCCGCCCCGGATTTCGACTTCTCGCCGTTAGCCTCCGGCGCGTTGGTGACGGATATCGTCTATGTACCGCTCATCACGCCGATTTTGCGTCAGGCGCAGGATCAGGGCTTTGCCGTCGTCGACGGGCTGGGCATGCTGCTGCACCAGGCCGCACCCGGTTTCGAGAAATGGTTCGGCAAAAGGCCGGTCGTCGATGCGGAGCTTCGCCGGCGGATCCTTGCGGATATGGAGGCGCATCGATGATCGTGCTTGGCCTTACCGGATCGATCGGAACCGGAAAGTCGACCACGGCCGCGATGTTCCGCGATCTCGGCGTGCCGGTGCACGATGCCGATGCGACGGTGCACGATCTCTATCGTAACGAGGCCGTCGCGCCGGTCGCGGCACATTTTCCCGAGGCGCTGTCAGATGGCGCCATCGACCGCAAGGTGCTCTCGGCGGTGCTTGCCCGTTCACCGGAGCGGTTCGGTGAGCTGGAGGCGATCATCCATCCGCTCGTACGGGCGCGGGAAGCGGCCTTCATCGATGCCGAACGGCGGAAGGCATCGCCGCTCGTCGTGCTTGATATTCCACTGCTTTATGAAACCGGCGGGCAAACGCGGGTGGACAAGGTGGTTGTCGTGACCTGCGATCCCACGGTTCAGCGCGAGCGTGTCCTGTCCCGCCCCGGCATGACGGAGGAGAAGCTCGCCCTCATTCTGTCGCGTCAGATGCCGGATACGGAAAAGCGCCAACGGGCCGATTTCCTCATCGATACCGGCAACGGGCTTGAAGCGGCGCGGAAACAGGTGGAAGAGATAACCGCGAAACTGACGGAGCAGCGGAACTGATGCGCGAGATCATCTTCGATACGGAAACGACCGGCCTCGACAACAAGCTCGACCGCGTCATCGAAATCGGCGGCGTGGAACTGGAGAACCACTTCCCGACCGGACGCACGCTCCATATCTTCATCAATCCCGGCGACCGGAAGGTCCATCCGGACGCGCTTGCCGTCCACGGCATCACCGACGAGTTCCTGCAGGACAAGAAGCCATTTGCCGAGGTCGCCCAGGAGATCATCGATTTCTTCGACGGCGCCCGCTGGGTGGCGCACAATGCGAACTTCGACATGGGCTTCATCAATGCCGAATTCGGTCGGCTTGGCCTGCCGTCGGTCGCGCCGGAAAAGGTGACGGATACGCTGGCGCTCGCCCGCCGCAAGCATCCGATGGGACCCAACTCGCTTGATGCGCTTTGCCGTCGCTACGGCATCGACAATTCGCACCGTACCAAGCACGGTGCGCTTCTCGACTCCGAGCTTCTGGCCGAAGTCTATATCGAGATGATCGGCGGCCGGCAGGCGGCGCTGGGCCTCGGTACCGCCGAAAGCGGTCGCAAGACGCTGGTCGAGGCGGAGGATGAGGTGATCGAGCCGCTCGGCGCCCGGCCGACGCCGCTTGCCCCCCGCCTGTCCGAAGTGGATCGCGCGGCCCACGCCGCCATGGTGGAGAAGATGGGCGCCAAGGCTATCTGGGCGAAATACGGCGGCTGAATCCGGCTTAGTATAATGAATGCAAAAGAAAACGCCCGGGCACATCGTGACCGGGCGTTCTTCGTTGAAAAGGATTGAGGTTTAGTTGGCCTGGACCTTCGCCTTGACTTGTTCTTCGGCCATGCGCTGGGCGAACATCTGGGCGAAATCGATCGGGTCAATCATCAGCGGCGGGAAGCCGCCGTTGCGGGTCGCGTCGGCGATGATCTGGCGGGCGAAGGGGAAGAGCAGGCGCGGGCACTCGATGAAGAGAACCGGCAGCATATGCTCCTGCGGGAAGCCCGTGATGCGGAAGACGCCGCCATAGGCAAGCTCGGCATTGAAGAGAACCTTGTCGCCATCCTTGGCTTCCGCATTCAGCGAGAGCAGGACGTCGAAGTCCGACTCGGCGAGCGGGTTCGCATTGACGTTGACGCTGATATTGATTGCCGGGGCCTTGTCACGGGCCTGCAGCGACCGCGGTGCACCCGGGTTTTCGAAGGAGAAGTCCTTCACATACTGCGCCAGGATGGTGAGCGAGGGGCTCGCGGCGTTGGTGTCGGTGACTGCGTCGGTCATGGAAATATCCTCGGGGACTCTGGAAAGTCAGGCCATCTAGCATTTCGGCCGGGGCCTTACAACCCTGGGGGCCTAGCGCGGACCGTCACGATGGAAGTCGTTTTCGTCGAGATCGATGGTGCGTTGCGCGCCGGTTTCCGGTGTGCCTCCCGACCGCGCGCCGCCTATATCCACCACAACGACGTTGCGGATCAGCCGGTTCCACAGGAAGCTGCGCACGGGCGGAAGAAAGAGGGCAAGCCCGACGATATCGGTCAGGAAGCCGGGGATGAGGAGCAGGATGCCCGCAACGACGATCATCGCCGCGTCGAGCATCTCCTTGCCGGGCGCCCGCCCGTCCTGGCTGGCCTGCCGCAGCCGCATGAGAACGCCGAAACCTTGCACCCGCATCAGCAGGATGCCGGCGATGGCGGAAAACACGACGAGGGACAGCGTCGGGAAAAGGCCGATCCTTCGTCCGACAAGGATGAAGCACGCGATTTCCGCCAGCGGCAGAAGGAGAATGAAAAGCGGAATGAGGCGTCTCAGCATGGTTTCCAATGTCGCATAGATTTGGCCGGGTCGATACTGCAGGCCGACGTTGCGCGCGTCTTCGTCGCATTCACGTCATCGCCATTTGAATGATCCGTCTTTGCGGACTATATGGAAAAGGAACAAAAAACAGAAACCGCAGCGGATCGATAATGGGCTCATTCGACTTTGTAACGATTTTCTTCCTCGTGGCTGCGGTGGTCATCTTCCTGCAATTGCGCAGCGTGCTTGGCCGGCGCACCGGCAGCGAGCGTCCGCCCTTCGATCCCTATTCCAAGCGCGAGGGCGCCGCAGAGACTGATTCGGCCGATCGCGGCAAGGTCGTCACGCTGCCGCGCCGTGACGGCACGGACGAGGATGAGAACCCCTTCGCCTCCATCGACGCTGCCGCCGCTCCGGGCACGCCCCTGAACGAACAGCTTCGCGCCGTCGCCAAGGCGGACCCCTCCTTCAACCCGAAGGAATTCGCCAACGGCGCCCGCATGGCCTACGAGATGATCGTCGTCGCCTTTGCCGATGGCGACCGCAAGACGCTGAAGAACCTCCTGTCGCGCGAAGTCTACGAAGGTTTCGACGCCGCGATTTCCGAGCGCGAGAGCAAGGGCGAGGTCGTGCGCTCCAGCTTCGTCGGCATCGAGAAGGCGGATATCGTCGGCGCCGAGGTCAAGGACAGCGAAGCCAACATCACGCTACGCATCATCAGCCAGTTGATCTCCGCTACCTATGACAAGGCCGGCGCGCTGGTCGATGGCGATGCGGAGACGGTGGCCGAGGTGAATGACCTGTGGACCTTCGCTCGCGACATCCGCTCGCGCGATCCGAACTGGAAGCTGATCGCCACCGAGTCGGAAGGCTGAGCGAGGCCCTCATGGAGTATCGTCTGGTTCCGGCCCGGTTTTCGGCGCTTCCCGGCTGGGACGAGGACGATCCCACACCCTTGATGGCGGCCATGGGCCGCTGTCGCGACCATATCCGCGATGTGAAACCCTACAAGACCGGCTCGCTCGGCATCACCGCCGGCGAGCTTTTGACATTGCTGGATGCAGCCGAAGCGGAACGGCCGGAAGGCCCCGCCGCCGTACGCGCCTTCTTCGAAGCCCATTGCGTGCCCTTCCGCATCGAGAAGACGGATGGCTCAGCCGGTTTCGTTACCGCCTTCTATGAACCGGAAGTCGCCGTGAAGGCCGAGCCGGATGCGCAATACCGCTACCCATTCTACCGCCGGCCGGACGATCTGGTCGATATCGACGACGCCAATCGCCCCGCCGGCTTTCCGCAGGACTATGCCTTCGGCCTGCAGAGGGATGGTACCATTGTCGAGCACCCGGACCGGGGCGAGGTCGAACGGGGCTATCTTGCCGGCCGGGGCCTCGAAATCGCCTATGCACGCTCGAAGGTCGACGTCTTCTTCGCCCATGTCCAGGGCGCGGCACGGCTCGTCTATCCCGATGGCTCGCTGAAACGCATCACCTATGCCGCGAAAACCGGCCATCCTTTCTCGGCCATCGGCAAGCTGCTGATCGACCGCGGCGAGATCGATGCCGCGACCGTCTCCATGGCCTCGATCCGCGACTGGCTCGCCGGCCATGAGGATCAGGTGGATGCGGTGCTCTGGCACAACCGCTCCTTCATCTTCTTCAGGCAAGCCGCCGTGGACGACACGTCGCTCGGCCCCATTGCCGCCGCCAAGGTGCCGCTGGTCGCGGGCCGCTCGCTGGCGGTCGACCGGCAGATCCATACCTTCGGCCTGCCCTTCTTCATTTCGAGCGACAGCCTCACCCATATGGATGGCGGAAAGCCCTTCCGCCGGCTGATGCTGGCGCTCGATACCGGCACCGCCATCGTCGGCCCGGCGCGCGGCGATATCTTCACCGGCTCGGGCGATGCGGCGGGCGCGCTGGCCGGCCATGTGCGCAATGCCGCGACCTTCCATATCCTCATCCCCAGGGCGGCGGCGGAGCGCTACCTCCATGCCGAAGGATAAGGCGCTTTCCAGTGAGGACCGCATTCTCTGGGGCAAGGTGGCGCGCAGCACGCGGGCCATGCCCGGCAAGCTCGATGCCCTGACGGAATTCGAGGCGGCCTTCGCGGAAAAGATTGAGGAGCAGAAGGCGCCCGTGCCGGAAGCAAAGAAGGCCAAGGCCGGCACGGCGGCGGAAGGCATCGCGCTCACCATCGGCCGCAGCAAGGAAACCCGGCACCATCCGCTGGAGCGTCCGGTCAAGCGCAAGATCGCCAAGGGCCGGCTTGCGCTGGAAGCCCGCATCGACCTGCACGGCATGATCCAGAGCGAAGCGCACGGCTTCCTGCTCGGCTTCCTCATCAAGGCGCATGAGCGGGGCCTGCGTCATGTGCTCGTCATCACCGGCAAGGGCACCTCGCTCGGCAGCGACGGCGCGCTGAAGCGGGCGGTGCCGCTCTGGTTCTCGTTGCCGGAGTTCCGGCCGCTGATCTCCTCCTACGAGCCGGCCGCGCGCAATCACGGCGGCGAAGGCGCGCTCTATGTCCGCCTGGCGCGCTCACCGGGGGAGAAGCGATGACGACACCCTTCGGCAAGGCCGTGCGGCACCTGCGCGACCGCAAGGGCGTTTCCCAGAAGGAGATGGCGATAGCGCTCGGCGTCAGCCCCGCCTATCTCTCGGCGCTGGAACACGGCAAGCGTGGCATGCCGAGCTTCGATTTCCTCCAGCGCGTCGCCGGCTATTTCAACGTCATCTGGGACGAGGCCGAGGAACTCTTCCGCATCGCGCAGATTTCCGACCCGCGCGTGGTGGTCGACACGGCGGGCCTCCCGCCGGAATACACGGCCTTTGCCAACCGGCTTTCGGCCGAAATCGCAAGCCTTCCCCCCGAGACGGTGCGCCGTCTTGCCGGCATCCTCGAAAAAGCATGCAATAACCGGGTAAAACCCGGTTGATCCCCTGAATTCTGCCGTGTTTTCAGGCTCTCTGATTTGGAACTTGAGGGCAAAATCCCTATATTCGGAGAATCCGGAAAGCCGTGATTCGCCCCGCTTTCCCCGCCTGTCGCGAAAACTCTGGAAAGACTTTTGAATGACTGACACACCCGAGACCGAAAACGGCCCGGCCGAGTATGGCGCAGATTCGATCAAGGTCCTCAAGGGGCTGGACGCGGTGCGCAAGCGCCCGGGCATGTATATCGGCGATACCGACGACGGCTCGGGCCTGCATCACATGGTCTACGAGGTGGTCGACAACGCGATCGACGAGGCGCTGGCCGGCCATGCGGATATCGTGACGGTCACGCTCAATGCGGACGGCTCGGTAACGGTGACGGACAACGGCCGCGGCATCCCGACCGACATTCACAAGGAAGAGGGCGTCTCGGCGGCCGAGGTCATCATGACCCAGCTCCATGCCGGTGGCAAATTCGACCAGAATTCCTACAAGGTCTCCGGCGGCCTGCACGGCGTGGGTGTTTCCGTGGTGAACGCGCTCTCCGTCTCCTTGAAGCTGAAGATCCGCCGCGCCGGCAGCATCCACGAGATGAGCTTCACCCATGGCGTGGCCGACGGCCCCCTAAAGGTGACGGGCGAGGCCGGCAACGAGACGGGCACGGAAGTCACCTTCCTGCCCTCGTCGGAAACCTTCTCGAATATCGAGTTCGTCTATTCGACGCTGGAACACCGCCTGCGCGAACTCGCCTTCCTCAATTCCGGCGTACGCATCCTGCTCACCGACCGTCGCCATTCCGACGTCAGGCAGGACGAGTTGATGTATGAGGGCGGTCTCGAGGCCTTCGTGACCTATCTCGACCGCGCCAAGAAGCCGCTGGTCGACAAGCCGATCGCGATCCGTGGCGAGAAGGACGGCATCACCGTCGAAGTCGCCATGTGGTGGAACGACAGCTACCACGAAAACGTGCTCTGCTTCACCAACAACATCCCCCAGCGCGACGGCGGCACGCATATGGCCGGCTTCCGCGGCGCGCTGACCCGCCAGGTCGTCTCCTATGCCGAAAGCTCCGGCATCATGAAGAAGGAGAAGGTCACGCTGACGGGCGACGATTGCCGCGAAGGCCTCACCGCCGTTCTCTCGGTCAAGGTGCCGGATCCGAAGTTCTCCTCGCAGACCAAGGACAAGCTGGTTTCCTCGGAAGTCCGCCCGGTTGTCGAAAGCCTCGTCAACGAGGCGCTGAGCACCTGGATGGAAGAGCATCCGACGGATGCCAAGACCCTCATCGGCAAGGTGGTCGAGGCCGCCGCCGCCCGCGAGGCCGCCCGCAAGGCGCGCGAGCTGACGCGGCGCAAGGGTGCACTCGACATTTCCTCGCTGCCCGGCAAGCTGGCCGACTGCTCCGAACGCGATCCGGCCAAGTCCGAAGTCTTCCTCGTCGAGGGCGATTCGGCCGGCGGTTCTGCCAAGCAGGGCCGTTCGCGCGAGAACCAGGCGATCCTTCCGCTGCGCGGCAAGATCCTCAATGTCGAGCGCGCGCGCTTCGACAAGATGCTCTCGAGCCAGGAAATCGGCACGCTGATCACGGCGCTCGGCACCTCGATCGGCAAGGACGAGTTCAACGCCGACAAGCTGCGTTACCACAAGATCATCATCATGACGGACGCCGACGTCGACGGCGCCCATATCCGCACCCTGCTGCTCACCTTCTTCTTCCGCCAGATGCCGGAGCTGATTGAACGCGGCCATCTCTATATCGCCCAGCCGCCGCTCTATAAGGTGGCGCGCGGCAAATCGAGCCAGTACCTGAAGAACGAGAAGGCGCTGGAAGATTACCTGATCGGTTCCGGACTCGACGATGCGGCGCTGGAACTCTCCTCCGGCGAAGTACGCGTCGGCCAGGATATTCTGGAACTCATCCAGGACGCGCTGCGCCTGCGCACGCTGCTCGACGGCCTGCATTCGCGCTACAACCGGGCCATCGTGGAGCAGGCGGCGATTGCCGGTGCGCTGAACCTCGAACTCAGCCACGACCGCGAGGCCTATGCCGTCATGGCCGGGGAAGTCGCCCACCGCCTCGATCTGATCGCCGAGGAGACGGAACGCGGCTGGGAAGGTTCCGTCGCCTCCGACGGGGGCCTGCGCTTCGAGCGCATGGTGCGCGGCGTCAAGGAATTCGCCCATATCGACATGGCGCTGATCGGCTCGTCCGACGCCCGCCATATCGACCAGCTCTCGGCCCGCCTCAAGGAAACCTACACGGTGCCGCCGGTCCTGCGCCGCAAGGACGGCCAGATCGAGATATCCGGCCCGCGCGCCCTGCTCGACGCGATCTTCGCCGCCGGCCGCAAGGGTCTCTCGATGCAGCGCTACAAGGGCCTTGGCGAAATGAACGCCGAGCAGCTCTGGGAAACGACACTCGACCCGAACGTCCGCTCGCTGCTGCAGGTGAAGGTCACGGATGCGACCGATGCCGATGGCCTTTTCGCCCGCCTGATGGGCGACGAGGTGGAGCCGCGGCGCGATTTCATCCAGGAAAACGCGCTCAGCGTCGCCAACCTCGACATCTGACGAAAAGAGAGCCGCCGAAAGGCGGCTCTTTCATAGGCGGGTTCAGGCGGTGAAGCGCCCTTCGGACACGAATTCCGCCACCGGCTTGCGCGTGCTCGGCACTTCGCGCTTCATCAGATCTTCCGGCAAAATCTCCTTTGGCGCGATCTTGCCGATGGCCGCCGCCGCCTCCACGCGAAAACCGTCCGGAATGCCGAGTACGTCCATGAGCTTGGCGCGGTCGATGCCGCCCATGCCATGGGCATGATAGCCGGCATGGATCGCCTGAAGGGCGAAATAGGCCCAGGCCGCACCCGTATCGAAGGCATGGGTATAGGCGGGGCGCATCTCGCCATCGCCACTCTTGCGATGGGTCTGCGAGACGATCACCACGAGCACGGAGGCCTTGTCCGCCCAGCGCCGGTTGCCATCGTCAAGAGCGTCATAGATCGCATCGAAGGCAGGGGTGCCGCGATGGCCGTAGATGAAGCGCCAGGGCTGGCCGTTGGCGGCCGAGGGCGCCCAGCGCGCGGCCTCGAACAGCGAGAGCAGCGTCGCCTGCGGCATGGCCTCGCCGGTGAAGGCGCGGGGCGACCAGCGGTCGAGGAAGACGGGAGCGATGGCGTGGTCCGCGATGCGGCCGGTAGGATGGGTCATTGCATAGCCTCGAATATAAGTCAGCGGGCGGAAACAGGCGTATTTCCGGCAGAACAGCATGGCGGTCCTGCGTCCGGAAATGCGCAAACGCTTTAGCCCCATCGGCGCCGCCCGCGAAGTGGTAAATTCGCATGGACATCGATTGTCGAAGGGGTGGCTGAGGTCATATAACGCTTGCAACACGGCGTCATGACGCCCGGTGGCATCGCGAAAATGGGAGATATCCGATGAGCCTCAAAGACCCGAGCCTGCTTCGCCAGGCAGCCCTCGTTGGCCCCCGCTGGATCGAAGCGGACGGCAGCGGCATTGCTGTGAAGAACCCCGCAACCGGGGAGCTCGTCGGCTATGTGCCCAAGCTCGGGGCGAAGGAGACGAAGGAAGCCATCGATGCGGCTGCCGAAGCCCAGAAGGGCTGGGCCGCCCGCACGGCCAAGGAACGCTCTGCCGTGCTGCGCAAGTGGTTCGAGCTGATGATCGAGAACAAGGACGATCTCGGCCGCATCCTGACGATGGAACAGGGCAAGCCGCTGGCCGAGGCCACGGGCGAGATTGTGTATGGTGCGAGCTTCGTCGAGTGGTTCGCGGAAGAAGCCCGCCGCCTCTATGGCGATATCGTGCCCGGCCACCAGAAGGACAAGCGCATCCTTGTCATGAAGCAGCCGATCGGCGTCGTCGCGGCCATCACGCCCTGGAACTTCCCGAACGCCATGATCACCCGCAAGGCCGGCCCGGCCTTCGCCGCCGGCTGCGCCATGGTGCTGAAGCCCGCCTCGCAGACGCCGTTCTCGGCCATCGCCATCGCTATCCTTGCCGAACGCGCCGGCCTTCCCGCCGGCCTCTTCTCGGTCATCACCGGCTCGGCCCGCGAGATCGGCGCGGAGCTGACGGCGAATTCCACCGTGCGCAAGCTCACCTTCACCGGCTCGACGGAGATCGGCGCGGAGCTTTACAAGCAATGCGCGCCGACCATCAAGAAGCTCGGCCTGGAGCTTGGCGGCAATGCGCCCTTCATCGTCTTCGACGATGCGGACCTCGATGCCGCCGTCGAGGGCGCGCTGATCGCCAAGTTCCGCAACAATGGCCAGACCTGCGTCTGCGCCAACCGGCTCTATGTGCAGGAGGGTGTTTATGACGCCTTTTCCGAAAAGCTCGCCGCTGCTGTCGGCAAGCTGAAGACCGGCAACGGCTTCGACGAGGGTGTCATCCTCGGCCCGCTGATCGACACAGCGGCGCTTGAGAAGGTCGAGGAACATGTCGCCGATGCGGTGAAGAAGGGTGGCCGCGTCGTGCAGGGCGGCAAGCGCCATGCGCTGGGCGGCACCTTCTACGAAGCGACCGTCATTGCCGATGTGACGCCGGACATGGCCGTGGCCCGCGAAGAAACCTTTGGACCGGTCGCTCCGCTGTTCCGCTTCAAGGACGAGGACGATGTGATCGCTCAGGCGAACGATACCGAGTTCGGCCTTGCCTCGTATTTCTATGCCAAGGAGCTGTCGCGCGTCTTCCGCGTCGCCGAGGCTCTGGAATACGGCATGGTAGGCGTCAATACCGGCCTCATCTCGACGGCGGAAGCGCCGTTCGGCGGCGTGAAGCTGTCCGGCCTTGGCCGCGAGGGTTCTCGCTACGGCATCGAGGAATTCACCGAGATCAAATATGTCTGCCTCGGCGGCATCGGCTGATCCTGCATTCCCGGCCGGGCTTACCCCGGCCGGTTTCCGTTTCTGAGAGGGAAAAATTGTGGCAGCACCGAAAAACGCCTTCAAGGCCGCGCTTCGCGAAGGCCGGTTCCAGCTCGGCCTCTGGGCGGCGCTCGGCAGCGCCTATGCGGCGGAGATTCTGTCGACCAGCGGTTACGACTGGCTGCTGATCGACGGCGAGCATGGCCCGAACGATATGCCGCTGATGAGCGCGCAGGTCGGGGCTCTGCGCCATTCGCCGACGCACGCCATGGTGCGCCCGCCGATGGGCGAAGCCTGGATATTGAAGCAGCTTCTCGATCAGGGCGCGCAGACCTTTCTCATTCCGATGGTCGAATCGGCCGCCCAGGCCGAAGCCCTCGTGCGCGCCGTGCGCTATCCGCCGCATGGCATCCGCGGCGTGGGCGCGGGTCTCGGCCGGGCGAGCGATTTCAACCGGACGCCGGATTACATCACGACCGCCAATGAGGAAATCTGCCTGATCGTGCAGGTGGAGAACCGCGCGGGCCATGCGGCCATCGACGAGATCGCCGCCGTGGAGGGCGTCGACGGCATCTTCATCGGCCCGTCTGATCTTGCCGCCGACATGGGCCATCTCGGCAATCCCGGCGCGCCGGAGGTGCTGGCGGCGATCACCCATATCTTTGAACGGACGAAGACCCATGGCAAGGCCCGGGGCATCATGACCGTCTCGCTGCCGGAGGCCGGCGTCTACCGCGATCTCGGCGCGGATTTCATGGCGATCGGCACCGACGTCAACTGCCTCGTCTCCGCGGTCGGCGACCTGCGCCGCCGTTTCCTCGGCGAAGAGGTGGCGGAGAAGCGGGGCGGCGGTTACTGAACCGCGTCGGGGCCGTTGATCGACTGCAACAGCGTCTCGCGCGCCGATTTCAGATGTTGCCGGCAGGCGGCCTCGATCCCCGCCGGATCGCGCGAGCGCAGCGCCGCGATATAGGCGAGGTGTTCCTCCAGCGCACGTGCATTGCGCTGGCGGGCATTCGTCTTATTCCACTGGTAGTGATAGTGGAAGACGATGGCGATCACGTCGTAGAAATCGACGATGAACCGGTTCCTTGAGGCCCGGTGCACCAGCAGGTGGAAGCGCTCGTCGAGTTCTGAGAAATCCACATAGCGGTTCTCGATATCGGCAAGGATGTCATGGTGCACGGCCTCGATGGCGTCCAGTTCCCGCCAGGCCGGGTGATCCTCCGGTAGATGCGCAAAGGCGGCGGCCGAGCGCAGCTCGAACATCTCTCGCACCTCCGTCAGTTCCAGCGCGAAATCGCGGGTGAAGCCCTTCAGCACCCAATGGCTGTTCGGCCGCTTCTCGATGAGGCCGAACCGGCTGAAGCGGATGAGGAACTCGCGCACGCTCGTCGTGCCGATGCCGATCTCGCGGGCAAGCTCCAGTTCGTTGATCTGCATGCCCGGCTGCGCGCCGCCGTCGAGAATCCGGCGCATGAAGCTGCGCTCGATGATCTCCGACAGCGAATCCGTCTCCTCCGTGGGGAAGTAATCCGAGGGCGCGGGCTTGCGCAGCACGATCTTGCGGCGCTTTTCCCAGGTCAGAAGGCCGACCTCCTCCAGCCGGGTCAGGATCGCGCGCACCGTGGTGCGGCTGACGCCGAGCGTCGCCCCGAGTTCGGGTTCGGACGGCAGGCTCGCCGTCTGTTCCAGCAGCTTCACGCAGCGATTGAAGGCGTCCTTGAAGACGGTATTCTGTTTGGCCATGGGTGCCGCCGGTTCCGGAGTTTCGCGTCCCTTAATGGCTGACCGGGAGAAAGGCCAGATGCCGGTGCCTATGCCGCCCCTGGTCGCTCCCCCGTTTCCTCCTGCCCGCATATTACCCATTGACGGCGATCTGTCTATTGTCGATAAAAG
The DNA here is from genome assembly GCF_022682305.1 of Shinella zoogloeoides. NCBI lineage: Bacteria > Pseudomonadati > Pseudomonadota > Alphaproteobacteria > Hyphomicrobiales > Rhizobiaceae > Shinella > Shinella zoogloeoides. The sequence continues at coordinate 3,962,472 of NZ_CP093528.1, forward strand.
ACAAATTGCCGGTGAGAGGACGCCGGCCGGGAGGATACATGCGGACGCGGACCATCGGAAGGACGGGCCTTGCCGTGACCGAATTCAGTTTCGGCACCGCGGCGCTCGGCGGGCTTTACCGGGCCTGCCCGCGCGATACCGCGATGGCGACGCTGGAGGCGGCCTGGCAGGAAGGACTGCGCTACTTCGACACCGCTCCCTGGTACGGCTTCGGCCTTGCGGAGCGCTATGTCGGCGATTTCCTGCGTGACAAGCCGAGCGCAGAGCATGTGCTGTCGACCAAGGTCGGCCGCATCATGATGCCGGTGCCGGACGACAAGGTACCGGATTACGGCTTCGTTGATCCGTTGCCGTTCGACGCTCGCTACGACTACAGCTATGACGGCATCATGCGCTGCGTCGAGCTGAGCCATGCCCGCCTCGGCCTCAACCGGATCGATATCCTCTATGTGCACGATATCGGCGTCTATACCCACGGTGCCGAGCGTAACGCCGTCTATCTGCGTCAGCTCTTCGATTCCGGCCTGAAGGCGCTTTCGGAGCTGAAGTCGTCGGGCGCGATCAAGGCTTTCGGCCTCGGCGTGAACGAGGTGCCCGTCTGCCTCGACGTGATGCGCGAGTCCGATCTGGACTGCATCCTGCTGGCGGGACGCTATTCCCTGCTGGACCGCTCGGCGGTCGCCGAACTCCTGCCGCTCTGCGAGAGGAAGGGAACGTCGCTGGTGGTCGGCGGCGTTTTCAATTCCGGCATTCTGGCGACCGGCCCCGTGGAGGGCGCGCATTTCGACTATATGCCGGCAACGCCGGAGATTGCCGGCAAGGTTGGAGAGATGATGGCGATAGCCGGAAAGGCGGGCGTATCGCTCGCTGCGCCCGCTCTGCAATTCCCGCTGCGCAACCCCTCCGTCGCCTCGGTGCTTGTCGGCACGGCAAGGCCCGAGAGCCTGAGGCGGAACATGGCGCTCGCGCGCCAGGAACTGCCCGAGGACATGTACCATGCCTTCGAACCCCATACGCTCGTCGCCCCGGCGCTGGGAACCGAGGCGGTCAGGCAATAGGACAAGGATCGAAAGACCATGCTGAAGGGAATTCATCCGCTGCTCGGCCCGGATCTCCTGCACACGATCAGGAGCATGGGCCATGGCGACGACATCGTCGTCGCCGACGCCAATTTCCCCGCGAGCTTCCTCGGACCCATGGTCATCCGGGCGGATGGCGTCGATGCGATCGCGATGACCGAGGCCCTGCTGACGCATATGCCGCTCGACACATTCGTGCCCGAGGCGGCCTGGCGCATGGAGGTGGTCGGGGACCCGCAGGCGGTGCCGGAAGTCTGCTCCGCGTTTCAGGATGTCGTCCATCGGCTGGCCGGCGATTTCACCGTGCATGCGGTCGAGCGCTTCGCCTTCTACGAAATGGCCCGCAAGGCCGCCTGCATCGTCGCAACGACCGAATTCCGCCTTTACGGCAATATCATTCTGAAGAAAGGCGTCCTGCGCCCCCACGAGATTTTCCGGGGCTAGCCCGTGGGCTTCCGGATCGAGATCGCCCGCTTGCCAAGCCATGGCGGCGGGTGTAGCCTGCCCTGAATATGTTTTTTATAGATAAAAGGTCGAGTTGTTTGCTTCCTGCAACGCGATCCCCCAAGGAGGACAGGAAGCACCAGAGAGGAGAAACTTGATGAGCATTGCAAGATCGCTTCTGACCCGCCGCGCCTTTACGGCCCTTGCGGGTGCCGCATTCCTCGCCGTCGCCAGCCCCGTCGCCGCCTTCGCCGAGGGCGTCACCATTCCGATCATCGTCAAGGACACCACGTCCTTCTACTGGCAGATCGTGCTCGCCGGCGCCCGCGCCGCAGGCAAGGATCTCGGCGTCAACGTGCCGGAACTCGGCGCGCAGTCCGAATCCGACATCAACGGCCAGATCAGCATCCTCGAAAACGCCGTTGCGGGCGGTCCCGCTGCCGTCGTCATCTCGCCGACGGAGTTCAAGGCGCTCGGCAAGCCGGTGGATGAGGCGGCCAAGTCCGTTCCGATCATCGGCATCGATTCGGCGGCCGATTCCAAGGCCTTCACCTCGTTCCTGACGACGGACAACGTCCAAGGCGGCCGCATCGCCGCCGATGGCCTTGCCGCCGCCATCAAGGCCGCAACCGGCAAGGAAGAGGGCGAGGTCGCCATCATCACCAGCCTGCCGGGCGTCGGCTCGCTCGACCAGCGGCGCGAAGGCTTCCTCGATCAGGTCAAGACCAAGTATCCGGGCCTGAAGGTCGTGGCGGACAAATATGCGGACGGTCAGGCCACCACCGGCCTCAACATGATGACCGACCTCATCACCGCCAATCCGAATCTTGTCGGCGTCTTCGCCTCCAACCTCATCATGGCGCAGGGCGTCGGCCAGGCGATCGCGGAGAACAAGCTCGGCGACAAGATCAAGGTCATCGGTTTCGACTCGGATGAAAAGACCGTCGGCTTCCTCAAGGAAGGCGTGCTGGCCGGCCTCGTCGTGCAGGATCCCTACCGCATGGGCTATGACGGCGTGAAGACGGCGCTCGCCGTCTCCAAGGGCGAGAAGGTCGAGGCCTTTGTCGATACCGGTGCCAACCTCGTGACCAAGGACAACATGGCTGATCCGAAGATCGATGCCCTCCTGAACCCGAAGGTCAACTGACCGGCCGTTTGACCATCTCCCGCCCGGGCCGCATGATCCGGGCGGGAGGCTTTGCATGCAGTCACGGGAGGGACGAAGGATGAGCAGCCTCGAAGAGCTGAGCCATCGGCATGAAGACAAGGCGAAGCTCGCCGAATCCGATGCGGTGCCGCGCGGCGCGCCGATCCTCGAACTGCGTGGCCTGCAGAAGAAATACGGTCTCGTCGAAGCCCTGAAGCCGGCGACGGTCACGTTTCTGGCGGGGGAAATCCATGCCATCGTCGGCGAGAACGGTGCCGGCAAATCCACCCTGATCAAGCTCCTGACGGGCGTCATCCGCCGCACGGCCGGCGAGGTCTTCTGGTGCGGCAGGCCCGTCCAGCTCGCGACCCCCACCGAAGCCATCTCGCGCGGTATCAACGCCGTGCATCAGGAGGTCGTCCTGTGCCCGCATCTTTCAGTCGCGGCCAACATGTTCCTCGGCGACGAGATGAACCGCTTCGGCCTGATGCGAAAGAGCGCCATGGAGCGCGCCGCGCAGGCCGTGCTCGACGATCTCGGTTTCCAGCTTCCCGCCGGTGCGCTGCTCGGCAGCCTCACCATCGGCCAGCAGCAGCTTGTCGCCACCGCCAGGGCCGCCATGCGCGGCATCCGCTTCCTCATCTTCGACGAGCCGACCGCCTATCTGACGCGGCAGGAATCCGCCCAGCTCTTCCGCCTCATCCGCCGGTTGCGCGACCAGGGCGTCACCATCGTCTATATCAGCCACCGCATGGAGGAGGTCTTCGAGCTTGCCGACCGGGTCTCGGTGCTGCGCGACGGCACCCATGTCGGCACGCGCCTGATCGGCGAGACCAATGAGAACGAGCTGATCGCCCTGATGATCAATCGTTCGATCGAGCAGATCTACCACAAGGAGACGGTGCCGCCGGGCGATGTCATTGTCGAGACACGCGGTCTTTCCGGTCCGGGCTTCGAGGACGTGTCGCTGTCGGTGCGCGCCGGCGAGATCGTCGGCCTCTATGGTCTCATCGGCGCCGGCCGCAGCGAATTCGCGCTCGGTCTCTATGGCCGTCAGCCCATTTCCGCCGGCGAAATCCGCTGGGACGGCAAGAAGGTCGTCATTCCCAACGAGCGCGCCGCGATGGATCTCGGCATCGCGCTCGCGCCGGAAAGCCGCCGCGACCAGGGCCTCTGCCTGAACCTGCCCATCGGCCTCAACATCAACCTGCCGGTCTACAGGCGGCTGAGTTCGGGTCTTGTCATCCGCAAGGGCGACGAGGCGGAGAATGCCGACCGGCAGATCCGGGACCTGCGCATCAAGACGCCCTCGCGCCGCGTGCTTGCCTCCGCCATGTCCGGCGGCAACCAGCAGAAGATCGTCATCGGCAAGTGGCTGAGCCACGGTGCGCGGCTCTTCATCTTCGACGAGCCGACGGTCGGAGTCGATGTCGGCACGAAGGCGGAAATCTACCGCCTCTTCGGCGAGCTTCTGAAACAGGGGGCCGGCATCATCCTGATCTCGTCCTATCTGCCGGAAGTCTACGAGCTTTCCGACCGGCTGCACGTCTTCCGCGGCGGCCGTCTGGTCGCCAGCCACAACCATCGGGCGGCCTCGCATGAGGACGTCCTGACCCAGGCCATCGGCATCTGAACCGCCGCGCGAAAAAGGGAGAAGAAACATGAGCGTGGAGACGACGACGGAGAGCGCACCGGCGCCGCGCAAGGGCACGAATATCCTGCTCGGCCTGACGCTGCTCGGCCTCCTTCTGGCGCTGTGGCTGGCCCTCGGCCTGTCGACCGCCGCCTTCTGGACGCCGAACAACATCTCCAACCTGCTGCGCCAGGGAGCGATGACGGCGATCCTCGCGGTCGGTCAGACCTTCGTGATCATCACGGCGGGCATCGATCTTTCCGTCGGGGCCATCGTCGGCTTCACCAGCGTCATCATCGCCTGGCTGCTTCAGGCGGGCGTGCCGCTCTGGGCCTCGATCCTGCTGACGCTCCTGATCGGCGTCGCCATCGGCGCGTTCCATGGCTTCGGCATCGTGCGCATGGGCCTGCCGCCCTTCATCATCACGCTGGCGACGCTCACCTCGCTGCGCGGCATCGGCCTTTTGATCACCAACGGTTCGACCATCTCGATCAGCCACGAGGGCTTCACCAATTTCTCCCGGGCCGATTTCCTCGGCGTGCCGAGCCTCTTCTGGATGGTCATCCTGGTGGCGATCCCCGCCTTCGTCTTCCTGCACCTCTCCCGCTTCGGCCGCTATCTCTTCGCCGTCGGCTCGAATGGCGAGGCCGCGCGCCTTTCAGGCGTCAATGTCAACCGCACCATCTATCTCGCCTATATCCTGTCGGCCACCTGCGCCGCCCTCGTCGGCGTGCTGCTGGCGTCCCGCATCGGCATCGGCAATGCCACGCAGGCCGAAGGCTGGGAGCTTCAGGCCATCGCCTCCTCGGTCATCGGCGGCACCAGCCTTTTCGGCGCGGTCGGCTCGGTGCACGGCCCGCTGCTCGGCGCCTTCATCCTGGCAACCATCAATAACGGCGCGAACCTGCTCAACGTCAATTCGTTCTGGCAACGCATCATCACCGGCCTGCTGATCATCGTCATCGTCTATTTCGACCAGTTGCGTCGCCGCGGAAGCCGTTGACATGAGGGCCGTCGTCTGTGTCGAGCCCGGCCGTCTCGAAGCGGTCGAGCGTCAGGCCCCCGCTGCGCTGCCGCAGGGGTGGGTGCGCCTTGCCGTGAGCCATGTCGGCATCTGCGGCACCGATTATCACATCTTCGAGGGCAAGCACCCGTTCCTCGAATATCCCCGCATCATGGGCCACGAGGTCTCGGCAACGGTGCTCGATCCGGGTGCGAGCAGCCTTGCCGCCGGTACGCCCGTTGTCGTGAACCCCTACATTTCCTGCGGCGCCTGCATCGCCTGCCGCAAGGGCAAGCCGAACTGCTGCACGGCGATCCGCGTGCTCGGCGTCCATACCGACGGCGCGTTCTGCGAGGAGATTTTGCTGCCCGCCGAAAACCTTTATCCGGCCGAAGGTCTTTCGCTGGAAGCGGCCGCGACGGTCGAGTTCCTGGCTATCGGCGCTCATGCCGTGCGCCGTTCGCTCGCCCCGGCGGATTCGCGCGCCCTCGTCATCGGTGCTGGCCCCATCGGCCTCGGCACGGCGCTCTTCTCTCGCATTGCCGGCCATGACGTCACGCTGATGGACACGTCCGGCGAACGCCTCGCCATGGCCGCGGAACGTTTCGGCTTCGAAAGCAGCATTCTCGCCGGCCCATCCTCGGCGGAAGAGGTCGCCCGCGCCACCAACGGCGACGGCTTCGATGTCGTCTTCGACGCGACGGGCTACGGCAGGTCCATGGAAGCCGCCTTTGCCCATGTCGCCCATGGCGGTGCGCTGGTTCTGGTCAGCGTGGTGAAGGACGAGATCGGCTTCTCCGATCCGGAATTCCACAAGCGCGAGATGATGCTGGTCGGCAGCCGCAACGCTACCCGAGTCGATTTCGAGCATGTCATGGCAAGCATCCGCGCCGGTCACGTGCCGGTGGAGGCGCTGGTCACCCATCGCACGACGCTCGACCGGGTGCCCCTTGACCTTGCCCGCTGGGCGACGGAAAAATCCGGCCTTATCAAGGCCATCGTGCGCGTTGCCGCATAAGGGAAGGAAATCTCCATGAGCAATCTTCAGGGCAGGACCGTGCTGGTGACGGCGGCGGGGCAGGGCATCGGGCGCGCCTCGGCACTCGCCTTCCAGAAAGCCGGCGCGACGGTAATCGCCACCGACGTCAATCCCGCGACGCTGGCAAGCCTTGCGGATGAGAGCGGCATCGCCACGCGCATCCTCAACGTTCTCGACGACGCGGCCGTTTCCGCCGTCGTCACCGATATCGGCCGCATCGACGTGCTCTTCAACTGCGCCGGCGTCGTCCATGGCGGCACTATCCTGGAGATGAAGGAGGACGACCTCGCCTTCGCCTGGAACCTCAACGTGCTCGCCATGGTGCGTACCATTCGCGCCGTGCTGCCGGGCATGCTGGAGCGCGGCGACGGGTCTATCGTCAATATGGCGTCGGTCGCCTCCAGCGTGAAGGGCGTGCCGAACCGCTTTGCCTATACCGTCACCAAGGCCGCCGTCATCGGCCTCACCAAATCGGTCGCCGCCGACTACGTGGCCAAGGGCATCCGTTGCAACGCCATCTGCCCCGGCACCGTGGAAAGCCCCTCGCTTCAGGATCGCATGCGCGCCGGCGGCGATTACGATGCGGCCCGCGCCGCCTTCATCGCTCGCCAGCCCATGGGCCGCATCGGCACGCCGGAGGAGGTGGCCGATCTTGCGGTGCACCTTGCCGGCGCCACCTACACGACGGGCCAGGCCTACGTCATAGATGGCGGCTGGACGGGCTGAATCCCGTTCATGCTCGCGAAAGGTTCGCGGGCGTAGGATGCTTTCCGTGGAATGTTGCCACGCAGCGAAAACATGTTAGTGTTTTCGCAATTGCGGAAACCGGGTGACGATGGTGCGGGGTTCCGACCCGCATCCAGAATGGGGTAACGCGTCCGATGTATTATCAGCTCTACGAACTCAACCATGCGATGATGGCGCCTTGGCGGGCTGCCGCGGACCAGATGCGCCTTGCCTTCCGCAATCCGCTCAATCCGCTTTCGCATACCTATTTCGGCCGCTCCGTCGCGGCGGGCTTCGAGGTTCTGGAGCGCACGACCCGGCGTTACGGCAAGCCGGAATTCGGCCTGCCCACCACCGCCATCGAGGGCAAGGACGTCTCGGTGCACGAGAAGATCGTCTGGCAGCGTCCCTTCTGCAATCTCATTCATTTCGAGCGCTGTCTGCCGGCCGGCCACCGCAAGGATCCGAAGATCCTGATCGTCGCCCCCATGTCGGGTCACTATGCGACGCTGCTGCGCGGCACGGTCGAGGCGCTGCTGCCGCATGCGGAGGTACACATCACCGACTGGGTCGATGCGCGCATGGTGCCGCTCTCCGAGGGCAGCTTCGATCTCGATGACTATATCGACTACGTCATCCAGATGCTGCATGCGCTGGGACCGGATACCCATGTCATCGCCGTCTGCCAGCCGGCCGTGCCGGTTCTGGCCGCCGTTTCGGTCATGGAAGCCGAGAACGACCCGCTGTCGCCCTCGTCCATGACGCTGATGGGCGGGCCGATCGATACGCGCATCAATCCGACGGCGGTCAACAAGCTCGCCAAGGAAAAGCCGATCGAGTGGTTCCGCGACAATGTCATCATGCCGGTGCCGTGGCCGCAGCCGGGCGTGATGCGGGAGGTCTATCCGGGCTTCCTGCAGCTTTCCGGCTTCATGTCGATGAACCTCGACCGCCATGTCATCGCCCACAAGGAGTTCTTCGCCCATCTGGTGAAGAATGATGGGGATGCAGCCGAAAAGCACCGCGACTTCTACGACGAATATCTCGCCGTCATGGACCTGACCGCCGAGTTCTACCTCCAGACGGTCGAGACGGTCTTCATGAAGCACGCCCTGCCGAAGGGCGAGATGATGCACCGCACGCGTCCCGTCGATACAACGGCGATCCGCAAGGTGGCGCTGCTGACCGTCGAGGGTGAGAACGACGACATTTCCGGCGTCGGCCAGACCGAGGCGGCGCAGACTATCTGCACCAACATCCCGGACGATATGCGCATGCATTACGTCCAGCCGGATGTCGGCCATTACGGCGTCTTCAACGGGTCGCGCTTCCGCAAGGAGATCGCGCCGCGCATCCTCGCCTTCATGGCCGAGCATGGCAAGGCCGGCAAGGCGAAGCCGATGCCGCGCGTCATCAAGGGCGGCAAGGCTGGCGGCGTCTGATTTTTGAGGCTCGTTTCAGGCACTTGCCCGATTCCGTCGGGCATTGCCTTGAACGCCATGGGCACGCTGCCCACATCGGATTCACCGGAAACCGGGGTGGTTTCCGCCGATCGTGAGGAAGATTGCACATGAACCAGTCAGCACTGATCCGTCCGGACTGGACGCCTGCGACCATCGCCCTGATGGTGCTCGGCTTCGTGGTGTTCTGGCCGCTCGGCCTTGCCATGCTTGCCTACATCATCTTCGGCGACCGCCTGAGAACCTTCAAGAAAGACGCCATCGACACCGTGGACGGCATGTTCGCCTCCTGCCGCGGCAAGTTCCGCGGCGGCCGTGGCCATGGCTTCCGCAGCGCCACCGGCAATGTCGCCTTCGACGACTGGCGTGACGCCGAGCTCGCCCGCCTCGACGAGGAGCGCCGCAAGCTGGACGAAATGCGCGAGGAGTTCGACGCCTACAGCCGGGAACTGCGCCGCGCCAAGGACCAGGAGGAGTTCGACCGCTTCATGCGCGAACGCCGCGCCAACGGCCAGAGCGATGTCCCGGGTTTCCCGGCGAGCTGAGCAGCCTGAATGGATGAAGGAAGCGACCGGCGCCTTGTGCGCCGGTTTTTCGTCGAGGCGTTTCAGCCCGCCCCGAATCGGCTATGAAAGGCAGCATGTTTTCCTTGGCTCGCAAGCCCCGCAAGGCCCTGAAGACCCCGCCTCCGCCGGAACGGCGCGAGATCGACGTCAATGGCAGGGCCGTGCCGCTCACCATCCGGCGGGATTTTCGCGCCACGCGCCTGACGCTGCGCATCGAGCCGGGCGGCCGGGCGCTGCGCATGACGGTGCCGAACGGCATAGCCGAGCGCGATATTCGCGATTTCCTCACCCGTCATCAGGGCTGGCTGATGACGAAGCTCGCAAAGTTCCGCTCGACCAACGAACTGGAAGATGGCGGCTACGTCATGATCCGCGGTGTCGCCCACCGCATCGAGGCGACGGGCAGGCTGCGCGGGCTGACCGAGGCCGTCATCGTCGACGATGAGGCCGTGCTGCGCGTCGGCGGCATGGAGGAAAGTATTCCCCGCCGCATCAGCGATTTCCTGAAGAAGGAGGCGCGGCTGGAGCTGGATCGACTCGTCGCCGTCCATTCCGGCCGCATCGGCAGGCGCGTGAAGTCGTTGACCCTGCGCGACACGCGCAGCCGCTGGGGCTCCTGTTCGGCGGATGGCGCGCTTAGCTTCTCCTGGCGCATCGCCATGGCCCCGCCCCATGTCATCGATTATCTCGCCGCCCATGAGGTGGCGCATCTTTCCGAGATGAACCACAGCCCCGCCTTCTGGTCGCTCTGCGAGCAGCTCTGCCCGACGACGGAGGAGGCCAAGCGCTGGCTAAAGCGCAATGGCAGCCTGCTGCACGCGGTGGATTTCGGCTAGGGGGCGGTTTTACGCGCGGAGCGGTGTTGAAGATCAGCGCCCGCGATCGGCCAGCGCCTCGCGAATCTTCCGGTCCGTATTGTACTGCCCCAGCGCATAGACCGCCCAAATGGCGGCCGGCAGCCAGCCGATCAGCGTGACCTGCAGGATCAGGCAGATGATGCCGGCAATCGGCCGGCCGATGGTGAAGAACACCAGAAAGGGCAGGAGGATGGCGATGATGAGCCGCATGGTCGTCTCCGGTCTTGATCTGCCCTCCATATGGGCGCTGTTCCCGCCCATGCAAGGGTGTCGGTTCCGGCCCTCTTGCCGCCGTCTTTCGGCTCGACTCTTCCGGTGATTCGTGCGACTCCCATGGCCCATGACACTCGACATCAAAATCTGCGGATTGCGGACCGAAGAAGCCGTCGACAAGGCGGTTGCGCTCGGCGCCAGCCATATCGGCTTCATCTTCTTTCCCAAAAGCCCCCGCAATATCGAGCCTTCCGATGCCGGCCGTCTGGCGGAGCGGGCGCGCGGCCGCGCGAAGATCGTCGCGGTGACGGTCAATGCCGACAGCGACACGCTCGACGAGATCGTCGACCAGCTTTCGCCCGACATGCTCCAGCTCCACGGCAGCGAAAGCCCGGAGCGGGTTCTGACCGTCAAGGCTGTCTATGGCCTGCCGGTCATCAAGGCCTTTTCCGTGCGCGAAGCGGACGATCTGAAGAAGATCGATCCCTATATCGGCATTGCCGACCGGTTCCTCTTCGACGCCAAGCCGCCGGCAGGCTCCGAGCTTCCGGGCGGCAACGGCGTCTCGTTCGACTGGAACCTCATGCATCTGCTTGACGACGGCGTCGATTACATGCTTTCGGGTGGGCTGAACAAGGATAACCTCGCCGAGGCCATCCAGATGACCGGCGCGCCGGGCATCGACGCAAGTTCCGGTGTCGAGAGCGCACCCGGCGTCAAGGATCTCGGTTTGATGGAAGCGTTTTTTGAGGCGGCACGAGAAGCGGAACGCAAGACCGCTGCCGCAGGGAGAGGCAAGTGAACCAGTCACCCAACCTGAATTCGTACCGCGAGGGTCCCGACGAGGACGGCCGTTTCGGCATTTTCGGCGGCCGTTTCGTCGCCGAAACCCTGATGCCGCTGATCCTCGATCTTCAGGAAGAGTGGAACAAGGCCAAGACCGATCCGGCCTTCCAGGCGGAGCTGAAGGACCTCGGCGCCCACTATATCGGCCGCCCGAGCCCGCTCTATTATGCCGAGCGCCTGACGCAGCATCTCGGCGGCGCGAAGATCTACTTCAAGCGCGAGGAGCTGAACCACACCGGCTCGCACAAGATCAACAATTGCATCGGCCAGATCCTGCTTGCCAAGCGCATGGGCAAGACGCGCATCATCGCGGAAACCGGCGCTGGCCAGCATGGCGTGGCCTCGGCCACGGTCGCAGCCCGCTTCGGCTTCCCCTGCGTCGTCTATATGGGCGCGACGGACGTCGAGCGTCAGGTGCCGAACGTCTTCCGCATGAAGCTGCTCGGCGCGGAAGTCCGCCCCGTCACGGCCGGCAGCGGCACGCTGAAGGACGCGATGAACGAGGCGCTGCGTGACTGGGTCACCAATGTCGACGATACCTATTACCTGATCGGCACCGCAGCCGGCCCGCACCCCTATCCGGAGCTGGTGCGCGATTTCCAGGCCGTCATCGGCACGGAAGCGCGCGAGCAGATGCTGGCCGCCGAAGGCCGCCTGCCGGACATGGTCGTCGCCGCCGTCGGCGGTGGCTCCAACGCCATCGGCATCTTCCATCCGTTCCTCGACGACAAGAACGTCCAGATCGTCGGCGTCGAAGCCGGCGGCAAGGGCCTTGAGGGCGATGAGCACTGTGCCTCGCTGACGGCCGGTTCGCCGGGCGTTCTGCACGGCAACCGCACCTACCTGCTGCAGGATGCCGACGGCCAGATCAAGGAAGGTCACTCGATCTCCGCCGGTCTCGACTATCCCGGCATCGGCCCGGAACATGCCTGGCTGCATCAGATCGGCCGCGCCGAATATGTTCCGATCATGGATGACGAGGCGCTGGAAGCCTTCCAGCTCCTGACGAAGCTCGAAGGCATCATTCCGGCGCTGGAGCCGAGCCATGCCGTCGCCGAGGTGATCAAGCGCGCGTCCAAGATGGGCAAGGACCAGATCATCCTGATGAACCTCTCCGGCCGCGGCGACAAGGATATCTTCACCGTCGGCAAGATCCTCGGCATGGAGCTCTAAGATGACCGCACGCATGGACAAACGCTTCGCGGATCTCGCCGCCGAAGGCCGCCCGGCCCTCGTGACCTATTTCATGGGCGGCGATCCGGACTATGCCAGCTCGATGGAGATCATGAAGGCGCTGCCGAAGGCAGGCTCAGACGTCATCGAACTGGGCATGCCCTTCTCAGACCCGATGGCCGACGGCCCGGCGATCCAGGTTGCCGGCCAGCGCGCGTTGAAGGGCGGCCAGACGCTTGCCAAGACGCTGCAGATGGCTCGCGACTTCCGCAAGGAAGACGATGCGACGCCGATCGTGCTGATGGGCTACTACAATCCGATCTATATCTATGGCGTCGAACGCTTCCTCGACGAGGCGCTTGCGGCCGGCATCGACGGACTCATCGTCGTCGACCTGCCGCCGGAAATGGATGACGAGCTGTGCATTCCGGCACTCGCCCGGAACATCAACTTCATCCGCCTTGCGACCCCGACCACGGACGAGAAGCGTCTTCCGACCGTCCTGAAGAACACGTCGGGCTTCGTCTACTACGTCTCGATGAACGGCATCACCGGTTCGGCCCTGCCCGATCCCTCGCTCATCGGCGGTGCGGTCGGTCGCATCAAGGCCCATACGAAACTGCCCGTCTGCGTCGGCTTCGGCGTCAAGACGGCCGAGCATGCCCGCGCCATCGGCGCATCCGCGGATGGTGTCGTCGTCGGCACCGCCATCGTCAACCAGATCGCCTCCAGCCTCACGGCGGACGGCAAGGCGAGCGCCGCCACCGTCGCCGGTGTCGAAACGCTGGTCAGGAGCCTCGCATCGGGCGTGCGTGCAGCGCGCCTTGCGGCGGCAGAGTAAAGTTCCCACATGGGAACCGTTGTAACGGGAGTCTAGACCGTGAACTGGATCACGAATTACGTTCGGCCGAAGATCAACTCGATGCTTGGCCGCCCTGACCGGGATGTACCGGAAAATCTCTGGATCAAGTGCCCGGAAACCGGCGAGATGGTGTTCCATCGCGATCTTGAGGAAAACAAGTGGGTCATCCCGGCTTCGGGCTACCACATGAAGATGCCGGCCAAGGCTCGCCTCAAGGACCTCTTCGACGAAGGCCTCTACGAGGCCCTGCAGCAGCCGAAGGTGGCGCAGGACCCGCTGAAGTTCCGCGATTCGAAGAAGTACACCGACCGCCTGAAGGACAGCCGCGCCAAGACCGAGCAGGAAGACACGATCCTTGCCGGCGTCGGCAAGGTGCGCGGCGTCAAGCTCGTCGCCGTCGTGCACGAATTCGCCTTCATGGCCGGCTCGCTCGGCATTGCCGCCGGCGAGGCGATCATCAAGGCCTTCGAACGCGCCATCGCGGAAAAGTGCCCGCTCGTCATGTTCCCCGCCTCCGGCGGCGCGCGCATGCAGGAAGGCATCCTCTCGCTCATGCAACTTCCGCGCACCACGGTCGCCGTGGAAATGCTGAAGGAAGCGGGCCTGCCCTATATCGTCGTGCTCACCAACCCGACGACGGGCGGCGTGACGGCTTCCTACGCCATGCTGGGCGATATCCACCTTGCCGAGCCGGGTGCGGAAATCTGCTTCGCCGGCAAGCGCGTCATCGAACAGACCATCCGCGAGAGGCTGCCCGAGGGCTTCCAGACCTCGGAATACCTGCTCGATCACGGCATGGTCGACATGGTCGTCAAGCGCCATGACATTCCCGAAACGCTGGCCCGCCTTCTGAAGATTCTGATGAAGAAGCCGGCGGCTTCCGCGAACGGCGCCCTTGCCATCGCGGCCCAGTGACATGACCGGTGTGGTGGCCAGCGAGGCGGCAATGGAGATCGAGAAGCTTCTCGGTCTTCATCCCAAGGGGTTCGATCTTTCGCTGGACCGCATCACGCGGCTCCTCACCGCCCTCGGCGATCCGCATCTGAAACTGCCGCCGGTCATCCATGTGGCCGGCACCAACGGCAAGGGTTCGGTGACGGCCTTCTGCCGCTCGATCCTTGAGGCGGCGGGCCTCTCCGTCCACGTCCACACCTCGCCCCATCTCGTCAACTGGCACGAGCGCTACCGCCTCGGTGTTGCGGGCGGACGCGGCCGCTTCGTCGAGGACGCCGTCCTTGCCGATGCCGTGCGCCGGGTGGCAGAGGCCAATGGCGGCGAGAAGATCACGGTCTTCGAGATCCTGACCGCCGTCACCTTCCTGCTCTTTTCCGAGCATCCGGCGGATGTTGCGATCATCGAGGTCGGCCTTGGCGGCCGCTTCGACGCGACCAATGTCATCCCGCGCCCCGCCGTTTCGATCGTCATGCCGATCTCGCTCGACCACCAGGCCTATCTCGGCGATCGCGTCGAGCTGATCGCGGCGGAAAAGGCCGGCATCATGAAGCGCGGCGCACCCGTCATCATCGGATTCCAGAGCGAAGAGGCCGCCCGCGACGTGCTGATCGCCACCGCCGAACGTCTCGGCTGCCCCTATGCCGTCTACGGTCAGGATTTCCTGGCCCATGAGGAGTTTGGTCGCCTCGTCTATCAGGACGAGTTCGGCCTTGCCGACCTGCCGCTGCCCCGCCTGCCGGGCCGCCACCAATATGCCAATGCCGCCGCAGCCATCCGCGCCGTCAAGGCGGCCGGCTTCGCAGTTACAGAGCATGCTATGGAAGTCGGCCTTTCCCGCGTCGAATGGCCGGGCCGCCTGCAGCGGCTGACGGACGGCGCGCTGGCGCATCTCGCGCCGCGCGGCAGCGAGATCTGGGTCGACGGCGGGCACAATCCGGGCGCCGGCCAGGTCATTTCCGAGACCATGGCGAATTTCGAGGAGCGCGATCCGCGCCCGCTTTTCCTCATCACCGGCATGATCAACACGAAGGACCCGGTCGGCTATTTCGAGCCCTTCGGCGCCCTTGCCGAGCGTGTCTTCACGGTGCCGATCCGCGGCTCCGACGCCGGTCTCGACCCGGTGGCGCTCGCCGGCGATGCCGCTCGTGCGGGCCTCGAAGCCGAACCCATCCCGACGGTCGCGGAGGCTCTTATCGAGATAAGCCGCATCACCGCGGAGGATTCCGTTCCGCCGCGTATCCTGATCGGCGGTTCGCTCTATCTCGTCGGCGATGTCCTTGCCGACAACGGCACCCCGCCGACCTGACAACAAAAAGCCCGGCGCAAAGGCCGGGCTTTGAGTTTGATCCAGTCGAAGGCCGATCAGGCGGCGCTGGAAATCCAGGAGGACAGGGCCGTCTTCGGCGCCGCGCCGACCTTGATGTCGGCGACTTCACCGCCCTTGAACATGGCGAGCGTCGGAATGGAGCGCACGCCATAGGCAGCGGCCAGTTCCGGGTTTTCGTCGATGTTCAGCTTGGCGACCTTCACCTTGCCGGTGAGTTCAGCGGAGATTTCTTCCAGGGCGGGCGCGATCATCTTGCACGGGCCGCACCATTCGGCCCAGAAATCGACGACGACCGGCTCGGCGGAATTGAGCACTTCGGCCTGGAAATTAGACTTGTCGACTTTAACGGTAGCCATGAGGCTCTCCTTGAATGGTGATCGTTGCACAAGATGTGATGCCGCCGGCCTCCGGTTTCAAGGCCGGACGGGAGAGGCAAGGCCGCGGATGTCCCCTTCGGTATCTCATTTCGAGGCAAGTTCGGCAAGGCTGGCCTCCAGCCGGTCGGACCCGAGCCAGTAGGTTCTGGCCGCCTCCGTATAGATCAGCCCGCAACGGATTTGCCGGCCCGGATAAAGCGGCGCGAGGATCGACCGGTAGATCGCAAGCTGCGCCCGGTGCTCGAAGGGAATCTCGTCGAGCGTGTTTGGCGGCGCGCGGTTGGTCTTGAAATCGACGATCTCCACCGCCTCCTCAGTCACCGCCATGCGGTCGATACGGCCCGAGACGGCATAGTCCCGGCTGCCGAGCGTCAGCGTACCCATGATCGAGACCTCCGCCCGCGCGGAGGCGGAGAAGATCGCCGCAAGGCTCTCGTCGCCGATGACCGCGAGCGCGGCGGCAACGAGGGCGTTCTTCGCATTCTCCGGCCAGTTCGCCGCCGCCCGCTCAAGGTAACGCCGCGCCGCCGCCGGCCGCTCCTCTGCCGCGAAGGCGGGCAGGACCTGGAGGAAGCGGTGCAGGATGCGCCCGCGCTCCAGCGCGAGCCCTGCGCCCGAGGCGCCGCCTCGCTTGCCGAAGAGCGCCGAGGGCACCAGAAGGTCCGCCTTGTCCGTCTCGATCACCGCCGCCGCGCCGGAAGGGCTGAGCGGGCGCGGCAGGGATTTCTGCGGGGGGAGGGGCCGCCCCAGCGCCTCCGGCAGCACCGTCTCCGTCTTCTCCACGGCGGTCGTCGCACTGATCGCGCCGGCCTCCGCCGCGCCCGCCTCGCGCCAGGCAAACCCCTGCCAGCTTTCCCCCGGGGTGGAAAAAGCCCTCTCCACGCAGCGTTCGCCATCGGCCGAGAGCGCGGCCGCGATCATCGGGTGCCAAGTGTCCTTGTTCTCCTGCCGGCCACGATAGCCGCAGACGACGAGCCGGTCGGCCGAGCGCGTCATCGCCACATAGAGCAGCCGGCGATATTCCTCTTCCGCCCCGGCCTTGATGCGCTCGGCATCGGCCTCGGTCAGTTCATTGCCCAGATCCTTCAGCGGCAGCCAGGCGGGGAGGCCGCCGGGCGGCCCCAGCCCCGAGAGGAAGCGAAGCTGTGGCATGTGGCTGTGGCTGAATGCCTTCGCGCCGCCATCGACGAGGAAGACGACCGGCGCCTCCAGTCCCTTGGCCGCATGCACGGTCATGATGCGGATCTCGCCGCGCGCCTTGTCCTGCTCGCGCTTGACGGTGGGGGCTTCCAACTCGAGCGTAGAGACAAAGGCCTGCAGGCCCGGCAAGCCGTTTTCCTCCTGCTCCAGCGCGAAGGTCAGGAATTCGTCGATGATCTCGCCCGCTTCCGCCCCGAGCCGGGAAAGGAAGGCACGCCGACCGCCACCCGCGCCGAGGATGCGCGCATAGAAGTCATATACCGACTGAGCGCGCGCATCGAAAATGGTGCCTTCAAGCCGGCGAACGACCGTCGCAAGCCTTTCATCTGTCTGCGCCATGTTGCGGAGCCGCGCCCAGAGCGCCTGCTTCTCGCCGCGCCGGGCGGCAAGCTCGAACAAGCTATCTTCATCGAGGCCGAACAGCGGGCTTTTCAAAAGCGCAGCCAGCGAAAGATCGTCCTCAGGCAATACGGCGAAGCGGCCGAGCGCCATCAGGTCCTGCACGGCGATGTGCTTCGTCAGCACCAGCCGGTCGGCCCCTGCGACAGGCAGGTTGTGCCGCTGCTTCAGCGTGCGGGTCAGCGCATTGACGAAGGCGTCGCGCTTGCGCACCAGCACAATCACATCGCCCGCCTCCATCGGCCGGGCCTTACCCTTTTCGGTCACCGTCTCGCGGCCGATCCAGCCCGCAAGCGTATCGGCGATGCGCCGGGCCAGAACATTGATCGGCGCTTCCTCGGCGACGGCGTCGAAGGGCGCTGTCCAGTCTTCTTCGTCCAGACCCGGTGGCGCTGCGATCACCTCCCAGATATCGACCGCTCCCGGCTCGCGCCCGCGATTGGAGGCATGCACGATCTCGCCGCCGTCGGGCGTCAGCCCGCGCGCATTGCCGGGATCGAGGAACACCCGGTCGACCGCCGAAAGCACGTCGCGCGTCGAGCGGAAGGAGAGCAGCAGCCGGATCGGGCTGAAAGCAGCCTCCGCCATCCGCGTTCGGCGGGAAACGTCCCGGCCCTCCTCAGCAAACCGCTCCGGCCGCGCACCCTGGAAGGAATAGATCGACTGTTTCTCGTCTCCCACGGCGAAGATCGTGCGACCGGCGATCCGCGCCGTTTCGCCGGCGAAGAAATCGTCCGTTAGCGCCTTGACGATCTGCCATTGCCGGGGGCTGGTGTCCTGCGCCTCGTCGACGAGGATATGGTCGATGCCTTGGTCGAGCTTGTAGTGCACCCAGGCGCTCACCTGTTCCCGGGTGAGCAGTGCCGCCGTGCGGTCGATCAGGTCGTCGAAATCGAGCAGGCTGCGCGCCCGCTTCAGGTCCTCGTAGTCGCCGATCAGCCGCTCGGCGATGACGAGCGCGGCAAGGGTCGCCTCGTACATGCGGAAGCGCCGTAGCCGGTCATCGCAGGCGATTACATGGGCCTGCGCGGCCTGTAGCACAGCCTCCAGATGGGGCGCGCTGTCGCGTACCTTCTTGGAGAGGAACGAGCGCTCCAGGCTGCGCGGCGAGCCGGTGCCGGTGAAGAAGAGATCGTGGAGCGCCGCCCGCCGCGCTTCGGCATCCGTCAGCCGCGCAATTCCGCGCAATCCGGCTGCGGTGGCCTTCACCGTATCGCTGCCAAGGTTTTCCGCAGCAGCGAGGTAGCTTTCCAGCACCGCCCCCTGCAAGCCGTCGAGCGGCCAGAAGGCGGCGAGCATGTCCTCCGCCGTCCCGCCGGGTGCCAGCCCGATTTCCCGGCGAAGCACCGTCTCCGTGCCGCCGACCTTCTCCGTGGCGTCGAAGAATTCGCGGATCGGACCGCGGCTGGCGACGATGTCGGAAATCAGCTTTTCCAGCCCCGTATCGTCGGCGATGTCGAGCACGGTGGCGAAGGCGGCGGCGAGCGTCCGGTCGTCCTCGCTCGCCGTCGCGGTCAGGAGCGTGCGCCGCGCATCCGCCAGCAGCACGGCCGCCGCCCGGTCGTCGAGCACGGAGAAATGGCCGGCGACATTGGCCTCCAGCGGGAACTGGTGCAGCAGCGCCTCGCAGAAGGCGTGGATGGTCTGGATCTTCAGCCCGCCCGGCGTTTCGAGCGCCCGGGCGAAGAGCCGCCGCGCCTCGGCCAGCTTGAAGAGATCAGGCCTCTCGCCCTCGATGGCCGCCACCCGATCGGACAGCGCTTCGTCCGAGAGAGTCGCCCATTCGGCCAGCCGCTCGAAGACGCGGTTCGACATTTCCGAGGCCGCGGCCTTGGTATAGGTCAGGCACAGGATCGCCGAGGGCCGGCAGCCGGCGAGCAGCAGGCGGATGACGCGCTGCGTCAGCACATGCGTCTTGCCCGAGCCGGCATTGGCCGAAACCCAGGCCGAACGGCGCGGATCGGAGGCCGTCGCCTGCTTGCGCGACGTCCAGTCCAGCCAGGCGGCGGGTTCCGAAGAGGCGGGCCTGTCTTCCTCAAGCATCTTCGGCCTCCCCGCTGTTTTCGGCCGACGACCATTCGGCGACGCGCGCCAGATGATCGTATTCTCCGCCATAATCCCGTTCCTGTTCGGGGATCAGCCGCGAGGCGAAGCCGTAGCGCCCTTCGATCAGCCCCGTCAGCAGCTTCTCCAGTTCGGCAAGCGCTTCCTCCGCAAGGTCGGACGCGGATTTCGGCGTCGTATTGGCGGATTTGGAGTGCTCGTTATTGACCTGCTCTTCCTTGAACCGTTCGCCGGGTTTGAGGCGGACATAAAGAAGGTTCGCCGGCTCGCGGATACCGGGGCCGCGGAACGCTCCGCGCCTGATCGCCGCCGCCTCCAGCGCAAGCTGCGGATCGAGCAGCGCCCGCGCCACCTTCAGGGAGGGCGTGCTGCCGGTCTTGTAGTCGAGAAGATCGGCGCTGCCGCCCGGCAGGATGTCGATGCGGTCGGCAATGCCGGTGAGCCGAACGCCGCTCACGGACAGATCGAGCGAGGCCGGCACTTCCGTCAGGCTCTCCCTTACCCCGGCTGCCCGCTTCAGGTGCCACTCCACGAAGGCGCGTGCGACGGCGGCAAAGCGCGGCCGCCAGACGGCGTCGATATGCGGCGGTAGGCTTATCGTGTCGAATTCCTCCGTGAGAATCCGGCTTATCAACGACTGCGGTTCGCCTGTCGCCTCCTCCCGCACGAAGCGATCGACGATGCGGTGATAGAGCGAACCGCGCTCGGTCGGGCCGGGATCGAGATTGAAGGGGGCGACGGGATCGAGCTTGAGGATATGCTGGGCATAGATCGCATAGGGATCGCGCCGCAGCCGCCCGATCTGGCTGAAGGAGTACTTTTTCGGCTGCAGGTCTGCCGGCGGACGGGGGGCCGGGCGCGGCGCATTCGGCACCGGCGCGCTCCTGTCCACGGCATTTGCCCAGAGGACGAAATCCTTGCCGCGTGTCCGCAGGTCGCTTGCCAGCGTGGGGCCGCCGACGGCGAGCAGCCGTTGCAGCCAGCGCGAGGCGACGGTGGGCGCGGTGCCGTTGCGCAGCGCCCGCGTCAGGATGAGCTTCGGCGCTCCGGCGGCCATCTGCAGGTCGTGGCCGAGCTGGCCGATGCGGCGCTCCGGCGGCTCCAGCCCGATCTCCACCTTCATGATGCGGGAGAGGAATGCGTCGTTCGCCGCCTGCCCCGGCCAGGTTCCCTCGTTCAACCCGCCGATCACGACCGTGTCGACGCTCTGCAGGCGCGATTCGAGCGCGCCGAAGATGAAGACGCGCGGATGGCGCATGGAACGCGGCTTGACGCTCTCGCTCGTCGCCAGCGCCTCGATGATATCGCACCATTGCGGCCCGTCGGCCTCGATCTGTCCATCCGTCTCGATGACGCTTTTCAGGAGGTTGGCAAGGCTGTCGCCCGCCTCGCCGGACCAGAGCGCCGCAAGATCGCCACGCTCGTCCACCACCACGGCTTCCAGCGCCCGCCCGGTCCGCTCCGCCCAATCGGAGAGCGGCAGCCGGGAGGAGAAGCGCCGCCCCGTCCGGCTTTGCTGCACGAGGAGGCCGGCCAGCGGTTCGACCGCCTCGGCGATGCGTCGCGCGAGGTCCTGGGCGAGCGGAACGGCGCCCTCCGGCAGCGCGGTGCGCCAGGCTGGCGGATGGCGGTCGCCTGCCTGCTGCGCGAGGGCGGCTTCCAGCAGCGGTTCCAGCGTGGAAATGTCGATCTCCACTGTACCGCCGCGCAGCGCCGTCAGTTCCAGCGCAGTCACCGCCGCGCGGATCTCCGCCTCGGCAAGGCCGAATCGGGCGAGGGGATGTTTCAGGAGCGCGACCAGCGGCACCGGGTCGCCGGGTCGTAGTGTCGCCTCGGCGAGCAGGCGCAGCAGCGTGCCCTGCGGTGTGGAAAGCAGCGGGGTGCCGGCCGAATCGTCCGCCTCGATGCCGAAGCGGGCAAGTTCCGCCGCCACGCGCCGGCCGAGCTTGCGGTCGGGCGTGATCAGCGCCGCCTGCGCGTCTTCGCTTTCTTCCAGCGCGAGCCGCAGCGCAATGGCGATGGCCAGCGCCTCCTCACGCTCGTTCGCTGCCTCGATGAGGGAAACATCACGGAAGGCCGCTGCCATCGCATCCGGATCGAGCGTACCCCGGACCTCGCCCCAGCCCGCCGTCGCCTGCGTTGGCAGGAAGGCGCTGGAGAGGATTTTTGTACGGTATTCCAGAGCTTCCGGCGGCATGCCCAGTGTTTCCACGTCGCCCCGCGTGCGGCCCATGCGGGCGAGCAGCCGGTGAAGGCCGTATTGCGGGTGGCTGCGGGATGCGGCGTCGGGCTTCTGCGCACCGTCCTGCCGGCCGACCAGCAGCCATTCGGCATCCGACATGAAGCGGTCCAGTCCCGGAAGGATGACGACGCCGTTCGGCATTTCCGCCACGGCGGCGATCAGTTCGGCCGTCGCCGGAATGGAGCCCGTGGAGCCGGCGATGATGACGGGGCCGCCGGGCGGGGAATGGCGGTAGCGCTCCGTCTCGGCATGCAGCGTCGCATTGCGCCGGAGAGAGGGGGAGGAGCGGTTCAGCTCGGTCAGCCGCGCCGGCCAGAAATCGCTGGCGATCTTCAGGAATTCGGCGGTGAGCTGCCACCAGAGCGCATGGTTGGACGTGTCGAGATTATCCAGCGCCGACCAGTCCAGCTCCTCCGTCTCCATCGCATCGATGATCTCGGCGAGGTTGCGGGCGAGCCACACGGCATCCGCCGGGCTTGCGGGGGCGACGAGCGGGCTGTCGGCATGAATGGAGGTGACGGCGGCCGGCAGGCGGTTGCGCCAGGCGAGGACGAGGCGGGCCAGCTCCAGAAGCCGCGTCGGGCCGGAAAGCGGTTCGGCCATGTCGAGGAGGGCAGGGGCCACCTCGTCGAAGAAGCCGCTGTCGTCGTCCGTCTCGCCAAGCGCGCGGATGGTGGGAAGGATGGCCGAGCGCCCGCCGAAGAGGTCGACGAATTCCGAGCGGATGACGCGGGCCGAGCGCCGGGTCGGCACATAGATGGTGACGTCGGCCAGCGCCAGCGGATCGGCCGGATCGTAGGTGAAACCGGGCACGAGCCGCCCATCGACGAGGCTTTCGGCGACCGTCTTCAGGAAGGGCAGGCTCGCGGGGATCGAATAGATGCGGCCGCCCCGGCCGCCCGTCACGCCGCCGCCTCGCGGAAGGCGCCGATCACGGCTTCCGCCGCGCCGATCGCCTCGGGCGTGCCGACGGTGATCCAGTGGCCTTCCAGCATGATGCCGTGCAGCCGGCCCTTCTCGATGGCGCGGTCGAAATAGATGTTGAGGTTGAAGGCGTCATCGGGCGCATCGTCGAGCAGCGCCGGCATCAGGGCGAGCGCCCCGGCATAGACGACCGGCGTGCCGCTGTCCTCCTGGTAGCGGGTAAGCCTGCCTTCCGCATCGAGTGAAAAGTCCTTCTTGCCGTTGTGCCCCGTCGTATCCTCCAGCTTCACGCAGAGCATGAGCATGTCCATGGCATCGGGATCGAAGGTTTCCGCGAGCCGCTGGAGATTGGTCTTCTGCCCGGGCTTCTCGCCGATCCAGAAGAGGTCGGCGTTCATGACGAGCACGGGTTCGCGCCCCAGCAGCTTCAGCCCCCTTGAAAGTCCCCCGCCGGAATTCATCAGCTGGTCCGTCTCGTCGGAAAGCACGATCTCCGGCTCGGTGCGGCTCGCCAGATGCGCCGTCATCTGGTCGGCGAAATGGTGCACGTTGACGACGGCGCGTTTGATGCCCGCCTCGGCCAGCGCATCCAGCCCGTAGTCGATCATCGGCTTGCCCGCGACGGGCACGAGGGGCTTGGGCATGGTGTTCGTGATGGGGCGCAGGCGCGTTCCAAGGCCGGCGGCCAACACCATGGCGTCTTCGATCTTCATCGGGGCACTCGCGCTATGATTCGGTCGCGAGGATTCCAGCCTTTTCACACCAGACGCGCAAGGGGGCGAGGTCCGGATGGGAAAGCGCCCGCGTAAGATTGCGGAAGGTGCGCGGCATGTGGCGCATATAGGCCGGCTTGCCGTCACGCTGCATCAGCCGCACCCAGATGCCGACGAGCTTGCAGTTGCGCTGCGCCGCCATGACATGCCAGTCGCGCAGGAAACGGTCCCGGTCGAAATCGCCCTGCTTTTCCCGCAGGGAAAGGTAGCGGGCGAGCATGCCGTCCGCCAGGCCGTCGGGGATGTCGACGCGGGCATCCTGCACCAGCGAGGCGACGTCATAGGCCGAGGGGCCGATCATCGCATCCTGGAAATCGATGATGCCGACCCGGTCGATGCCCTGGGCCTCCGGCCGCCAGATGATGTTCGGGGAATGAAAGTCGCGCAGCAGGAGATTGTGCTCGGCGGCCGCAAGGCTTTCGATCAGTCGGTCCCAGATGGCGATATAGTCCCGGCGCTCCTCGTCGCTCGCCGGCGTGCCATGCTTGAAGGGCAGATACCAGTCGGTAAGCAGGCTCACCTCGATCTGCATGGCATCGCGATCGAAATCCGGCACGGTATGGACGATGCCATCGGCCACCGGAAGATCGCGCGCGAAAGGCTGGCCGTGCATCGCCGCGAGGCAGGCGGCGCTCTCCAGATAGCGCTCCGCGATCGGCGCGCCCTCCGCATCGAGAACGCCTTCGCTGCCGAGGTCTTCGATCAAGAGGATGCCCTGCTCGATATCCGTCTCGTAGATGGCGGGAGCGCGAAGGCCGCGGGAAGCGAGGTGCCGGCCGATGGCGATGAACGGTTTCACGTCCTCGGCGATATGGGCGATCTGCTGGTAATACTTGCCGTGGGCGAGGATCGGGCCGGGCATATGGCGCGGCGCATCCATCAGCACGTAGCGTGTGCCGCCGAAATGGACATGCTCATAGGCGCGCACGGAGGCATCGCCCGTCAGGTGCCGGCGGATGGCATCCCGGTAGCCGGCTTCGTCGAGGAAGGCGCGGATGGCGAGAGACCGCTGGATGCGGGCAAGCGCCGGTGCCACGCAGTTGATGGAAACACGCCGCCCATCACCCTCATGCGTGAAGGTCAGTGTGATGCCGTTCACAGGCAGCGCGCCTTCGCCCTTTTCCGGCCATTCGACGAGGCAGATCCCGTCCGCAAGCGCTTCGTCGAAGCCGAGTTCGTCGATCTCGGCGGCATCAGCAATGCGGTAGAGGTCGAAATGGGCGACGGGAACGCGCAGCTCGTAGCTCTGCACGAGCGTGAAGGTCGGGCTCGGCACTTCCAGATAGGCATCGTCCGCGATGGCGCGGATCACCGCGCGCGAAAAGGTCGATTTACCCGCGCCGAGATCGCCCGACAGCGCGACATAGTCGCCGCGCTTGAGCGCAATCGCCATGTCCTCCCCGAAGCGGATGGTGGCGGCTTCGTCGGCAAGGAAGATGTCGAGCGCCATGCGCCTATTCCGCAGCCGCAAACGAGGTCATCGTGGCGGAGGGAATGCGCACGGTGACATCGGTGCCGCGGCCTTCGTGGCTGTCGATCTTGACGGTGCCGTGGTGGAGGCTGACGAAGCTTTCCACGATGGAAAGGCCGAGACCCGCGCCGCCGTGGCGGCCATGGCTCTCGAAGCGGTTGAACACCGTCGTCAGCACATCCTGCGGAATGCCCGGCCCCCGGTCGGAGACCGTGAAGACGAGATCGCTGCCCTCGCGCCAGCAGCGGAAGCCGATGGCGCTGCCGGGCGGCGCGAAATTCGCGGCGTTGCTGAGCAGCTTGATGAGGATCTGTTTCAGCCGCTGCTGGTCCGCGACGATGGTGCCGAGATTGTCGGGCGCGGTGATTTCAAGCGTCACCTGCGCGTCGTGCAGCCGGTCGGCGAATTGCATCGATACGTCGTCGATAAGGTCCGTCAGGTTGATCTCGGTATAGTCGAGTTCCATGATGCCGGCATCGACCGTCGCAAGATCGAGAATATCGTTGACGATGGTCAGCAGTACGGCCGACGACGTCGCGATATGGTCGACATATTCGGACTGCCGGTCGTTGAGGTCGCCCATGGTCGGCGTCTTCAGGAGGTCGGCGAAACCGATGATATTGGTCAGCGGCGAGCGCAGCTCGTAGGAAACGTGCTGTACGAAATCGTTCTTCAGCGCATCCGCCTTGCGCAGCGCCTCGTTCTTTTCGGTCAGGGCGCGGCTGACGCGCACGCTGTCCGTGACGTTGACGAAGGTCAGCATCGTCTGGGCGTTGGAGAGCGGAATGACCGCGAAGTCGAGGATGAGGCCGGTGCGCAGCTCAAGGACACCCTGGCAGGAAGGCCGTTCGTCGTCGAAGCTGGTGATCATATGTGCGAAGCGCTTCCAGCCGTCCGGCTTGTCGTAGGACGGCGCGCAGGCCTGCTCGATGGCGCGGATATGCGTGCCGGATTTCGCCTCTGCCTCGCTGATGCCCCAAAGCGCCCGGAAGGCCGGGTTGGAGAGGCGGATGCGCCCGTCCGGGCTGAACACCGCGACGCCTTCGGCCAAGTGATCGATCGTCTCGTCCTGTACCTGTACCAGCGTGTTGTAGCGCGTCTCGAGATCGACCTTTTCCGTCAGGTTCTCGAAGACCCAGGTCGCGCCGCCCTGCGGGCGGGCGGTGGCGAAGACGCGCAGCGTCTGGCCGTTCGGCAGGTGCCAGAGGTCGGTCTGGGTATCGATGGCGCGGTAGACGGAAAGCGCGGTTTCCTTCCACTGTTTCCAGTTGAGCTGTTCCGGCAGTTTTGCCGCCGCGCGCAGGCGGTCCAGCAGTTCGCCGTTGCCGGGCTTGCTTTCCAGGAACGCCGTGTCGATCTCCCACATGGTCTGGAAGGCCTGATTGTAGAACTGCAGGCGCTGGTCGCCGTCGAAGATCGCGACGGGCGTCGCCAGATGGTCGAGCGTCTCGGCGTGGCTTTTCAGCGTGCGTACCAGTTCCTCGCGCACCGCCTCGACATCGGAAACGTTGACGGCGATGCCGGCGGAGCCGCTTGCGCTGCGCGCATCGACCACGTCGAAGAAGCTGCGGTTGCCATGCACGACGGTCGAGACCTTGTCACGGAACGGCGTGTCGTAGGTGCTGGTGGCGCGGATCTTTTCGCGCGCGATGGTCGGCAGCAGTTCGCGGCCCTCGGTGACCGCGCCGGCGGCATCCTTGGCTTCGACGGCCTCGGCATAGGCTTCGTTCACCCAGGCGAGCGAACCGTCCGCGGCGCGCTGCCAGACAGGCAGGTCGATCTGGTCGAGCAGGCCCTGAAGGGTCGTCAGCGCCGCGACCAGCCGGTCGCGCTCGAGCTTCAGCCCGGCGGCTTCGGCGCGCAGGTTGTTGAGCGCCACGAAGCGCACGAAGGCCTGCCCGCCCGAAACGCGGCCCTGCGCCTCCAGCACTTCCTCGCGGGTGGTTTCCACGACGAGGTCGAAGCTCTGGGCCTGCGAGCGCAGCTTCTCGACGGCGCGCTCGATCTCGCTGGCGGAGGCCGGCTTCAGCCAGCGGCCGAAGGCGAGGAAATCGCGGTCGGCCTGCGGCGCGCCGGTCTCCGGCGGAAGCTGGCCCAAAAATTCCGGCTTGCCGGAAAGCCCGTCCCACATGACGATGCGGCGGTTCTTGTCGCCGATCAGCGCCTGCAGGCGGGAAACGGTGTGGCGGGCGTCGGAGAGATGCGCGCGCAGTTCGCGATGCTCGGCCTCGACGCGGCCGCGCAGGCGGATCATCCAGACCGCCGAGATCATTGCCGCCGACAGCACGCCGAGCAGCAGGGAGCCGGTGACGACTTCCGTGGTGGCGAGATAGGGGGCGGCATGCGCCGGGCCTGCAAAGGCAAGCGACGCCAGCGCCGAGCCGGCCGTCAGCAGGCGCCTTGCGCGCTGCGTCAACCAGCCATTAACCATGTTTTTCGGCACAAATGCATGCGCCTTATCCCGCCCCGCCAGGCCAAAAGCCTGCCCGGAACGGCCTCGTTTTTCTTCCGACATCATCCCCGGTATGTCTCCGTCCGTTTGCCGCCTGATCGACAAGACATCCCAATCCGGCGCGAAGGTCCGCATCTGCGCGCCGAATCAACGCCTTAAACGATACTTGTTTCCCGAATCGTCGGGAAGGGACGGGGCCAAAAAAGAGGCGGCGCGCTTGTGTCAAGCGCGCCGCCTCTAGATGTTGTGGATAATCCGGGTAAGGATCAGTACCTGTAGTGCTCGGCCTTGAACGGACCCTGCGTCGTCACGCCGATATAGCCGGCCTGCTCCTCGGAGAGTTCCGTGAGGCGGGCGCCGAGCTTGGCAAGGTGCAGGCGCGCGACCTTCTCGTCGAGCTGCTTGGGCAGGACGTAGACTTCGTTCTTGTACGCGTCACCCTTCGTGTAGAGCTCGATCTGGGCCAGAACCTGGTTCGAGAACGAGGCGGACATGACGAAGGACGGATGGCCGGTCGCGTTGCCGAGGTTCAGCAGGCGGCCTTCCGAAAGCAGGATCATGCGGTTGCCCTTCGGGAACTCGATCATGTCGACCTGCGGCTTGATGTTCGTCCACTTGAGATTGCGCAGCGAGGCGACCTGGATCTCGTTGTCGAAGTGGCCGATATTGCCGACGATCGCCATGTCCTTCATCTCGCGCATGTGCTCGATGCGGATGACGTCCTTGTTGCCGGTCGTGGTGATGAAGATGTCGGCGGAGGACACGACGTCCTCGAGCTGCACGACTTCAAAACCGTCCATGGCGGCCTGAAGGGCGCAGATCGGGTCGATTTCCGTAACCTTGACGCGGGCGCCGGCGCCGCGCAGCGAGGCGGCCGAACCCTTGCCGACGTCGCCATAGCCGCAGACGACGGCGACCTTGCCGGCCATCATCACGTCGGTGCCGCGGCGGATGCCGTCGACCAGCGATTCCTTGCAGCCGTACTTGTTGTCGAACTTCGACTTGGTGACCGAGTCGTTGACGTTGATCGCCGGGAAGGGCAGCAGGCCCTTCTGCTGGAGCTGGTAGAGACGGTTGACACCGGTGGTGGTCTCTTCCGTCACGCCCTGGATGGCGTCGCGCTGCTTGGTGAACCAGCCCGGCGAAGCGGCAAGGCGCTTCCTGATCTGCGCGAAGAGGATTTCCTCTTCTTCCGAACCCGGATTGACCAGAATGTTTTCGCCGGCTTCGGCGCGCGCGCCGAGCAGGATGTACATGGTGGCGTCGCCGCCATCATCGAGGATCATGTTGGAGAAGCCGCCATCGGTCCACTGGAAGATCTTGTCGGTATATTCCCAGTATTCGGTGAGCGTTTCGCCCTTCACGGCATAGACCGGAATGCCAGCGGCGGCGATGGCTGCGGCGGCATGGTCCTGCGTGGAGAAGATGTTGCACGAGGCCCAGCGCACGTCGGCGCCTAGCGCCACCAGCGTCTCGATGAGGACGGCGGTCTGGATGGTCATGTGCAGCGAGCCGGTGATGCGCGCGCCCTTGAGGGGCTTGGAGGCACCGAACTCTTCGCGGCAGGCCATCAGGCCCGGCATTTCGGTTTCGGCGATCTGAATTTCCTTGCGGCCGAAATCGGCAAGCGCGATGTCGGCGACGTGGTAGTCCTTGGTGGTCATGGAAGCTCCAGCCTTCTGGCTCTGTTCGGATGGCGCTTCCTAACAGGAAACGCCGGCTGGAGCAAGGCGACATAAAGAAGTCTTTATGTCCTTATATTAATGGAAGGCTTACATCTCCTCGCCGAACCGGTCGGCGATCAGCGCATCGAGCGCGTCGAGCACCTCACGCGCCTGCGTGCCGGTGGCGGTGACGAAGACGCTGCAGCCGGGGCTGGCGGCCAGCATCATCAGGCCCATGATCGAGGTGCCGCCGACCGTCATGCCGTCCTTGGAGACGGTCACCTCCGCGTCATAGCCGTCGACGGTCTGCACGAATTTCGCCGAGGCGCGGGCATGCAGGCCCCGCTTGTTGATGATGAGAAGCTCTTTCGAGACGGTCATGGGCGGCGGGAAACCTTATTTGCCGCTGAGGACGCGGCTTGCCACGTTGATATATTTGCGACCGGCCTCGGAGGCATCGACCAGCGCCTTCTCCATGTTGTTCTCGCCGCGCACGCCCGCCAGCTTGATCAGCATGGGCAGGTTGACGCCGGCGATCACCTCGATGCCGTTGCCGGTCATCACGGAGATGGCGAGGTTCGACGGGGTGCCGCCGAACATGTCGGTGAGGATGATGACGCCATGGCCCTGGTCGGCCTTGTTGACCGCGTCCAGGATGTCCTGGCGGCGCTGGTCCATGTCGTCCTCGGGACCGATGCAGACGGTCTCTATGGCCTTTTGCGGACCGACGACATGTTCGAGGGCATGCCGGAATTCCTCCGCCAGCTTGCCATGGGTGACAAGCACCAGTCCGATCATCAGCAGTCGCTCCAGTTTCCCAATTCAAACGGACGGCTCATTACTGCAATGCAACAATTCCGTCCACCGCTGGGGTCGCCATCATGTCAATGAAAAGCCCAAGTGCAAGCCCTAAATGCCCGTTTAAGCGGAATGCCGAGGCTTTTGCGCTCAATCCCGCAGGATTTCCGGGTGGATCGTGGCCAGGATCGAGAAAGCCGT
Organism: Shinella zoogloeoides; assembly: GCF_022682305.1. NCBI lineage: Bacteria > Pseudomonadati > Pseudomonadota > Alphaproteobacteria > Hyphomicrobiales > Rhizobiaceae > Shinella > Shinella zoogloeoides. The sequence continues at coordinate 3,992,366 of NZ_CP093528.1, forward strand.
GCAGCCGGCAAGGAGCGGCAGCCGCGTCAGCGGCAGGATATGCCCGGGCAAGACCTCGAAGATTTCGCCCTCCGGCGGCAGCCGCTCGGCAAAGGGCGGTGCGACAGGGCGGATGGCCTGGTTCAGCACGGCCTTCTCGACCGTCTCCACCTTGACGATCCCGGCGCCGCGCACCTCTGCAAGGCCGGCAATACTTTCCGGCGCCCTCGCGACGAGCCGGCCGTCTTCTTCGCAAACGAGAACCTGATCGTCGCTGACAAGTGCGGCGAAAAGCCCACGCGTCCTGGCCTCATGGATACAATGAAGGGCGACGGAGCTTTTGCCTGCGCCGGAAGGGCCAACGAAGAGAAGCCCGGTCGAGCCGAGCACGATGGCCGTTCCATGCACGTTGGCGGGGCCGGTCATTTATGCGTGCCGGCGGGGAGGGCGAGAGTGAAGCGCGCGCCGAGCTTTTCGCCGGTCGCCTTGTCGAGGATGTTATCGGCCTTCAGCGTGCCGCCATGCGCCTCGGCGATCTGGCGGGAGATGGAGAGGCCGAGACCGGAATTCTGGCCGAAGTCCTCGCTTGCCGGGCGGTCCGTGTAGAAGCGCTCGAAGATGCGGTCGATATCTTCCGCCTGGATGCCGGGGCCGTTGTCCTCGACCTGGATGAGGCAGCGGTCGTTCCGCCCGCGCGACAGGCGCACGACGATGCGCCCGCCGGGATCCGGCACGAAGGAGCGCGCGTTCTCGATCAGGTTGGTGACGATCTGGCCGATGCGCAGCTCGTAGCCCGAGACCTCGAATTTCGTCTTCGGATTGTCCTTGCGGTCGACCACGAAATCGAGCGTGACGGGCTTCTTGCGCGTATTGACCTGACGGGAGATGTCGATGAGGTCGCCAAGCAGCTTTTCGAGGTCCACCTTGCGGGCATCGCTGCGAGCCAGCTCGGCATCGAGCCGCGAGGCGTCGGAAATGTCGCTGATCAGGCGGTCGAGGCGGCGCACGTCATGCTGGATGATATCGAGCAGGCGCTTCTTGGAATCGTCCGTGCGCGCAAGCGGCAGGGTTTCGACGGCGCTGCGCAGCGAGGTCAGGGGGTTCTTCAGTTCGTGGCTGACATCGGCCGCGAAACTCTCGATCGCGTCGATCCGGTCGTAGAGCGCCGTCGTCATCTGGCGCAGCGCGATGGAAAGGTTGCCGATCTCGTCCTGACGCGCGGAGAAGTCGGGAATCTCCTCGCGCTCCTTCGCCCCGCGCCGGACGCGAATCGCCGCCGCCGAAAGTCGGCGCAGCGGATTGGCGATGGTGCTGGACAGAAGCAGCGACAGGGCGATGTTGACGAGGCCCGCGACGCCGGCGACACGCATGATGGCAAGGCGCTCGGCGTGAACGATCTTGTCGATGTCGCCCGCCTGCGTGGACAGCAGCAGCACGCCGAGCACCGCGCGGAAACGCTGTACGGGCACGGCGACCGAGACGATCAGCTCGCCCTTGTCGTTGACGCGCACGACGGCGCCGCGCACGCCGGTCAGCGCGTTCATCACTTCCGGGTAGATCGAGCCGTCGCCGCCCGGCGCTTCCTTGTATTGCGGCAGGTTGCTTGGCTGGAGGATGCGGTTGAACCAGACATTGAGCTGGTCGAGGAGACCGGGGCTTTCGGATTCTACCGGCGGCAGGTCGAAGCGCAGCACCTGGCCCTGTGTGTAGAGGTGGCGCGAATCGAGCAGCAGGTTTGCGTCGGTGTCGTAGATGCGGGCGCGGGTACGCGTCGGCGAGATCAGCCGTCTGAGGACAGGGGCGACACGCTCGGGATTGATGGGGAATTCGAGGTCGTCGTCGCCCGGCAGCGGCGTGATGCTTTGGCCGGCCTGCAGCTCCAGCAGCTTTTCGGGGTCGATGGTGATCGAGTTGGTGTCGACCGAGGCGGAGGCGGAGATTGCACCGGCGATGATCTCGCCCTGCGTCAGGAGGCTTTCGACGCGGGCGTCGATCAGGCCCTCGCGGAACTGGTTGAGATAGAGGATACCCGCGACGAGCACGACCAGCGCGACGAGGTTGAAGAAGAGGATGCGGCGCGTCAGGCTGGAGAAGACGGCATTGCCGAAGATGCGGCGGGCCAGCGTGAAGGGATGGGTCCAGCGGCGTCCGGCGCGCGGCGCGGGCCGGCCTTCGGCGTCCTCTCCATCCTTTTCAGGCACGGTCTGCGACAAGCGTGTTCATCCTCTCACGCGGTTCCGGCGGGAGCCGCGCCAATCTTTTGCGGCGCGAAGCGCCTGCCGCGGCATGGCATTGCCGCGGCAGTCGATCAAGCGAAATCGCTCAGGCGCTTTCGCGGAAGCGGTAGCCGACACCATAGAGCGTTTCGATCATGTCGAAGTCGGTGTCGACCATCTTGAACTTCTTGCGAAGCCGCTTGATGTGGCTGTCGATGGTGCGGTCGTCGACATAGACCTGCTCGTCATAGGCCGCATCCATCAGCGAATCGCGGCTCTTGACCACGCCGGGGCGCTGGGCGAGCGAATGGAGGATGAGGAATTCCGTGACGGTCAGCGTCACCGGCTCGCCCTTCCAGGTGCAGGTGTGGCGCTCCTGGTCCATGACGAGCTGGCCGCGCTCCAGCGAGCGCGCGGCCACTTCCCCGGCCTTGGCCGCGCCCGCGGCGCCACTGGCCCCGGAAGCCGCCGCCTCGCGGCTGGAGGCGCGGCGCAGGATCGCCTTGACGCGCTCGACCAGCAGGCGCTGCGAGAAAGGCTTGGTGATGAAGTCGTCCGCGCCCATCTTGAGGCCGAACAGCTCGTCGATCTCCTCGTCCTTGGAGGTAAGGAAGATGACGGGGATGTCCGATTTCTGGCGCAGGCGCCGCAGCAGCTCCATGCCGTCCATGCGGGGCATCTTGATGTCGAAGATCGCAAGCTGCGGCGGGCGGGCGAGAAGGCCGTCGAGCGCGGAGGCGCCGTCCGTATAGGTCTCGACCTTGTAGCCTTCCGCCTCGAGCGCGATCGACACGGATGTGAGGATATTCCGGTCGTCGTCCACCAGTGCGATCGTCTGCATCCTGCTCGTCTCCATGTTCATGAGCGCCTTTCCCGACTTCGGATTCGTGTTCCTGTCCTGGATGAATGAGCGCCTGTCTGAGGATAAAGGTGGAACAAATTGTGGCAAAGATAAAGGGTGACGTTTCGGGGGTGATTTTCGATGCGCTTTTAAATCGATTATTCAAACGATTAAAAAAGTAATGTGATTATTTAAATCGATTAATAGATTGATATTATTGCCTAATTTCCAATTCCCTCTTGTTTTTGTGACAGCCGCAGATTAGGTTCCCCGAAAATTCACCTGGCTCTTCGTCCACGGAGGAAATCTGGACCATGCAGGAACTTGGCGTTCGCAACCCCGCTCTGGGGCTTACCGAGATGGGCATCAACACCAGCGGCACGGTCCGGTACAACTTTGCAGCGGAGGCTCTCTATGAAGAGGCCCTCGGTCGCGGCGAGGCGGTCAAGACGGCCCATGGCGCGCTTCGTGCGCTGACCGGCCAGCACACCGGCCGTTCGCCGAAGGACAAGTTCGTCGTGCGCGACGAAAACACCGAGAACGCCATCTGGTGGGATAACAACAAGGCCGTGTCGCGCGAGCATTTCGATGCGCTGCATGCCGATATGCTCGCCCATGCCGGCGGCCGCGATCTCTTCGTACAGGACCTCGTCGGTGGCGCCGATGCGGAATATGCCCTGCCGACCCGCGTGATCACCGAGCTTGCCTGGCATTCGCTGTTCATCCGCAACCTGCTCATCCGCCCGGAAGAGAAGGATCTGGCCGGTTTCGCGCCGAAGCTGACGATCATCGACCTGCCGACCTTCAAGGCCGACCCGGCCCGTCACGGCGCGCGCACCGAGACCATGATCGCCTGCGACCTGACGCGCGGCATCGTTCTCATCGCCGGCACCTACTATGCAGGCGAGATGAAGAAGTCGGTCTTCACCGTGCTCAACTGGCTGCTGCCGTCGGAAAAGGTCATGCCGATGCATTGCTCGGCCAACGTAGGCCCGGCTGGCGACGCTGCCGTGTTCTTCGGCCTGTCCGGCACCGGCAAGACGACGCTTTCCGCCGACCCGAACCGCACGCTGATCGGCGATGACGAGCACGGCTGGGGCGAAAACGGCATCTTCAACTTCGAAGGCGGCTGCTACGCCAAGACGATCCGTCTTTCGGCCGAAGCCGAGCCGGAAATCTACGCCACGACCCAGCGTTTCGGCACCGTCCTCGAAAACGTCGTGCTCGATGCTGAGGGCGTTCCGGATTTCAACGACGGCTCGCTGACGGAAAACACCCGCTGCGCCTATCCGCTGCACTTCATTCCGAATGCCAGCGAGACCGGCCGCGCGCCGCATCCGAAGACGATCATCATGCTGACGGCCGATGCCTTCGGCGTCATGCCGCCGATCGCCAAGCTGACGCCCGACCAGGCCATGTACCACTTCCTCTCCGGCTACACCGCCAAGGTCGCCGGCACGGAGCGTGGCGTGACCGAGCCGGAAGCCACCTTCTCGACCTGCTTCGGCGCTCCCTTCATGCCGCGTCACCCGACGGTCTACGGCAACCTCCTGAAGGAACTTATCGCCGAGCACGGCGTCGACTGCTGGCTGGTCAACACCGGCTGGACGGGCGGCGCTTACGGCGAAGGCCGTCGCATGCCGATCAAGGCGACCCGCACCCTGCTCGCCGCCGCCCTCGACGGCTCGCTGAAGGATGCGCTCTTCCGCCGCGACGACAATTTCGGCTTCCAGGTTCCTGTCTCGGTGCCGGATGTCGACACCAAGATCCTCGACCCGCGCTCGACCTGGGCGAACGGCGCCGCTTACGACAAGCAGGCCGGCAAGCTCGTCGACATGTTCATCACGAACTTCGAGAAGTTCGAGGATCAGGTCGACGGCAGCGTCCGTGACGCGGCTCCGGGCCTCAAGGTTGCCGCCGAGTAAGGTTTCGGTAATGATTCACGTGAAACCCGGTCTATCAGGCCGGGTTTTTCGTCTCCGGAGCCGGCTTCCCGTTTGCCTTCCTCGCCGCTAAAACGGGCGGGAAAGGAAATGCCATGGCCAGCGACCCGCTTTACATCAACGCTTCGATCACGATTGCCGGTTGGGAACTGACCGAGCAATTCGTGCTGGCCGGCGGGCCGGGCGGGCAGAACGTCAACAAGGTCTCGACGGCGGTCCAGCTCTTCTTCGACCTGCGCAACTCGCCCTCGCTCAACGAGCGCATCAAGGCGAATGCCGAGAAGATCGCCGGCCGCAAGGTCTCCAAGGACGGCGTGCTGCTGATCGAGGCGAACCGTTTCCGCAGCCAGGAGCGCAACCGCGAGGATGCGCGCGAGCGGCTGAAGGAACTGATCCTCAAGGCTGCCGAGCCACCGCCGCCGCCGCGCCGCAAGACGAAGCCGACGAAAGGCTCGGTCGAACGCCGGCTCAAGGCCAAGGCGGGCCGGTCGGATGTGAAACGCATGCGCGCCAAGCCGGGTGGAGAATGATTGCCACAACTTGGCCGTTTATGGGTATGATTGAAGTGAAACCGGCGTAAGTCCGGGAAAAGCAGGGAGGTGGGCATGGGTCTCTTCAGTTTCATCAAGAACGCCGGCAAGAAGCTCGGCATCGGCGACGACGAAGCGCCGGAGGCCGAGGCGGTCAAGAAGGAGCTGGATTCCTTCGATCTCGGCACGAAGAATGTCGAGGTCTCCGTTGAAGGCGACAAATGCGTGCTGAAGGGCGTCGTGGCCGACCAGACGGCCTTTGAAAAGGCGGTCGTTGCCGTGGGCAACACGCTCGGCATCTCCAAGGTGGAAGCTGCCGACCTCAAGGTCATCGCGCCGGGCTCCGACCTCAAGATCACCCAGGCCGACATGGCCGATCTCCTCAAGGCCTCCGCGCCGGCCGGCGAACCCGTGCTTTACACCGTCAAGAAGGGCGACAATCTCTGGAAGATCGCCGAAACCCACTACGGTAAGGGCAAGGGCGCCAAGCACACGATCATCTTCGACGCCAACCGCCCGATGCTCTCCCATCCGGACAAGATCTATCCCGGCCAGGTGCTGCGTATCCCAGACGTCGCGGAGGCGTAATGGCCGCCTCCGAGCGCGGCCTCGCTCCGGGGCTGCGCTATTTCCCCGACCGTTTCGACCGTGCCGCGCAGGAGGCGCTCGTCGCTTCCATCCGGCAGGTCGTGGCCGATGCGCCGCTCTTCGTGCCTCGTATGCCGAAGACCGGAAAGCCCATGTCGGTCCGCATGACCAATTGCGGCTCGCTCGGCTGGGTTACGGACAAGGAAAACGGCTACCGCTACCAGCCCACCCACCCGGAGACCGGCCGTCCCTGGCCGGCGATCCCCGCGGTGCTGCTGGCGCTCTGGGACGAGGTCTCCGGCTTCGGCAAGCCGCCGGAAGCCTGCCTCGTCAATTTCTACGATCCCGATGCGAAGATGGGCCTGCATCAGGACCGCGACGAGAACGAGTTCGGCGCGCCTGTCGTTTCCGTCTCGCTGGGCGATCAATGCCTGTTTCGTGTCGGCGGGGTTTCACGGAACGATCCGACGCGGTCGTTCCGGCTGTCGAGCGGCGATGTCTTCGTCTTCGGAGGCGAAAGCCGATTGGTCTTCCACGGGGTCGACCGGATCTATCCAGGCACGTCGACGCTGCTGAAGAATGCCGGGCGCATCAACCTGACGCTTCGGCGTGTGAACCCCTAAGCCGGCTACAGCTTGCGCAGCGCCACCGTCTCGATGAGGTGGTTCTTGCCCTTCTGCAGGATCAGGTCGGCGCGCGGGCGCGTCGGCAGGATGTTCTGGTGCAGGTTCTTCAGGTTGATATTGTGCCAGAGGCTTTCCGCGATGGCGAGCGCGGCCGTCTCGCTGATCGTCGCATAGCGGTGGAAGTAGGAATCCGGGTTTTTGAAGGCCGTTTCGCGCAGGCGCATGAAGCGTTCCACGTACCAGGCGTGGATCAGCTTCTCTTCAGCATCGATATAGATCGAGAAATCGAAGAAATCCGAGACCATCGGCACGATCTTGCCGTCCGCCGGCAGATTGCGCGACTGGAGCACGTTGATGCCCTCGAAGATGAGGATATCGGGCCGGTCGATCGTACGCGATGCATTCGGCAGAACGTCATAGGTCAGGTGCGAATACATCGGCGCCTTGACGTCCTTCTTGCCGGCCTTGATGGCCGAGAGGAAGCGCAGCAGCGCACCGGTATCGTAGCTCTCGGGAAAGCCCTTGCGGTCCATCATGTTTTCACGCTGGAGCACGGCGTTCGGGTAGAGGAAGCCGTCGGTCGTCACGAGATCGACCTTGGGGCTGGAGGGCCAGCGCGACAGGAGCTCCATCAGGATGCGCGCGGTGGTCGACTTGCCGACCGCAACGGAGCCGGCAATGCCGATGACGAAGGGCGTCTTGGCCTCGTCCGAGAGGGTGAGGAACTGCTTCCTCTGCTCGAAGAGCATCTGCGAAGATTCGACATGGGCCGAAAGCAGGCGCGAGAGCGAGAGATAGATGCGCCGGACTTCGTCGAGGTCGATCGGGTCGTTGAGCGAGCGCAGGCGCTGGACCTCGTCCCCCGTCAGCGTCAGCGGCGTGTCGGCCCGGAAATGTGCCCATTCGTCTGCCGTGAAGAAGCGGTAGGGCGAATAATCGCGGTTTCCGAAATCGTCCGGAATATCCGGCTGGTCCTTGTCGCGCGCTGCCTGGATCATCAACTCTTCCGGCTGGCCTTTTCCGCAAGACCGGACTGGCCTGTGCGCCGTTCCAGCTCCCCCATGACATCTTGTAACGGGACGCCGCCGATTTTCAATACGACCATGAGATGATAGAGCAAATCGGCCGTTTCGCTCGTCAAATCGGCCTTTTTGCCCTCGATGGCCGCGATAACGGTCTCGACGGCCTCTTCTCCGAGCTTTTTCGCAGCCTTCTGCTGCCCGGCCGCAACCAGCTTGGCCGTCCAGCTTTCCGAGGGATCGACCGCTGCGCGGGCCGCGACGATGGCTTCGAGATCGGCGAGGGTGAAGGTGCTCATGGGATGCTCCTCAGTCGAGCCGCATGGCGATGCCATGCTCGGCCATGTAGCGCTTGGCCTCGCCCACCGTATAGGTGCCGAAGTGGAAGATTGAGGCGGCCAGGACCGCCGTCGCATGGCCGTCGCGCACGCCCTCGACGAGGTGGTCGAGATTGCCGACGCCGCCGGACGCGATGACCGGAACGGAAACGCGGTCGGCAATCGTGCGGGTCAGCGCGATGTCGTAGCCGCCCTTCTGCCCGTCGCGGTCCATGGAGGTCAGAAGCAGTTCGCCCGCGCCGCGCTCCACCATCTTTTCCGCGAAGGCGACGGCGTCGATGCCGGTCGCGTTGCGACCACCGTGGGTGAAGATCTCCCAGCGATCTTCCTCGCCTTCGGCCGATACTTTCTTGGAATCGATGGAGACGACGATGCACTGGTTGCCGAACTTGTCGGCGGCCTCGGCGACGAAATCGGGATTGGAGACGGCGGCCGAGTTGATCGACACCTTGTCGGCCCCGGCGAGCAGCAGCTTGCGGATATCGGCGACCGCGCGCACGCCGCCGCCGACGGTCAGCGGCATGAAGCAATGGTCGGCCGTGCGCGCCACGACGTCGAAGATCGTGTCGCGGTTGTCGGAGGAGGCGGTGATGTCGAGGAAGCAGAGTTCGTCGGCACCGGCCGCATCATAGGCCTTGGCCGATTCCACGGGATCGCCGGCATCGACGAGGTTGACGAAGCTGACGCCCTTGACGACACGGCCGTCCTTGACGTCGAGGCAGGGGATGACGCGTGCCTTGAGGGTCATGCTGCACGTCCTTTCGCGCCGCGGATCACGGCCAGCGCCTCGGCCGGATCGATACGCCCGTCATAGAGCGCCCGGCCGGAGATCGCGCCTTCGAGCTTGCGGGCGTCGGAAGCGACGAGGCGGCGGATATCGTCCATGGAGGCAAGGCCGCCGGAGGCGATGACGGGAATGGAGACGGCGTCGGCCAGTTCCAGCGTCGAAGCCCAGTTGATGCCCGCCAGGATGCCGTCGCGGTCGATGTCGGTATAGATGATCGCGGCAACGCCCGCGCCTTCGAACTTCTTCGCAAGCTCGATCACGCCGAGTTCGGAGGCTTCCGCCCAGCCCTCGACGGCGACCTTGCCGCCCTTGGCATCGATGCCGACGGCGACCTTGCCGGGGAATTTCTTGCAGGCCTCGATGACGAGCGCGGGATCGCGCACGGCGACAGTGCCGAGGATGACGCGCGAGAGGCCACGCGACAGCCAGCTTTCGATATGGTCGAGTGTGCGGATGCCGCCGCCGAGCTGCACCGGGTTCTTCGTCGCCTTCAGGATGGCGTCGACAGCCGCGCCGTTGACGCTTTCCCCGGCGAAGGCGCCATTGAGGTCGACGACATGCAGCCATTCAAAACCCTGGTCCTCGAAGGCTTTCGCCTGGGCGGCCGGGTCGGGATTGTAGACGGTGGCCTGGTCCATGTCGCCGAGCTTGAGGCGAACGCACTGGCCGTCTTTCAGGTCGATGGCGGGAAAGAGGATCATATCAGGGTTTCCAGCGCAGGAAATTGGTGATGAGGGCGAGGCCGAGCGTCTGGCTCTTTTCCGGGTGGAACTGCGCGCCGGCCTTGTTGCCGTTGGCGACGAAGGCGGTCATCGGCCCGCCGTAGTCGACGGTCGCGACCACGTCCTCCGGGTTGTCGGCGGCAAGGTGGTAGGAATGCACGAAATAGGCGTGCAGCGTTTCCGGGATGCCGTCGAAGAGCGGGTGAGGGCGCTTGCGGTCGAGTGTGTTCCAGCCGATCTGCGGGATTTTCAGAGCGGGATCGTCCGGCGTCATCTTCACGACGTCGCCCTTGATCCAGCCAAGACCCTCGGTCACGGTCTTTTCCAGGCCGCGCGAGGACATGAGCTGCATGCCGACGCAGATACCGAGGAAGGGGCGGGCCTTCGTCTCGACGGCATCGCGCAGCGCGTCCACCATGCCGGGCACGGCATCGAGGCCGCGGCGGCAATCGGCATAGGCGCCGACGCCGGGCAGGACGATGCGGTCGGCGGAGGCGACGCGATCGGCCTTGTCCGTCAGGTCGATTTCGGCGGCAATGCCGGCTTCGCGCGCCGCGCGCTCGAAAGCCTTGGTGGCCGAGCGCAGGTTGCCCGAGCCGTAGTCTATGATCGCAACGCGCATGTCAGCGTCCTTCTTTGAAACCGACGAGGCCGAGCATGGGAGCGTGCCGGCGACGGGAGGTTTCGGAGGCCGGAAGGGAAACGCTCTCCCGCGTTTCCGCCTCGCCGGCCGGGGTTTCCGTGTAATAGATGTCTTCCGCCGTTTTCCGGTCGTCGGCGACAATCACCGCATCGACCGTCCAGCCGCGCCGTTCGAGGCCCGCGACGACCATGGAAGGGCCCTCGAGGGCAACGAGAAGGCTGGTCGCAAGGCTAAGGCCGAGGCCGGCAAGACCGAAGACCGGATGGTCCGAGACGGCCGAGCCGAGCGCTTGCACCGCGAAGGCGAGGGCGGCGGCGAGCCACGCCCGATGCCAGAGCAGCCAGATCACCGGCAGGAAAAGCGCGAGCCAGGAGAAGCGGTCGCGGACGATGCGGGCCTTTTCATCGCCGCTTCGGGCGCCCGGCGGTATCAGAACGAGGAACGTGGCCATCTACAGGCCTCCAGCTTTGCCCTTCAGGCCAGCGAACCCTTCGTCGAGGGAACGCGGCCCGCCTGGCGGGGATCGATCTCGGTCGCGGTGCGCAGCACGCGTGCGACGGCCTTGAAGCACGTCTCCGAGATATGATGGTTGTTCGCGCCGTAGATGTTCTGGATATGCAGCGTGATGCCGGCGTGCTGGGCGAGCGCCTGGAAGAATTCGCGCACCAGTTCGGTATCGAAGGTGCCGATCTTCGGGGCGGAGAAATCCACGTTCCAGACGAGGAACGGTCGGCCCGAGACGTCCACAGCGGCGCGCGTCATCGTCTCGTCCATGGCAAGGTCGAGCGAGGCGTAGCGTGTGATGCCGCGCCGGTCGCCGAGCGCCTTGGCGATGGCCTGTCCGATGGCGATGCCCGTATCCTCGACCGTGTGGTGGTCGTCGATGTGAAGGTCGCCGTCGGCCTTGATCTCCATGTCGATGAGCGAATGTCGCGCGAGCTGCTCGAGCATGTGGTCGAAGAAACCGACGCCCGTCGAAATCTTCGACGTGCCGGTGCCGTCGATATCGACGGTGACCGAAATGCTGGTCTCGTTCGTCTTGCGCGAAACGCTGGCGGTGCGGCTCATGGGTTTCTCCGGTATTTTATCGCCGCTCCTTAACAGGGCTGTCATGAAAAGACCAGTCTTTCGCGGGCGTTCGGCGATGCGCACCAGCGCCCTACGCGGCCTCCGCGATGCGCGGACGGCCGCTGGCGATGGCGGTGAAGCGGGCCTCCATCAGCTTGCGCCGGCCTTCCACCTCGGGGGCGTCGATATCCTCGGTGAGCGTCACCACGGGCTCGTCCGCGCCGTTCGCGCGGGCCGCATGGAGTGCCGCCGTCATGGCGCGTTCCTTCGCCAGAGCAAAAGCCTCGTTCTCGTCGATGAAGCGCGCGCTTTCGCCGGCGCCGCCGACGATGAAGATGCCTTCTTCCGGCATGGTCACGAAGACGGTGACGGCGGTGCGCACCTGGCCGACCACCGCGCCCACCGCATTGGCGACGCCGGCATCGGCGGGAATGGCGGATTCGGCGCCGAGCATTTCGGCGATAGCCGGGTAATAGACCGGAGCCGACGCGCCGAGTCCGACCAGCGGACGGTCGAGCGCGATGCGGAACTGCACGATGCCGGGAACCCGGTGCAGCGCGCGGTGCACGGAGGCGGACACGGTCGGATCGATCGATCCCGCGCCGTCATCGGCAAGACAGGCGGAGAGGATGACGTCCGACGACTGACGGGTAAGCCGGTCGACGATGAGGTGCGCCAGATCCTCCGGGCTTTCGGCGATCGGCCGTCCGGTGCCGTCCTTGGTGCGGGCGGCAAGCTCCAGGCCGAGACGGGCGGCGGCGGGGTCCCATTGGCCCTGTCCGCCGAGTACATGCATGGCGTCCGACGGGGTGATGCCGCAGATATGGACGAGGCCGCGCGCGACGAGCCGGTCGAGCGTTGCCTTCTGCAGCGTCGTCGCCAGCAGCCCGTCGAGCGGCAGCGGCGTGTCGCCGATCTTTTCGTAGAGCGCCTGTTCCTGCGGCAGGAGGCCGCTGGCGAGCCGCTCGGGCACGCCGGTGCGTACCGCGAAGCGCCCGTCGTGCCGGCCGGCATGGGGCGCGCGGACCTGGCGCTCCAGCACGGAAACGACGGCTTCAGGATGCAGTGCCGAGGCGAGGCTGAGCGGCATGAAGCGGCGTGGGCCGAGATCGATCTTCGCCCGGAGGCCGCGGTCGTCGACGCGCACTTCCGAATCGCCGCCGAGGCCGAAAGTCCGCATGGCGACTGCCTCGACCATGGTGCGGAAGCCGCCGACCACCGCGCCGTCGGCATCGAGCCTCGGTCGTCCGCCGTCGAGCACCGCGACGTCGGTCGTCGTGCCGCCGATATCGGAGATGACGGCATTGTCGAGTCCGGTCAGGTGTCGCGCGCCGACGAGGCTCGCGGCCGGGCCGGACAGAATGGTCTCGATGGGGCGAAGCCGCGCCTCGGCGGCCGAGATCAGCGCGCCGTCGCCACGCACCACCATCATCGGCACGTCGATGCCACGGCGTTTCAGGTAGTCCTCGCAGGAGCCGATTAGCCGGTCGATCATCGAGACGAGGCGGGCGTTGAGCAGCGTCGTCAGCGCCCGGCGCGGACCGCCGAGCTTGGAGGAAAGCTCGTGGCTGCAGGTGACCGGCAGGTGCGAGGCGCCGCGAATGCGCGCGCGCACCCGCTCCTCGTGCGCCGGGTTGCGCACGGCGAAATAGCCGGCGACGGCGAAGGAGGAGACGGTTTGCGCAAGCAGCGGCAGGGCTTCGTCCAGCGCCGTCATGTCGAGCGCCGTCTCGGTGCCGTGAACGTTGTGGCCGCCGGGCAGGAAGAGCACGGGGTCGTTGCCGAGCGCGTCGGCAAGGCCGTCGCGCTTGAGGTCTTCCGGGGTAAAGCCGATCATGACGAGGCCGGCGCGGCCGCCCTGTCCCTCCACCAGCGCATTGGTGGCGAGCGTGGTGGAGAGCGAGACGAGGCCGATGGCGGAGACCGGGGCCTTCGCCTCGGCCAGCACCGCCTCGACCGCGCCGGAAATGCCGACCGACAGGTCATGGCGGGTGGTCAGCGCCTTGGCGCGGGCGACGACGCCCGCCGTTTCGCTATAGAGCACGGCGTCCGTATAGGTGCCGCCGGTATCGATGCCGAGTAACAAATGGTCTGCCACGAGAATTCTTCCATGCGTCCCGCCGTCTCTTTGCAAAGCGGGCCTGCAATGGTGTTATTGCATGTCCGGGCCGATTGCCACCATTCCAGCGGCGACATCGGGTGAAAGAACGAGGAGCCAGCCATTGACCGACCGCGCCATCCGAAAGCCGCTTCTGGCAGCCCTTCTCCTTCTTGCCGGCAACCTGCCGGCGGGCGCGCAGGAGGACGACGAGGAGCAGTACCGGGCGCAAATCCCCGACGTCTCGATCTACAAGGCGATGCTGGATGCCAACAAGCAGACGGGCTGGGTGCAGTTCCGTGAATTCGCCGGCCGGCAGCTCATCTATTTCACGGCGTTGCAGACCATGCATTGCCGGCTGAAGGAGGTGCGCTATTCGATCAATTCCGATGCGCTCGACAAGACCTTCCCGATGGCGGAATGCGATCCGCAACTGCCCTTCAACCTGCCCTCGGACGACACGAGCAACTGGCTCTATATCGAATTGAAGCCGGGCGAGGCCGAGACCATCGCCGTACAGGCCGTCTGGGACGACGGCAGCGGCAGCGAGATCGTCGTCTACCAGCCGTGCAAGAACCCGGAAGCGACCTGCGCCGCGATCAAGACGATCAAGAAGGCGAAGAAGCGGACCGACGAGCCGTCACCCTCAACGCCAGCCCGTTAGCCGGCTGCGTCGTCAGGCGCTGCACCGGCCAGGGCCTGGTTTCCGCCGTCATGTCGAAGCGGAAGCGGCGCATCAGCACGCCGAGCGCGATGATCGCCTCCTGCATGGCGAAGGTCGCGCCGATGCAGATGCGCGGCCCCGCGCCGAAGGGAAGATACTGGAAGCGGTGGATCGCCTCGCGGTTCTCGGGCAGGAAGCGCTCCGGCATATAGGCGCGCGGTTTCTGCCAGAGCAGTTCGTGGCGATGCAGCGTCCAGGGCATGACGAGGATGGTAACGCCCTTCGGGATATCGACCGCCTCGCCGGAAGGGCTGGTCCAGCGATCGTTGGCGATCGCCTCGCGGTTGATCGAGGGCGCGGGCGGATAGAGCCGCATGGCCTCCTCGAAGGCGGCACGCGTCCAGGGCATGAGGTCCAGCCAGTCGACGGGATCTGCACCGCTTTCGAGAACGCGGTCGATCTCCGCTTCCATCGCCTCGCGCACATGGGGGGAGTTGGCCACGCAATAAAGCGTCCAGGCGAGCGCCCGGGCCGTCGTCTCGTGGCCCGCGCCGATGAAGGTGAGGATATTGTCCTCCACTTCCTCCATGGTCAGGCCCTCCGGTCCCGCCGCGCGCAGGAGCAGCGTCAGGAAATCGCTCGGCGCGCCGTCGCCGTCCTCCGCCATGCGCTTCAGGCGCAGGTCCATCGTGTCGCGCACGATGCGGCGGAATTTCCCCAGCACCTTCAGGCCGCCGATGCGCGTGAGGCGCGGTACCCAGGACGGCGCGCGCAGAAGGTCCATCGGGTCGATGCGGCCCATGGAATGGAGGAGATCGTCCACGTCGTCGGCGAACTTGTCCGAGGAGGTCACGATCTCGCCGGAGAACAGCGTGTCGGAGAGCACGGCGAAAGCGAGTTCCGTCATGTCGTTGCCGATGTCGAAGACCGCGCCGTCCGCGCCCTCGTATTTTTGCGCGTAAAGCTCCGACTGCGCCAGCATCTGGGTGGCGAAGCCCTTGGCGTGGCGTGGCGTGAAGATCGGCGCGACAGCCTTGCGCGAGCGCCGCCAGACCGCGCCTTCCGCCGTCAGCAGTCCGTCGCGCAGGATCGGGCGCAGCACGAGCTGGCGCACCGTCGCCATCCTGTAGTTGGCGGCGTTGTCGACGAGCAGGTATTTGATGAGGCCGGGATCGTTGACGATCAGCGTCTTCTCGCCGAAGAAGCTCGTCATGATCCAGGGCAGCGTATAGGACGGCGTGCCCCACAGTTCCAGCGGGTTGCGGAAGACGGTGCGGATGATCTCGAGCTTCGACGGCGGCACCGTGCGGGGAACGGGTGCTGGCGGTTCGAACGGCTCGGGGCGCATGTCCATCGTCTGCCTCCTTCCATCGGCTCTATCGAAGATGGGCCGAGAGGTGGGCGGAAGTTAGAGCAGGCCCTCGAGTTCCGCCAGTTTGTCGTTGATCAGCCAGCCGTAATAGTTCTCTTCCGGCCAGGTCGTCTCGCCGGCCGCGCGGTGCGCGGAAAAGGCGCTCGCGCGGGCGTCGGGATTGCCGATATTGTAGAGCGTCGCCGTCAGGCCGGGATTCTTCGAGATGTCGACGCCGGCGATCTTCCTGTAGGCGTCGATGGAGCGGCGGATCGCGGCGGCCATGTAGGCGAGCGAGATATCCGGGTCCATGATCGCCTGGTAGACGCCGGCCGCGTCGTTCTCGTCGAGCTTGTCGTAGCCGGAGATGCGGGCGACGTCGTCCGTGAGCGTCAGCGCCGTCAGCGGGTTGATCTGGCCGAGGCCGAAGGTCTGGCCGGCATAGAAGGGCTGGAAGAATACCGCGCTGAAGCGGTTGTTCGGGAAGGACGTGCCGCCGACCGTCTTGCCCCGGAAGCTGCGGTTCCAGACGCTCTCTCGGCAGGTCCACAGCGCGTAGGAGCCTTTTTTGGACGCGCACTGGGCAAATTCCGGCCGCGCGACGAAGTCGCCGATGGATTCGCCGTCATAGGCGAAGCGGAAATTGCCGGTGTAGGACGCGGCCTTCACGTAATAGCTCTGGAGGCGGTCGTAGGCGTCGACATTATAGGTGTGCTCACCGACGATGGCGCCGACCATATGGATCGGGGCGATGCCGTATTTGCCGGCGATCGACTTGATCTTGCCGGTGAGCTGGCCGTCATTGGCGATAAGGTCGCGCACCTTCTCGTACTTGGCGTCGAAGGAGGTCTTGCCGGCCTTGGTGCGGCGCGTGGAAGCGCCCGGGATGCTCGGCTGCTCGGCGTTGCGGTTGCCGGGCGGCACCACGTCGATGGCCAGCGCCGTCGTCTGGCTCTGGACGAAAAGGGCGGTTGCAAGGGCAAGCACAGGCAAGAGCTGTCGCACGGTTCAATTTCCCGTCTGGTCGAATCTGTCGGCGGATGGCGGCGACCGATGCACGACAATCGTGTCGGAATGATGCCAGGCGCGCGGCAAAGGCGTAAGGCGCGAGCGCCCCTCCTGTCGAGGGGCCATGTCTTCAAAAATGCGGCACCGGCGGCCCCTTTCGCGGCTGCCGGTGCCGAAACGTCACAGGATATAGCGCGACAGGTCCGTATTGGCCGCCAGCGCGCCGACATGCTTGCGCACATAGTCGGCGTCGATGAGGAGGCTGTTGCCCCCCTTGTCCGGCGCCTCGAAGGAGATTTCGTCGAGCACCCGCTCCATCACCGTCTGCAGACGCCGCGCGCCGATATTCTCGACGCTGGCGTTGAGCTGCACGGCGACGTCCGCCAGTGCGTCGATGCCGTCCTCGGTGAAGTCGAGCGTGACGTCCTCCGTCTGCATCAGCGCCTTGTACTGGCGGATGAGGCTTGCCTCCGTTTCCGTGAGGATGCGGCGGAAGTCCTCCTTGGTCAGCGCCCGCAGCTCGACGCGGATCGGCAGGCGGCCCTGAAGCTCCGGCAGCAGGTCCGAGGGCTTGGAGACATGGAACGCGCCGGAGGCGATGAAGAGGATATGGTCGGTCTTCACCGGGCCGTACTTGGTGGCGACAGTCGTGCCCTCGACGAGCGGCAGGAGGTCGCGCTGCACGCCCTCGCGGGAAACGCCCGCGCCCATGCCGCCGTCACGCGCGGCGATCTTGTCGATCTCGTCGATGAAGACGATGCCGTCGTTCTCCGCCGAGCGGATGGCTTCGCGCTGGATCTGCTCGTTGTCGAGCAGCTTGTCGGATTCGTCGTCGATCAGGATCTTGTACGAGTCCTTGACTGTCGTCTTCACCTTCCTGGTGCGTCCGCCCATCGCCTTGCCGAACATCTCGGACAGGTTCAGCACGCCGATATTGGCTCCCGGCATGCCGGGAATCTCGAAGCCGCCCGGCGTGCCGCTATCGGCGACGTCGACCTCGATTTCCTTGTCGTCCAGCTCGTTGTTGCGCAGCTTCTTGCGGAAACTATCGCGCGTCGCCGGCGAGGCGGTCGCGCCGACGAGGGCGTCGAGCACACGTTCCTCGGCGTTCACATGGGCCTTGGCGGTCACCTCGGCGCGCTTCTTCTCGCGCACCAGGCCGATGCCGACCTCCACGAGATCGCGCACGATCTGCTCGACGTCGCGGCCGACATAGCCGACCTCGGTGAACTTCGTCGCCTCGACCTTGACGAAGGGCGCGCCGGCAAGCTTGGCGAGGCGGCGCGAGATTTCCGTCTTGCCGACGCCCGTCGGGCCGATCATCAGAATGTTCTTCGGCATCACCTCGTCGCGCAGGTCCGGCTCCAGCTGGTGGCGGCGCCAGCGGTTGCGAAGCGCGATGGCGACGGCCCGCTTGGCGTCGTGCTGGCCGATGATGAAGCGGTCGAGTTCGGAAACGATCTCGCGGGGCGAAAAATTGGACATGGGCTTTTCCGTTTCTGGCAGCGGTTCCGGGCCATCGTCAGCGCCGGGCCGCCCCGTCTGTGAAGTCTCGTATATCGTGCCCGCCCTCGAAGGCGTGGGCAGGACGGTCTCAGCGATCGGCGTCCAGCGTTTCCACCACGACATTGTGGTTGGTGTAGACGCAGATGTCGCCGGCGATCTGCATGGCGCGGCGCGCGATCTCCTCGGCCGACTTGTTGGTGTCCATCAGCGCGCGGGCCGCGGCATAGGCATAGTTGCCGCCCGAGCCGATCGCCATGGTGCCGTGTTCCGGCTCCAGCACGTCGCCGTTGCCGGTCAGCGCCAGCGTGACGGACTTGTCGGCGACGAGCATCATGGCTTCGAGCCGGCGCAGGTAGCGGTCGGTGCGCCAGTCCTTGGCAAGCTCGACAGCGGCGCGCATGAGCTGGTCGGGATATTGCTCCAGCTTGGCTTCCAGCCGTTCGAGCAGGGTGAAGGCGTCGGCGGTGGCGCCGGCGAAACCGGCGATCACGTCGCCCTTGGCGAGGCGGCGCACCTTGCGGGCATTGCCCTTCATCACGGTCTGGCCGAGGCTCACCTGGCCGTCGCCCGCCATCACCACCTTGCCGTCCTTGCGGACGGTGATGATCGTCGTGGCGTGCATGGAAGCGTAAGGATCGTGTTCACTCATGGATGGACCTTTCGGACCCGGGGGGCCGGGCAGGGCACCGCCGGCGAGGCGGCTTCGTCGTTCCCTATGTAAGCAGCGCCCCGGCAATTGCAAACGGGGGACGGAAGGAGAGATTTCCGGGGTTATTTTGCCGCGCGGGAGATGAAGAACGACGCACAAAGTATGATTTTATCCCAAGCGGAATAAATTCTTTATGCCCTTGCCGAATTGACTATCAATGAAAGCTCCTGAAAGTGACAGCATTCGGGATACTCCCCCATCGTCCCGTCCTTCGGAGAGCTTTTCACATGACCTATACGGAAAAAGCCGGTCTTTCGATCGATAGCGCCCTTTATGATTTTCTCGTGAAGGAGGCGCTGCCCGGCACGGGCGTGGACGCGGAACGCTACTTCTCGGATTTCTCGGCGATCGTGCATGACCTTGCGCCGGAAAACCGCGCGCTGCTCGCCAAGCGCGATGCGCTGCAGGAAAAGATCGACGCGTGGTACCGCAAGAACGGCGCGCCTTCGGACATGGCCGTCTATGAGGCGTTCCTGCGCGAGATCGGTTATCTCCTGCCCGAGGGCGACACGTTCTCCGTGACGACGGACAATGTCGATCCGGAAATCGCCGTCGTCGCCGGTCCGCAGCTCGTCGTTCCCGTCATGAATGCGCGCTATGCGCTGAACGCCGCCAATGCGCGCTGGGGTTCGCTCTACGACGCGCTCTACGGCACGGACGCGATCCCGGAAACGGACGGTGCGGAAAAGGGCAAGGGCTACAATCCAGTGCGCGGCGCCAAGGTCATCGCCTGGGCGCGCGGCTTCCTCGATGATGGCGCGCCGCTGGCCGGCGCCTCCTGGCGCGACGCGGCGGGCCTTTCCGTCGAGGGCGGGAAGCTGGTCGTAGCGCTGGCGAGTGGTGGCAAGACGGGTCTTGCCGACGAGACGAAGTTTGCCGGCTATGCCGGTGAGGCCGCGGCGCCGACGCGTGTTCTCCTGCGCAACAACGGCCTGCATATCGAGATCCGCATCGATGCCGCCACGCCGACCGGCAAGGATGATGCGGCGCATATTTCCGACGTCGTGATCGAATCGGCGCTGACCACGATCATGGACTGCGAAGACTCCGTCGCCGCCGTCGATGCCGAGGACAAGGTCGTCGTCTATCGAAACTGGCTCGGCCTGATGAAGGGCGACCTTTCGGAAGAAGTCGTCAAGGGCGGCAAGACCATCACGCGCCGCCTCAACCCCGACCGCGCCTATACCGCGCCCGACGGCTCCACCCTGACGCTGCCGGCCCGCTCGCTGATGCTGGTGCGCAATGTCGGCCACCTCATGACCAATCCGGCGATCCGCGACCGCGACGGCAACGAAGTGCCGGAAGGCATCATGGACGCCATGGTCACCGCGCTGATCGCGCTCAACGACGTCGGCCCGAACGGCCGCCGCCAGAATTCGCGTGCCGGCTCCATGTATGTCGTGAAGCCCAAGATGCACGGCCCGGAAGAAGTCGCCTTCGCCTCGAAGCTCTTCGGCCGCGTCGAGGTCGCCGTCGGCATGGCTCCGAACACCATGAAGATGGGCATCATGGACGAGGAGCGCCGCACGACGATCAACCTCAAGGAAGCCATCCGCGCCGCCAGGGAACGCGTCGTCTTCATCAATACCGGCTTCCTCGACCGCACCGGCGACGAAATTCACACCTCGATGGAAGCGGGTCCGATGATCCGCAAGGGCGACATGAAGCAGGCGGCCTGGATCGGCGCCTACGAGAACTGGAACGTCGATATCGGCCTCGAATGCGGCCTGTCCGGCCATGCGCAGATCGGCAAGGGCATGTGGGCCATGCCCGACCTGATGGCCGCCATGCTGGAACAGAAGATCGCCCATCCGAAGGCCGGCGCCAACACCGCCTGGGTTCCCTCGCCGACGGCTGCGACGCTGCATGCCACGCACTACCACAAGGTCAATGTCGCCGAGGTTCAGGCCTCGCTGCGCTCGCGTCCGCGCGCCAAGCTCTCCGACATCCTCTCCGTTCCGGTCGCGATTCGTCCGAACTGGACGCCGGAGGAAATCCAGCGTGAACTCGACAACAATGCGCAGGGCATCCTCGGCTATGTCGTGCGCTGGATCGACCAGGGCGTCGGCTGCTCCAAGGTTCCGGACATCAACAATGTCGGCCTGATGGAAGACCGCGCGACGCTGCGCATCTCCGCCCAGCATCTCGCCAACTGGCTGCATCACGGCGTCATCACCGAGGCGCAGATCCTCGAGACGATGAAGCGCATGGCCGCCGTCGTCGACGGGCAGAATGCAGGCGATCCGCTCTACCGTCCGATGGCCGGTAATTTCGACGGCTCCATCGCCTTCCAGGCGGCCGTCGAACTGGTGCTGAAGGGCCGCGAACAGCCGAACGGCTATACCGAGCCGGTCCTGCATCGTCGCCGCCTGGAGCTGAAGGCCGCTGGCGGCTGACGTTTCTACCGGCAAGGCGCTCGCCGTCCTGTCGGCACGATCTCAAACGAAAGAGGCCGCCGGATTGCTCCGGCGGCCTCTCTATATATATACGGGATCGATTGTCCGCTTACTGCTGGACAACGACGCGGGCGCTGGTGCCGGGGCGGACGCGCTTGTAGAGGTCGATGATGTCCTGGTTCATCAGGCGGATGCAGCCCGAGGAGGCGGCGGTGCCGATGGAGGACCATTCCGGCGTGCCGTGCAGGCGGAACAGCGTGTCCTGGCCCTTGTCGTTGAAGAGATACATGGCGCGTGCGCCGAGCGGGTTCTTCAGGCCCGGACCCATGCCGTCCTTGACGTAGCGGGCGACTTCCGGCTTGCGGTCCGCCATTTCCTTCGGCGGATGCCAGGTCGGCCATTCCTGCTTCCAGGCGATATAGGCTTCACCCTGCCAGGCAAAGCCCGACTTGCCGACGCCGATGCCGTAGCGCACGGCCTTGCCGCCGGGCAGTACATAATAAAGGAAGCGGTTCGGCGTGTTGACGACGATCGTGCCCGGCTTCTCGCTGGTGGCGTAATCGACGATCTGGCGGTGGTACTTCGTGTTCACCTTGCTGATCGGGATTGCCGGCAGGGCGTAGCCGTTGTCCTCGACAGCGCCATAATCCGAAGTGAAGATGGCATTGGTCGCCACCTTTTCGCCCGGACCGGACGTGGAGGAGGAAGAGCAACCGGCGAGCGTGACGGCTGCTGCGAGGCCGCACAGAAGGAGGGCATTGCGGAGGCGCATGGGAGTCTCTTGGGTCAGGGAATTAGGAAGTTCCGTGGCGCAGAACTTTCATCGATCATGGTTTATTTTCGATTAAACCGGTCAATGCAAGCGCGTGCGCTGCGGCATGGGCCTGCGCTTGAGCAAAAAACCGGGAGAGTGTTTTTTTGCAACAATATCGCCCGGTTTCCGCCGCTTTCGCCGCACCCGACGCCATGCCAAGCACGCCTTGCCCGCCCGTTCAACGGCCTTTGCGCCTGTCGGCCCGAAGCCGCACAGGAACCGCGCGGGGCGGTTAATGGAGTCTTTCGTGAGTCGCGATGGTACGCCCCGTCTTAACTTTTCGCCGGCCGGACAGGCGATTCGCGCTAGACTGCGATTCGATCCCGAGGATTTCCAGATGACGATCGTCTCGCTGCACAACGACAATCCGCTGCTCGATGGCCGCCAGTCGGACCGCGCCATGATGGTGCGCCGCGGCGTGCAGCGCATGCTGATGGAGATGCGCCATGCGGTTCTGCCCGAGCTGACGCTGGCGAGCGGCCGGCGCGCCGACCTCATCAGCCTTTCGGACAAGGGCGAGATCTGGATCGTCGAGATCAAGACGTCGATCGAGGATTTTCGCGTCGACCGCAAATGGCCGGATTACCGCCGCCATTGCGACAGGCTGTTCTTCGCCACCCACAAGGATGTGCCGCTCGATATCTTCCCGGAGGATTGCGGCCTCATCCTTTCCGATGGTTACGGCGCGCATATGCTGCGCGAGGCGCCAGAGCACAGGCTTTCCGCCCCGACGCGCAAGGCCGTGACCTTCGCCTTCGCCCGCGTCGCCGCGGGCCGGTTGCTGCTTGCGGAATTCTCCATGGATGCCCGGCGCGACGGGCCGGACATCTCTGCCATCGTTTCCGGTCGCCGGGACGAACCGGCCTGATTATTTCGGCGCGCGCTTTGCCAGGATGCGCTGAAGCGTGCGGCGGTGCATGTTGAGGCGGCGGGCCGTCTCGGAAACATTGCGGTCGCACATCTCGTAGACGCGCTGGATATGCTCCCAGCGCACACGGTCGGCCGACATCGGGTTTTCCGGCAGTTCCACCTTCTCCCCGGGGCGCTGCGTCAGCGCGGCGAAGATGTCGTCGGCATCGGCGGGCTTGGCGAGATAATCGACCGCGCCGAGCTTCACCGCATTCACCGCCGTTGCGATATTGCCGTAGCCGGTGAGCATGATGATGCGTGTGTCGTCGCGGCGCTGGCGGATGGCGGCGATGACGTCGAGGCCGCTGCCGTCGCCGAGGCGCAGGTCCACGACCGCATATTTCGGCGGGTTCGTCTTGGCCTTGGCGATCCCTTCCGCCACGGACTCGGCCGTGTCGACGGCGAAGCCGCGCGTTTCCATGG
The DNA here is from genome assembly GCF_022682305.1 of Shinella zoogloeoides. Classification (NCBI taxonomy): domain Bacteria; kingdom Pseudomonadati; phylum Pseudomonadota; class Alphaproteobacteria; order Hyphomicrobiales; family Rhizobiaceae; genus Shinella; species Shinella zoogloeoides. The sequence continues at coordinate 4,015,544 of NZ_CP093528.1, forward strand.
CGCGCGCAAGCCGGCGCAGGAAGGGCGCGTCGTCATCGACGAGAAGAAGGGAAGGATCCGGCCCGATATCGTCGGTTGCCGTCTGCGGTTCGGTATTTTCTGTCATTTTTCTTCTTCCGTGGCCGGTTTTCGTCCAGTCTTGATCGGCGTCAGCTTATCACCCGTTCGAGAGGGTGGGTAAAGTCATTTCGCACCCTTGGCTTCCATGCGGGTCCGCGGCCAATCGACCGAGACGCGTGCGCCCGGCCGGTCGCCGGTGCGGTTGCCGAAGGTCAGTTTCGCGCCGGAGCGCTCCAGCAGCGTCTTGGCGATGAAGAGGCCGAGGCCGAGGCCGCCGGCCCGCTCGTCCTTCTGCCGCTTGGTGACATAGGGGTCGCCGATGCGCTGGAGGATATCCGCCGCATAGCCGTCGCCGTCGTCCTCGATGACGATCGTCACCCGCTCCGGCGTGTGGCTCACGGTGACGGTCACCTCCTCGCGGGCATGGTCGACCGCATTTTCGAGCAGGTTGCCGAGGCCGTAGAGAATGCCGGGATTGCGGTTGCCGACCGGTTCGCTCTCCCGCTCGCCGTTTTCGACGAGATTGAGCCGGATGCCGAATTCGCGGTGCGGCGCCAGGACTTCTTCCATAAGGGAGGAGAGCGGCAGCACACGCATATGCGCCTCGTCCTCGGTGGACAGCGTCGTCAGCCGCCGCAGGATGTCGCGGCAGCGCTCGCTCTGGCTTCGCAGCAGTTGCACATCTTCCTTGAAACGGTCGTCGCTGCCCAGTTCCCGCTCCATCTCGCGGGCGACGACGCTGATCGTGGCGAGCGGCGTGCCCAGCTCGTGCGCTGCCGCCGCGGCCAGCCCGTCGAGCTGCGAAAGATGCTTTTCGCGCTGGAGGATGAGTTCGGTCGCCGCCAGCGCATCGGAAAGCTCCGCCGCTTCCTGCGACACGCGATAGGAATAGAAGGCGGCGAAGGCAGTCGTCGAGACGATGGCGAACCAGAAGCCGGCCGTCAGGATCGGCGGCACGACGAGCAGCGTGCCCGGAAACCACGGCAGCGGAAAGGGGGTGAAGGCGAGCGCCGTGATGCCCGCAACGGCAAGCCCGCCGAGCGTCAGGCTGAAGCGCACCGGCTGTAGCGACGAGGAGATGATGACCGGCACGCAGACGAGCGGCGCAAAGGGATTGGCAAGGCCGCCGGTGATGAAGAGCAGCGCAGTCAGCTGGCACAGATCGAAGGCGAGCAACAGGAAGGCCGCCGCCGGCGTGAGGCGATGGGCCGGCGGAAAGCGCACGGCGAGGAAGAAGTTCACCGCCGCCAGAAGCGCGATCAGCACCGCGCTCGGCAGCAGCGGCAGCGGAAAGTCCAGCCAGAGCGCTACGACGATGACGCTGATCGACTGGCCGGCCACCGCCAGCCAGCGCAGGCGGATGAGCGTCTCGAGGCGAAGCCGCCGGCCGGAGCCGTCGAGGTCGAGATCCTGGTAGAATGTCATTCCCGTCTCCTTCACGTCCCGCGCGGCTTGGCGCGCGTCGTCGGCATGGCCTCGGCCGGATCCTCCGGCCAGGGATGTTTCGGATAGCGTCCGCGCATGTCCGCGCGCACGTCCCGCCAGGACCCGGCCCAGAAGCCGGGAAGATCCCGCGTCGTCTGGATCGGGCGATGGGCGGGCGATTGCAGTTCCAGAAGCAGCGGCAGCCGTCCGCCGGCGACGGCCGGATGCTGCCTCAGTCCGAAGAGTTCCTGCACGCGAATCGCCAGCACCGGCTCTTCGCCATCATAGCGGATCGGATGGCGCTGCCCGGTGGGCGCCTCGAAATGGGTGGGTGCGAGCCGCGCCAGATCACGCTGTACATCATAGGGGACAAGCGCAAGCAGCCCTTCCTGCAAACGGCCCGGCGAAATGTCGTCGATGCCGCGCGCCGTCTCCTGGAAGGGGACGAACCAGTCGTCCAGCCGCGCCAGCAGGGCGCCGTCGCTCGTATCCGGCCACGGCTCGCCGATGGAACGATGCAGGAAGCCGATCCGGTCGCGAAGCTGCGCCGCCTCGCGGGAAAACGGCAGAACCTGAATTCCGAGCTGGCGCACGCCCTCGGCGAGAGCCTGTGCCGCCTTCGGTCCGCCCGGCCGCGGAAGCGGGGTCTCCTCGAGGATCATCGCACCGAGCCGCACGACCCGCCGCGCCCGCACCTGCCGGCTTGCCCGGTCGAAGATGCATTGATCCTCGCGTACGATCTTTTCGGCAAGCTCCGCCTCGACGGTTGCGCGGTCGATTTCCGCCGCCGCGAGAATGCGCTGCCGGCCCGCCTGCCCGGTCAGGTCGGCGACGACGATCATCTCGGTGCCGGCCAGCCGCTCGGTTTCCGGCAATTCGCCGCCGCGCCCGTTCGCCATGACGAAGCGCCCGTGCCCGCCGCGCTGCAGGGCGACGCGATCGGGAAAGGCATGCAGCAGCAGCGCGCCCGGCGTGCTCGCCGTGGGGGATGCGGCCTTGCCGAAACCATCCGCCATGCGCTGCGCCAGCCGCTTCGCCGCCTCGGCCCGCTCGCCGCGTTCATTGGCGAAGCGGCGCAGGCGCTCTTCTATGTCCACGACCGAACCGCCGAGGCCCTGTTCGGTGAGCAGCACCGCCAGCCGTGCGGCGGCGGCCTGTTGTCCCTCATGAGCGGCATGGAGGATCATCGCGGCAAGCCGCGGCGGCAAGGCCAGTTCGCGAATGCGTTTGCCCGCCGGGGTGAGCGCACCCGCCTCATCCAGCGCGCCGAGCAGGCGAAGCAGGTTGCGTGCCTCTTCCACCGCCGCTGCCGGCGGTTGGTCGACGAGCCGGAGGCCCGCCGGATCGGTCACGCCCCAATGGGCAAGATCGAGCATGAAGGAGGAAAGATCGCTGGAAAGGATCTGCGGCGGCGTGAAGGCGGGCAGCGCCGCCATCTGGCCGGCATGCCAGAGCCGGATCGCGATGCCCGGTTCCGTTCGTCCGGCGCGTCCGGCGCGCTGGTCGGCCGAGGCGCGCGAGACCCGCACGGTCTCAAGACGCGTGATGCCGGTCGCCGCCTCGAAAACGGGTAGGCGCTGCAGGCCGCTGTCGATGACGATGCGCACGCCGTCGATAGTGATGGAGGTTTCGGCAATGGAGGTCGCCAGCACGATTTTTCGCGTGCCGGCCGGGGCGGGGCGGATTGCGGTATCCTGTTCCTTCTGGCTGAGATTGCCATAGAGCGGCACGATAGCAGTTTCCGGGCCGAATCGGCCCTCCAGCCGCTCGGCAGTTCGCGTGATCTCGGCCTGCCCAGGCAGAAAGGCGAGGATCGATCCGCTTTCGCTGCGATGCGCCTCTATAATAGCGCGCGCCATGCCGTCTTCCATACGCTCGCCCGCCGGACGGTCCTGATAGCGCACGTCGACCGGGAAGCTCCGCCCCTCGCTGACGATGGCCGGCGGATTGTCGAGCAGTGCCGAGACCCGTTCCACATCGAGCGTCGCCGACATGACGAGAAGACGCAGGTCGTCCCGCAGAGCCGCCTGCACGTCGAGCGCGAGCGCCAAGCCGAAGTCCGCATCCAGCGAACGCTCATGGAACTCGTCGAAGAGCACGGCGGCAACGCCGGAAAGTTCCGGATCGTCGAGGATCATCCGGGCGAAGACGCCCTCCGTCACGACTTCGATACGGGTCCTGGCCGAAATGCGGTTGTCGAGCCGCATGCGGTAGCCGACCGTCTCGCCAACCTTTTCCCCCAAAAGCTCTGCCATGCGGCCCGCCGCGGCGCGGGCGGCCAGCCGGCGCGGTTCCAGAAGAATGATCTTTCCATCGCCTCGCCAGGCGGCATCAAGCAGGAAGAGTGGCACCAAGGTCGTCTTGCCCGCGCCGGGCGGTGCGGAAAGTACCGCTCGCGTGCCCGCATGAAGAGCCTCGCCCAGGGAAGGAAGAGCCTCCGAAACGGGCAGGCGCGGCAGGCGCTCTATAAGAGACACCGTCATGGTCGGGAAGGTGCCTTCAGCAAGGCTGGACATATCTCTCTCCGGTCTTGTTTCTTCTGTCTGAATAGCCGGCTCCGATATCGGAGAGAAGGGGCCGAGGGCGTTATGGCCTTGCAAGGACACGTAAAACGGATTTCGCGAGAAATTTTACCACCTAGACAAGACTTTTGATGGTTTTAGTGGGGTATTCGCCGGAATTTGGAGGGGCGCATCAAGGAAACACATTAAAAATCAATATCTTACTGATTTTTTTCATTTTTGTGATTATGTGAGTTGACGGTTTAAAATGTTGGGCCTATAACGCCGCTCATCGAACGAGAGCGGCGGCGCTTCTGGCGGCCGACGAACTCGCTCTAGGGTTTCCTTGAGAAGCTGGTGAGAATTGGGCCTGACTGGTTCGGGTTTGATTTGCTGCTTCTGGTGACTGAGACGGATTGTCCGTCGGTTTTTTGACAATTGAATATAGAAGAAAGAGAAACGTGGTCGGCG